>CAYXGP010000001.1:0-18037 GCA_964464515.1 uncultured Enterobacterales bacterium
ACAACCAACAACCAACAACCAACAACCAACAACCAACAACCAACAACCAACAACCCGATCGCAACGCAACAGGGAGAGGGCAACATTACAGGGCCGACCCTCAACATCCGGCAAACCAAGCACTAACGTTGGATAAATAACATCGGGGACGTACGCTGCGTCACCGTCCAGCGGCGGGCCACCCCCGCGCGGTAGCCGCGCAGGAATTCCGCCTCAACCTCTGGAAGCAGCCCGGTCGGCCGCGGGATGGACTCGCGCGGCCCCCACTGCTCCCCCAGCGCGTCGGCGAAGCCCGACACATAGGCGGCGGGCAGCGCTCCAGCGGGCAGCTCGACCGGCCCCGGCCGCACATACCCGGCCACGCGGAATCCTCGAGCCCGCCCCAGCGCCCACCAGCCGGCGTCTGCGACCGCTGGCGTGTCGAGAACGGCTCGGATGTGCGCCACGGCGGCCGGCGTGTCGCCCCGGGACAGCGCGGTGATCCAGGTGTCCGAGCGGCGCATGCACCACTCCCCCACAGCGCGCATCGCGACGCGCATGCCGTCGGGATCATCCAGTGGAGTCAGCGCGTCAGCTGCTGCCCCCAGCAGCGCGCGGCTGCCTGGGTGGAGCGGCTCGAGGTGGCTGGCGAGGGCCGCGCCGAGTCCCGCCCACCAGGCGTCGACCGGAAGGCGGGTGATCCCATCGAGCGGCTCCCCGGCGCGCAGGATGGCCGTGGCCTCCTCCCGACCGATCGCGTAGGCGTGGAGCTGCCGGCACCGGACGTCGGTGGAGCGACACGCGTGATGGGTCTCCAGCGGCAGCGCGAAGCTCATCTGCGCGCGAAAGAACGGCCAGGCCACCGGCTCCAGCGCGGCGTACGCCGCCGGAGTCGCCCGCATGGTGTCCGCGCGAATGGCGGCGCCGCTCAGCGTCGGCGCGACCAGCAGACCCAGCGCCGCCAGGCGACGGCCGCCCTGCCACAGGCTGCCCACCGCCACAGCGAGCGTGAAGAACAGGAGGATGAGGAGCGGAGCGGCGTAGCGCAGCGAGGCCGGGTAGGCGAGCTGGGGCCAGTCAGCGGTGCCCACCGAGAACCCCACCAGGCAGTAGATCCCCAGCCAGCAGGCGACGAACACCAGCGCGAGCCGCCCCAGCTCCGGACCGCGGCGGGCCAGGTGGATGATCGCCGCGCCGACGCTCGCCGCCCAGCCCCAGCCCAGGACGTAGCCCCACCACTGCGTGGGGTAGCCCAGCAGCGCCGCGATCTGCTGCGGGGCCAACAGCGATGCCAGCTTGGCGGGGACGCGCCGCGGATCCGGCAGCGACTCATGCGCGGCGTAGATCGTGTGGAACGGGTGGTGCCCGGTCTGGAGCCACTGGGCCGCCCACGGCAGCAGGCCCAGTGGGACGCCCGCCAGGGTCCAGGCCAGGGACCGCCAGCGCCGCTGATGAACCCGCCAGCTCGCCACCGCGACGATCGCGAACGCCCCCGAGAACGACACCCACACGGCGAACCCCAGGAGCGCTCCCAGGCCCAGGGAGCCCGCCTGGCCGCGGACCCGTCGGGTGAGAGCCAGCGCCGCCAGCGCCAGCACCCCCGCCTCCAGGTGGTTCCCCCAACCGATCGCTGACAGCAACGCCCACGACCGGGGCGGCAGCAGCAGCAGCAGGGCGAAGGCCAGCGCCGCTGGCGCCCCCAGCTCGCGATCGAGGCGCCGCATCCCCGCGATCATCAAGAGCGCCACCCACGCCGCCGGCACCAGCTTCCACACGAGCCAGCTCCGCCCCAGCGCGGCGAACAGGCCCGCGGCCGCCGTCGCGTCGAGGGTGCAGCCGCCGCAGAACGGGCGGTACTGCAGCCGAAACACGTCCGCGGTGTGCCCCTCCAGCATCAGCCAGGCCTGACCGGCGTTGAACAGCTCCTCGTCGTCCAGCTCGGAGAGGTGCGGGCTGGTGGTCAGCGCGAGCTGCGCCAGCAGCACGAGGGCGAGGGCGACCAGCAGCCCACCCACGCGACGCGCGCTCATCGGACGGTGCACCACGCCATCTTGAGGGGAGGGTGGCCATCGGGGCTGGGAAAGTCCGCGTCTGGGGGGATGATCTCCACGTCTGCCAGGGGACGTCCGGCCTTGTCAGCGCAGCGACGCAGCCCGGCCACCCAGTCGTCGCGATCGACCGTGGAGACGTGGTTGGTGGCGAGGATCGCGCCCCCCGGAGCCGCGGCGAGCAAGCAGGGCTTGAACAGCGAAGCATAGTCCCGCACCGGATCGACCGCGCCGAAGGGGCTCCGAGCCCACGTCGGCGGATCGAGGACGATGATGCCCTGCGGCTGCGTCGAATACCGACGAAAGGGACGTCTGCGCCCGCGCCCTTTGACAGGGAGCCCCGCGAGCTGCCGGATGGTGGGGATCACGTCGGCCTTGTCAGCGGTGAACCGATTGGCTGGGACGTCATTCAGGGCCGCGTTCTCCCGCCCGATCGCCAGAGCGCTCTCGGAGAAGTCGATGTTCAGTGCGTGGCGCGCTCCGCCCGCGGCTGCCGCGACGCCCATCGTGCAGGTGTAGGCGAACAGGTTCAGCACCCGCCTGCCCCGGGTCTCCTGACGAACCCGTCGCCGACCCGCGCGGAAGTCCAGGAAGAGCCAGGGGTCCAGCCCGCGGTGACGGCTCTGGAAGGCGAAGCGCAGGCCGTCCTCGGTGACGACGTGCCGCTCGGATGGGCCGGACAGCGCCCGCTCCCCCTCACCGCGGTGGTTCCAGACCATGTGGCCCACGCCCGGCAGGTCGGCGGCGAGCGCGTTCAGGGCGTGGCGATCCTCCGGCTCCAGCGGCGCCCGAAAGGTCTGCGCCAGGAGCACCGGACCGTACCGATCGACCGTGAGGCCGGGGCGCCCCTCCACCGCGCCGTGAAAGACGCGGTAGCAGTCGGTGCCCTGGAGGTCCGCGAGGAACGGCGCGCGGGCGTCGAGCGCGGCGAGCAGCAGGGGGCGGAGGGTAGACATTGCAGCGGGTCAACCGATGAGATCACGCCGGAGCGGGCTGGTGAGGCAGCCCAGGGCGCCCGCCGCCAACGCGAGGTGATGGGTGGGCAGGGTGTGCACCTCCACGCCTGCGTCTTCGAGGCGGCGCCGGATGCCGGGGCAGCCCGCGGGCATCACGAACCGCCGCGGCCCCAGCGTCACGCCGTTCATGCCCAGGCCGAGCGTCAGCTCATCGTCGGCGGGGAGCTCTATGGCATCAACCCCGTAGTTACTCAGCATCATCTGCAGCTCGGTGGTGGCGTGTCCGCCGTGGATCACCGCCAGATCGCGGTCGAGGAACACCACCATGCCCAGCAGGTGCTGCACGCCGGGGGGCAGCTCCAGCGCCACCAGGTCGGCGCCAAGCGCACGCAGCAGCCCGCGGAGCTGATCGACGCCCGCGGCGTTGGTCCGCCCCACGCCGATCGCGACCGTGCGGGGATCGACCCACAGGGCGTCGGCCCCCTCGAAGGTCCCCCGGCCGCGCATCCCCTGGAGGATGGGCACGCCGAGGCCGGCCAGCGCCTGCGCGGCGTGGCGCTCCTCGCCGGCGCGGGCCAGCCCCGCTGGTCTGCAGATCACCGCGCCCTCCGGGGTCATCCAGATCAGATCGCGCATGAAGATGGTGTTCGGCGGCGCGTCGGCCGGGCGATGCAGGTGAACCCGCACCCCCTGCCCCTCGTAGAACGCGACGATCTGCTCCATCTCGGCCCGCATGCCCTTCAGATCAGGGCGACCGAGCAGCAGCCAGCGATCGGGGTCGTCGATCGCCCCGAGGGAGTCCCCCGGCCAGCACAGCAGCACCTCCCGCAGCGGCGCGAATTCGCTGTCCACGCCGCAGGGATGCCACAGGTCGCCAGCGCGCACCTCCGCAGCGTGCGCGGCCGTCCGCGGGACCCACCCTGGACCGCCGTAGCTGGCGGGCGTCTGCGTGGGGTCGTCCATCGAGTCCATCGAGTCCATCGAGTCCATCAGATCCATTCTCCTCGACCCTCGTACCCCAGCCGACGCGCCAGGTGGATGATCTCCGGCCGCGCCAGCACCGGCTCGAGCTGCTCTGCCTTGTCGAACCACCGGCGATGCCGCGGACGCGCGGTCGCCATCACCGGCGGGAGACCCGCGAGGACGGACTCCCGAGGCGGCGGCGGCTGACCCAGCCAGGCGAACAGCTCCCCAAAGGCCAGCGCGCGTCGCTCCGGCGAGGCGATCACCTCCTCGAAGCGCATGCGATGGTGATCCGCGCCGCTCTGTGCCAGCCACTCCAGCGTCGATGCGTGAGCGGAGCGCCACTGGAAACCACAGACCTGCTCCAGGTGAGCGCCGGTCCAGTCCTCCCAGCCCGGGGGGAGGTCGTACTTCCACCACCACGCGTCCGCCGGGCAGGCGTCGGCGTACCCGCGGATACGCAGGGGCGCCGGGACGCGATGGGCGTGGAAGCCCCGGTACCGCCAGCCATCCACCAGCCCGTTGATCGCAGCCGCGGGGCTCCGCACCAGGTGAATGACCCGCAGGCGCGCGTTCGGAAAGAGCGCCGCCAGGAAGCGCAGCCGGTAGGCGTTGCTGGGGGTCTTGATCACCAGCGGACGGCGCGCGAGGAGCGCCGGATCGACCGCGCGCCACGGCGCGATCAGCACGAAGGGAGGCTCCTCGATGACGCACGCCGAGGGCGGACCGACCGGCGGCGTCAGCTCCGGGAACCGCTCCGCGACGCCCGCCGCGTCGAGGTCGTAGTAGTAGGGGTTCACGGCCGGGTGTCGCGCGCGGACCCGGGCCAGGAAGCGGAGATGGAACCGCTGTCGCTCCGACACCCCCCAGCCCGGCCGGCAGGTCACAGGTTCCAGAGCCGCGTCCAGCCAGCGCCGGACATCCGCCACCGCGAACCGTTCCAGCGGCCACTGCACATGAAGGCGCCAGCACAGGTGTCGCGCGAAGCGCTCTCGCTCCACATCGTCCAGCGGGCTGCCCGCGGGAGCGCTCGCCACAGGAGCGATCTCTGCGCCGCCCAGATCCGGGGCGAGCAGACCGTCCAGTCGCGCGCGGTTTTCCTCTGCGTGATCGGCGGTCAGACGATCCGAGCCCGACCCGCTGCCGGGCCAGCCCAGCCCCGCGAGCACCAGGAACGGGTTGATCTCTGCCTGGAAGTGCAGGAGCGTCGGCGCGAGCCGCAGCAGCTCCATGAAGACGGTCGAGCCCCCGCGAGAGCTGGAGGCGACGAGGATGACCTCCCGGATCTCATCGAGAAACCCTGACGGACCGGGGGGCCGGATCGACTCGAGGTGCGCCAGCGACGCGTCTACCGCGCTCACCGCGTCCCGACTGTGATCCCGAACAGCATGCGATCGACCAGACGCCCTTCTTCTTCGCGTACGGCGTGCAGACGCCGGAACTCCGGAGAGGCAGCGCGGTAGACCGCCCGGATGTCGACGCGGGCGCCGTCGGTGATGGCGCCGTTGTCGGCCCACACATCCACGTCTTCGTCGGACGACCAGCGGTGGAAGTCCACCCGACTGCAGCCCGCCTCTTCGAGCAGACGCGGCACGTCGCCGGCCAGGAAGAAGTTGCGCCGGGCGGGATTGCGGAGCCGGAGGATCTCGAAGGTGTCCGCGCGATCCGAGTCGTCGTGGGCGCAGAGATCGATCGAGCAGATGCGCCCCCCCGGACGGGTGACCCGCACCATCTCGGCCAGCGCCGCGGGGGCGTCCATGAACTGGATCCCCTGCCGGCAGGTCACGCTGTCGAAGCTCGCGTCGGCGAAGGGCATCTGCTCGGCCCGACCGATGACCAGCTCGTCGAGGACGCCGCGGGCCTGCTCGGCCATCGCGGGCGTGAGATCGAGGCCCACCTGCCGGGCGACGCGTCCGCGGAAGCACCGCGCGACCAGGCCAGTGCCGCAGGCCACGTCGAGGTGGTGGTGCCCCGGCTGCGGATCGATCAGCGCCACGATGCGCGCGAGGAGGGCCTCATCGGTGCACCAGCGGCTGGAGCGATCGTAGCGTTCGGCGCGTGCGGTGAAGTGTTCGACGGTGCGGTCCATCACCGCCCTATAAGCTGGCAGCCCCCGCCGCGGGGGGGCTGCGCCTCGCCGAGAACCTGGAGGGGTGCTAGGGCTTCGGGTCATCGAACGGAGAGCGGGGATGTCGGAGCTGAGAGGATCGCGAACCCACGACAACCTCCTGCGGGTGTTGTCCCGAGAGTCCAGCGCCCAGCGGCGCCTGACATTCTTCGCGCGCATCGCGGAGATCGAGGGTTTCCCGGAGATCGCGGCGGTGTTCGGAGAGCTGGCCGAGAGCCAGTGCTGTCTGGCGGACGGCAACCTCGACTACCTGAGGATGGCCGGCGATCCTGCGAGCGGCCTCCCCATCGGGCAGACCACGCTCAACCGAGACGCGCTGATCGCCAGCGCGTCAGAGGCCGCTGAGACGCTCTACCCGCAGATGGCACTGACGGCGCGGCGAGAGGGCTTCCCGGCCATCGCCACCTGGCTGGAGACCCTGGTCCACGCCAAGCGGATGCAGGCGGAGCGCGTGCGGGAGATGACGGTGGAGCGGAGCGGATGACCTACGGCGCAGACAGCATCACCATCCTCCCTGGGCTGGCGGCCGTCCGCCGACGTCCGGCGATGTACGTCGGCTCCACCGACGAAGAGGGCCTCCATCACCTGGTCTTCGAGCTGGTGGACAACGCGATCGACGAGTCGCTGGCGGGCTTCTGCACCACGCTGGAGGTATCGCTCCACCAGGACGGCTCGTGCTCAGTCACCGACGACGGGCGGGGGATCCCCGTGGCTCCCCACCCCATCACCGGGCGACCTGCCAGCGAGGTGGTGCTGACCACCCTGCATGCCGGCGCCAAGTTCAGCGGCGCCAGCTACTCTCGCTCCGGCGGCACCCACGGCGTCGGCGTCTCCTGCGTCAACGCCCTCTCCGAGTGGCTGCAGACCGACATCTGGCGCGACGGCCGTCACCACCGACAGGGGTTCTCCAGAGGCGAGCCCACCGGCGCGCTGGCCGTCCTGGGCGCCACCGAGCGCCGCGGGACCCGCATCCACTTCAAGCCCGACGACACGATCTTCGGCGACGCCCGGCTGTCGATGTCGCGCCTGGAGCGACGCCTGGAGGTCCTGGCGTTCATGCACCCCGGCGTGATCATCGCGCTGTCCGACGAAGCCACGGGCGCGTCGGTCCGATTCGAGGACACCGGCGGCCTGCCGGCGTTCGTGGCGCGCCTCAACCGCGATCGGGGCGTGCTCCACGCCCGGCCGATCGAGATCTCCGGAGAGGTCGACGGCATCCTCGTCGAGGCCGCCCTGCAGTGGACGCAGGCCTACGCCGAGGAGACGCTGGCGTTCGTCAACAGCATCCGCACCCGACGCGGCGGTACGCACACCGACGGCCTGAACGCCGCGCTGTGGCGCGCGCTCGAAGCCATCGCGCGGCGCCGCGACATGCTCGGAGAGGAGGAGACGTTGGCCGGGCTGGACGTGCGCGAGGGGCTGACCTGCGTGCTCTCGGTGCGCATGGCGGACCCCGAGTTCGGCGGACAGACCAAGGCGCGGCTGACCAGCCGCGGGCCCCGCGCGGCGGTGGAGTCGATCCTCACCCGCGGCGTGGTCGCCCACCTCGACGCCCACCCCGAAGACATCGGCCCCATCGTGGGCAAGGCGCTGGAGGCATCGCGGGCCCGCGCATCGGCCCGCCGCGCCAGCGAGCGCGCTCGGTACCAGGCCGTCGATCACCGCGCCTCTGAAGACGTCTACAAGAAGCAGTTCGGTATCCGCTCCGGCGACTGGCACGAGTCGTGTACATGGCTCACCCACGACGATCTGCTGGCCGCGCATGCCGCGCAGGTCAAGCTACCGGGCGACGCGCGTGTGCTCGACGTCTGCTGTGGCAGCGGCGTGGTCGGGGCGGCGCTGCGCCCCCGGGTTGGTCGGGTGGAGGGGCTCGATCTCACGCCGCAGATGCGCGCGCTGGCAATGACCCGCCTCGACGCCGTGCATGCGGGCAACGTCTACGAGCTGCCGTTCGAGGAGGGCAGCTTCGACGGGGTGGTCACGCGCGAGGTGCTCCACCTGCTCCCGCAGCCCGAGCGACCGCTGGGACAGATCTTTCGGGTGCTGCGGCCAGGCGGACAGCTCATCGTGGGGCAGATCCTGCCGTTCTCGCCCGTGGACGCCGCGTGGATGTTCCGCGTCTTCAAGAAGAAGCAGCCGCTGATCGCAAACCAGTGGCTCGATCACGAGTACGTCGAGCTGCTCTCGAAGGTCGGGTTTGAGGACATCACCTGGACCGAGCTGCGGGTGTGGGAGTCGATCGACCTCTGGATCGACACGTGGGAGACCACCAACGTGCATCGGCACGAGATCCGCGACCTGTTCTACAACGCACCCACCGAGGTTCGGGCCGTCCACCCGTTCGAGGTCCTGCCCGATGGCCGCATCCGCGACTGCTGGCGGTGGTGTATCTTTTCGGCGTTCAAGCCGAAAAGCTAGAGACACTGCTCGGCGTTCAAGCCGAAAAGCTAGAGACACTGCTCGGCGTTCAAGCCGCAGCGTTGAATCATCAGGGGGACCCCCTGAAACCCCCGGGCTTGTCCCTGCCTACAGCGTTGCTAAAGACACTGCTCGGCGTTCAAGCCGACGCTCGCTCTCGATGTTCGATCTCGTTCTCGTCCTGGGCGCTCGCTCTCGTGACTCGATGCTCGTCCTGGGCGCTCGTTCTCGTTGATCGATCTCGTGACTCGACCTCGTGACTCGCGCTCGAACTCGATGTTCGATCTCGTTCCCGTTGTGGAGCAATCGTTCTTGTGGTCCGCGGATCGTGTAGCCGTGGATTCGTGAGCGAAGCGACCCGTGGTTCCGCGAAACCGTGGCTCCTCCAGAGCGGCTCCGTTGACCGTGAAGCCGCGTTGCCGTTCAACCGTGTGACCGTATGACCACGTGACCACGTTGCCTCGGACCCACGGAAGCGCGGTTTCACGGACCCGCGAGACCTCGATTCCACGAGACCTCGATTCGCGAGACCGCGTGACCTCGAACCACGCTCAACGAGATCGATTGCTCCACAACGGGAACGAGTCAGGAGCATCAGCCGACGATCAGGCCGCCTGATCCACCAGCAACACTGCTCGGCGTTCACTTCGGCCGGTGCTTCCCATTGGGGGGCTGCCCCATCGGCTTCCTCCCCGGCTGACCACCCTGCTGTCCTCCAGGCGGCGGTCCCGGCGGGCCCATCTGACCCGACTGACCCGGCTGACCGTGCGGCGGCGGTCCATGCGGACCACCGGATTGACCACGAGGTTGTCCCCCGGGCTGGCCTCCTGGAGGCGGCCCCGGCTGCCCAGGCGCCAGGTAGCCGAGGGCCTCCAGCCGCTGGCGTTCCTCGTCGTCGACGAGCCGCTGCTCCGGCGCCGCGACCTGATCGCCCTCCAGGGCGGTGACCTCCGCCCGGTACTCGTCTCTGAAGTCCTCCAGCTCAGCCGGAACATCCCCGGCGGGGTCCTCCTCGGCCGGGTCAGTGGTGAGATCGTAGACCAGCGTACGATCCTCCTGGTGGATGACCTTCGCGTCCTGCGTGCGGGCGGCGATCTGCGGCTGCGGCATCCACGGATCGGTGATCGCGACCACCCGCTCCCGTTCGATCCCACCGTCGCCCTGGAGCGCCGCTGCGAAGCTCCTGCCCTGCACCCGGGCGTCCACAGGCAGCCCGGCCAGCGCGCTGACGGTGGGCAGCACATCGATCAGCCCGATCTGCTCCGGTCGCACCTGGGGTGAGACCCCCGGGGCGCGGACGATGAGCGGCACATGGAGCACGCCGTCCCACAGCCCCGCGCGATGGTTGAAGTAATAGTCGTGCTCGAACGACTCGCCGTGATCGGCGGTGACCACCACCACGGCGTCAGCGGGAGCGGCGGCCAGCACCGGGGCGATCCGCGCGTCGAGGTCGCTCAGCTCCCCGTCGTACAGCGCCAGGATGTGCTCCAGATCCCGCTGTGCGGGGACCCGTCCCCCGTCGCGGTAGGGCCGGAGATCGGCGTCCGAGCCGCTGATCGAGCCGGTGTAGTCAGGATCGTAGCGGGTGTCCCAGGGGGCCGGCGGCGTGTAGGGGAAGTGTGCGTCGAAGTAGTGGACGAACGCCAGGTAGGGGCCGCTCTGCGCCTGCATCCATGCTACCGCGGCGGCGGTGACGTCGTCGGCCGGGCGGCGCATGTCGGTCGGATCGATCGCGAACTGGTCGTCGTAGGTCTCGAACCCCCGCGCCAGCCCGCAGGAGGCGTCCGTCAGCGTGATCCCGCCGATGAACGCGCCGGTGCTCATCCCGCTGCGCTGCGCGACCTCGGCCAGAGTGGGGCCGCTGTACCGCGATCCTCCGTGCGCCGGCACGTTGCCATGCACCTCGGGCAGCACGCCCGACAGCATCGACCAGTGCGACAGGCAGGTCTCGGGGAAGTGGCTGATCGCCTGATCGAACCGCGCGCCCTCTCCAGCCAGTGCCGAGAGCGTGGGGGTCTGCGCCCGCCCGCCGTACACCCCCAGCCGATCGGCGCGCACGGTGTCCAGGCTGATGACGATGATCGGCCGGGGTGTCTGCGCGCCCTCTCCCTCAAGCTCGAACGTCGGCGTGGCGTGGAAGGTGCCGCCCCCTGCAGAAGGAGGCGCCTGCTGCCCCGAAGGGCTCTCCCCGGACGGCGTCGGCGCTTCCGTCGCACAGGCCAGCAGGAGCGCGGCGATCACGGCGCCTCCAGGCGAGCGTAATAGACCTTGTTATCGCCGCGCACGCCCTGGTTCCACACCACGTGGAAGGCGCCGTCGGCGGTGGCCTCGATCGACGCCAGGCCCGGCTTCCCCCAATCGACGTCGGCGATCTTCGCCGGACGTGTCCACGCGCCGTCGCGGCCCAGGCTGTAGACCATCTCAGCGTCGTCGCCAGCGTCCCAGCCCCACACCAGGCAGAGCTGCCCGCTCGGGCCGACCGCGATCTCAGGATCGAAGTGGAACCCCCCGAAGCCTGCCGACGGCTCCGCGACCTTCCCCCAGCTCCCGGGGCGTCCGGAGCGAACATACACGTGTACCGGCTTGCCGCCCTCCTTGTGGAACCACGTGATGTGGTCGGTGCCGTCCGGAGCGAACGCGAAGTGCGGGCGCTCCCCCGGCTCGCCGGTGGCGGTGAGGTCCTCCAGCTCGCTGAAGCGGCCGTCGCGCCCCTCTGCGACGTAGAGGGTGGTCTCGCTGCCGCCCGTGCCGATGTCGAAGCCCGCCAGCACCGAGCCGTCGGGGCGCCGCTCCACGTTGGTGTGCCAGGCGTCGGCGGTGCCGTCGCTGAAGGCCCCCGGCTCGCCCCAGGACGTACCGTCGAACCACCGCCAGCGGGCCTGGAAGCGCGCAGTGGCGTCGAGCGGCTTGCCGATCCACACGTACGCCAGCTCACCGCCGGTGCCGTGGGCCACGTGACCGCTGCCGATCTCGCCGCCGTCGTCCGGCGTCAAGGGCTCCGGGGTAGACCACGACGCGCCGTCGAAGATCGTGAGGTAACCGCGGCTGGTGAAGTCGGCCTTGGCGTGATCGAAGACCAGCACGACGCTGCCGTCGTCGCGGGCGACCAGATCCGGCCCCCAGTTGCGATCGCGATCGAAGCCCAGCTCGTGCGGAGTGCTCCAGCTACCGCCGTCGTCGCTGATGCGATGCCGGATGAGATCGCCGTCGTCGGTCCGCTCATAGAACACCACATGCAGCCGCCCGCCGGGGCCCGCGACGATCTGCGGACGATACCCGCCGCCCTCTCCGCTGGACAGCTCCAGAGGCTTGCTCCAGTCGCCCTTCGCGGTGATCGCCGGTCCCGTGGGCGCCGGCCAGTCGTGGAAGCCGGGGAACCCCGAGGGGTCCTGGAGCATCGCACCCGAGCCGCCACCACCCCCGCCCGGACCGTTTGGTCCGCCGGGAGGGCCGGGCGGTCCCTGCATCCCGCCGCCACCCGGAGGCGGTCCGGGCGGGCCGATCTTCCCGCGCCCCCCCTGACCACCAGGCGGCGGACCGTGTGGGCCCTGCTCTCGAGAACCCTGGCTTCGAGAACCCTGCCCCGGAGAGCCCTGCCTCTGCTCTCCAGCTTGCGGCGTCGCCTGCTCAGAGGACTCGGGAGCCTCGGTAGAGCAGGCCAGCAGAACAACGAGCGGGATCATTCGGCACCTCCGGACGAGGAGAGATTAATAGGCCGGCGGGGGACCGGGCCCGTGACGCCCCCAGGGGACCCTGACCTGAGATGCCCCAGACCTGAGATGTTCTGCCTGCTCACCAGCGCCGCCGCCTTCGCCACAGGCGCTCCTGCCGCAGACGCCGTCGCCGTCCCCGCAGGGAGCTTCACGCAGGGGTCCGGCCGCGCCTCCGACGAGCCGCTCCGCACCGTCACTCTGTCGGCCTACCGCATCGACCGCACCGAGGTGACCGTGGCGGCGTACGAGCGCTTCGTCGCCGAGGGCTACGAAGAGCAGCGCTGGTGGTCAAATGACGGCTGGGCGTGGGCTCAGGAGCACCCGGGCGGCAGCGGCGCGGACTTCCGAGCGGCCGGTCGCAGCAGCGATCACCCGGTCGTGGCCGTCACGTGGTTCGAGGCCGACGCCTACTGCCGCTGGACCGGCGGCCACCTGCCCACCGAGGCGCAGTGGGAGCGCGCGTCCTGCCGCGCCGCCGGCGAGCGGTTCGCCTGGGGAGAGAGCGAGGAGGTGGACATCGTCTGGTACGCCGGCGGAAAATTCGGCCACCTCAAGGAGGTCCACACCGTGCCAGCCGCGCTCCAGGACGCCGCGCTGGCTTCCCCCGCCGGGCTGCTCCACACCGCGGGCAACGTCTGGGAGTGGACGTCCGACTGGTACCACGCCTCCGGCACCGCGGGCGACGCGACCGATCCCGCCGGACCGGAGAGCGGCACCTGGCGGGTCCTGCGGGGCGGCTCGTTCATGAACCTGCCGTCCTACTGCACCTGCACCCATCGCGAGCCGGCCACGCCCGACCGCGTGGCCTTCACCACGGGCTTCCGTTGCGCCTACTCCCCCTGATTTCGCTCGCGGCCTCCGCGGCGCTCACCGCCTGCAGCAGCGCCGAGCCGCTCTCCCCCGTGGAGGGGGAGGTCGATGGGATGCTCTCCATCGCAGAGGGGTGGATCGAGCTCGGGCCGAAGCAGACCGAGGGGGTCGGCGGCATGGGAGCGCTGGGCGCGAAGGGTGCGAAGGGCGGGGGAGGTATGGGGCCGCCCGGACCTCCCCCGGGAGTGCAGGGAGGCCCCCCGGGAGCCCCCGGAGGGCAGGGAAAACCAGGCGGACAGGGAAAGCCAGGCGGACAGGGAAAGCCAGGCGGGATGGGCCCCCCCGGTCCGCCGCCCAGCAACGCCGCAGCGCACGGGCGCGGCGGCGCCGAGCGCGCGCCCGGCGGTCCGCCGCCCATGGGCGCCATGACCCCGACCACCGGGCTCGAAGCGCCGGAAGACGCCAAGATGTGGAAGAGCTACGGCGGCCACGGCCTGGAGGCGCGGAAGGTCCAGGTCGAGGGGTTCTGGATCGACCGCACCGAGGTCACCCGCGCGGCCTACCGGGAATTCCTCATCGCGACCGGCTACCGCCCGCCCTACGTCGACGAGGAGTGGGCCGAGGACGGCTGGAACTGGAGCGGCGCGGACTTCCCCCCCGGAACGGGTGAGCACCCCGTGGTGCTGGTGAGCTGGTACGACGCCCGCGCCTACTGCTCCTGGGCCGACAAGCGCCTGCCCAGCGAGGCGGAGTGGCAGCTCGCCTCGCTCGGAACCGACGGGCGCACGTTTCCGTGGGGCGACGAGTACGACGCGGACAAGCTCAACCACGGCAAGATGGAGGAGCCGAACTTCGACGACAGCGACGGCTGGCTGTACACCTCGCCGGTCGGGAGCTACCCGACGGGCGCCGGCCCCAACGGACTCGAGGACAGCTTCGGCAACGCCTGGGAGTTCACCGAGGACGCGCGCGTGGACACCTGGAACCAGTACAGCTTCTCGCGCACGATCGGCGGCATTCGCGACGTCACCGCGCCGGGCCCGGGCCTGTACGTGGCGGTGCGCGGCGGCGCGTACTTCTTCGATCTGCGGCCCAACCCGGCCGGCGAGCGCAACCACTTCCTGCCAGAGCTGCGGCGCAAGACCTCGGGGTTCCGATGCGCGCGCTGAAGGCCATCGCCGCGCGCCTGGGACTGGCAGCGGGCGGGCTGCTCATCGGACTGCTGCTGGCGGAGTGCGGCGCGCGCGCCGTGGCCCCCTCAGGCGGCGCCGATCTGCTGTTCAACTCCCCTGACGCCTCCCCCATCGGTCTGTACCTGGCCGATCCCAAGCTACTGCTGACGCCCGCTCCCGGGTTCACGGCGACGGCCCGCAGCGTGGGCTACGCGGTCGATCTGCGCATCAATCAGCTCGGTCTGCGCGGACCGGAGGTTGAAGGAGCGCGCAGCACGGGAGGGGCAGGTCGCTGGCTCACCGTCGGCGACTCGTTCACGCTCTCGGTGCAGGTCAGCGAAGAGGAAACCTTCCAGGAGCGGCTGGCGGTCGCCACCGGGCAGGAATTCTGGAACGCTGGCGTGGACGGCTTCTCCACCTGGCAGGCGCTGACGCGGTACCAGCGCCTCGACGCCCCGCTGGGCGCCGACGGCGTGCTGCTGAGCTTCTTCCTGGGCAACGACCTGCACGACAACGAGCGCTTCCCGCACGTCATCAAGGGCGCCCAGCACCTCAAGGCCGGCGCGCCGATCCCCCGCGAGCCCGTCCCCTGGCTGCGCAAGGCGCTGCTGGGTCACTCGTACCTGTACGCCCAGTGGCGGGTGTTCAGCCGCCAGCGCGCCCTGTCGGCGGGGCGGGACCCCCAGCGGGAGTGGTGGAAGGACGAGCTGATGATCTTCACCACCGCCGGCACGAAGCGGCTCGATCAGCTCACACGCGGCAGCGAGGCGCCGCTGCGCCAGCTCCAGCAGGAGACCCGCCGGCGCGGAGATCGCCTGCTGGTAGCCATCGCCCCGCCGGCGTTCCAGATCGAGGACCACCGGCTGACCGCCACCATGGAGATGGTGGGGCTGGATCCGGCCACCGCCGACGTCGACGCCCCCGCCCGCGCGGTGACGGGTCTGCTCCAGCGGCTCGGCATCGCCCGGTGCGATCTCGTGGCGCCGCTGCGCGCGGCGGCCGATCGCGGCCTGTACTTCACCTACGACGGTCACTGGACCCCCGAGGGGCATGCCGTCGTCGCCGAAGCGCTCGCCGCATGCATGGAGAGCCGCCGATGATCCGAGCCCCCCTGGCGCTGCTGTGGTTGGCCTGCGAGACCCCGCCCCAGCGAGGGACGCCGGACGCTCTGGAGCCTCCGAAGGGCGAGGCGACCGAACAGATGCCGCTCCGCGATCAAGAGCAGCAGCACCCGCCGCTGCCGGCCGACAACCCGGCGTGGGAGTGGGACGCTGGCGGGTTCGTCTCCGACTTCGGCTGGTACGGCGAGCACTCCTGGGCCGACGTGCGCATGCGGGTCGCCGGACACCTCTCCATCGCGGCGCGGGACGTCGTCCGCATCCACGCCGAGCGCGGCGACTTCGCCGCGGCGGTGGCCGCCAGCAGGGCGCAAGCCGAGCTCCTGGCCGAGCTGGACACGGGCAGCTCGCAGATCGCCGCGGAGATCGTGGGGCTCCTGCGCGAGGCCGCGCAGCGAGACGCCGCCTGGATGAGCGCGCTTGCGAAGGGGCGGGCGCCAGACGGGATCGGCCTCGAGGGCGTCGACGCGCTCCGCGCGCGCTACCTCGCGCTGGCGCTCCAGACCGATCCCGACCCCGCCGAGCTGCGGGCCAGTGCAGAGGCGCTGGACGCCGATCTGATCGCGGCCCTGGCTCCCCGTCCCGATCTCGATCTGGATGACTTCACCGACTTCGACGCCCGCCACGCCCTCCGGGTGCGCCTGTTCGCGGCGTATCTCGACGCCCTGGATCCCCTGGGTCTGGACGAGCGCTGGGGCTACTGGGAGGCCCCGGAGATCCAGCGGCAGGTGGCGCTGCTGCGACTGGCGCTCGCCGAGCTGGCCGAACTGGACGCCCCGGCGGGCCAGCCCGAGCTGCTCGGCACCCCTCCTGATCTGTCCGCTGTGCCCGCCCTGCGGTGGCCGTCTGCGCTGGCCGAGCGCCTGCATTCGATCGATCAGGCGCCGGACTTCACGGCCGAGGGGCTGGGGTGGCTGCCCACCGGCGACAGCCTGATCGACGTCGCCGCGCAGCCCGGCCCGCGGGCGATCGGCACGCTGGAGCGGCTGGGACTGGACGATCCGGAGCACCGCGCCTGGCTGACGGAAGAGGCCGAGGAGCTGGACCGCTCGCTCGGTGACGATCCCGCCGACGTCGCCGCGCGCGTTGAGCAGATGACCGAACGGATCGACGCGCTGGGGCACGGCAGTCGGTTCTACAACATCAAGCAGATCCGCAACGACGCCGTCCGCCAGCTCGCCAGGGCCGGTCACGCGGAGACCGCTCGGCAGATCCTCCGCGACAACTACCCGCTGCACCACCAGGACTGGGCCTGCCCGAACCGGCAGGGGATCCTCGAGGCCATCGAGGGCCGCCTGCTGGCAGAGGCCGGGCAGACCGACGCGGCGCTGTCGATGCTGGAGACGGCGCTCGCGAGCGGGCGGAGCTTCCTGTCCGATGTGGACACCGCAGCAGCGCGGACGGCCCAACCGGGAAAGGCTCCGCACGGAAAGGCCCAGCAGGGACCATCCGGGCCGCCCGGCCCCGGCCAGGGGGCTCCGGGTGCTCACCAGGGACCACCTGGCCCTCCTCCCGGCGGAAGCCGAGGACGTGCAGGTCCCCCAGGGCCTCCGCCGGGGCGACACGATCCCTCCAAACGCCCGGGTGCCGGACAGGGCAAGGGTCGCTGATGATGTCCGCCGGAGGGCGGCTGCGACTTCTGCCGAGGGCCGCTACGGCTCCGGCGGTGGGTCTCGGGTCGAGCGGGCGCTGATGCGGTGGATGACCACGGGTGCGTCCCCGTTCGCTGGACCACAAACCGTGACGGGCTCCCCGAGCTGCTCCACCAGCCACGCCGCGCCGTCGGGATCGGCCGCGGTCTCCACCAGCACCCACCGGTAGCCCAGCTCTCGCAGCAGACGCTGATCGAGCTCGCCGGTGGGCTCGGCGCGCACCCCCGCCCCCCGCAGCAGCGTGGTCACGCGCTGGTCGTGGAGCGCCCACGAGGCGATGCCGGTGTGCGCAGCGCGCTGTCCGTGGCGGATCTGGTGGAGCTGCGCGTGGCCCTGCTCACCGTCGAGGGAGTCCCACGGCCAGACGATTACTCCCTCCTCGGGGCCTTCGTCGTCGCCCCACGGGAACTCCGCGCAGGGGGCCGCGGGCAGGGACGTCGTGGGGATCTGCAGCGACAGCCCCCCCAACGCCGCCGCGTCGAACAGGAGGACCCCCACCAGCCAGGCGCCGATCCACGGCCGCGCGCGCTCGGGCATCCGCGCCCGGATGGCGTCGATCCCCAGGGCCGCCGCCACCCCCAGGCCGATCACCGCGAGGATCAGGAAGCGGGTGGGCTGCGTCAGCGGCCGCGCCACGGCCGACATCACCGCGTTCAGGAAGATGAACGGTCCGCCGATCCCGGACTGCAGCGAGCCGAGCGACAGCGAGACCCCGGCGCCGGCCAACAGCAACCACGGCAGCGCAGGGCGCGCTGCCCCCCGCAGCGCGCAGAGCGCCAGCAAGACCACCGAAAGGCCGAGGTAGCGCCCCCCCGATGCGGTCGTCGCGGCGGTGGAGTCGGTGGTCCAGCGGACCGTCGTCGGCCACACCCACTCCCCGGGGTGTGACCGCGCCCACGGCAGATCCACCACGTCGAAGACCAGCGGCCCGAGCGTAGCGATCTCCTCCGCAACGTCCCGAGGGTAGTCCGGGCTCGCGCTGCGGCCGAACATCAGCGACACCGCGAGTATCCCCGCCGTCCCCAACACCAGCGCGGCGATCCGCGCGACCCGCGCCGGCAACTGGCGGCCGCGCCGCTG
>CAYXGP010000001.1:18047-58477 GCA_964464515.1 uncultured Enterobacterales bacterium
GCGGGGGGCCCCACCCCCCCCCCCCCCCGCCCACCCCCCGCCCCCCCCACCCCCCGCGCGGCCCCCCCCCCGCGGAGGGGGGCCCGCTGCCGCAGCGCCCGCAGGAGCGACAGCGCGCCGACGGCCGGAAGCACCGGCGCCAGGTAGGGATTCTCGATGGCCGCCCCGGCCATGCACAGGCCCGCGCCGATCCACCTCCGCTCCTTGTCGATCGTGAGAAGCAGCCCCAGCCCCAGCGGGATGGGCACAGCGGCGATGGCGACCACCGAGCCCTCTCCCAGACCGAACAGGAGGTAGCGCCCGACCAGCGCCGAGAGCGCCGCGCCGGTCGCCGCGATCCTTGAGCCTCCGACCAGCCGCGCCAGCCAGGCGATCCCCAGCGCGAAGGCGGTGAGCTGCACCACGGCGGTCACGACCGACGCCGCTCCCGCGCCCACCAGCGGCGCCGTCAGGCTCCAGGTGATCGCGCTCGACGGAGAGAGAACCGTGCCGAACGCCCCGTAGGGGTGGTTCACCCAGCCCGTCCAGCCGCTCCAGGCCGCGCCGAGCCACTCCTGGCTGAACCACCACATCCCCCAAAGCGTCGAGACGACATCCGGCCCGGCCCCGATCGCGTCGCCCGCCCGGAGCGCAGTTCGCTGCGGCCACAGCGCCAACGCCCCCACGACCAGCGCGAGGGCGGGCCAGAAGCGGCGCTCGATGTCAGCGCGCGTCGGGGATCTCATGGATCGCGATGTCACCGCAGGCCACCATCGGCTCACCGAACCACGTCTCGGGCAGCCGCTTGAGGCGCGGGAGGGTCTTCTCGTCCACCACCACCCAGCGGTACCCCATCTCGAGCAGCTTCTTGGGCTCGGGCCTCAGGGGCTGCGGCTCCCTCGTCTGCTCCCGATACGCGTAGCCGGCCTCATCGAGATCGGCTCGCGCGCGGTTCTTCTCGATGGCCCACGAGGCGATACCCGGCTGCGGCGAGGGGTGGCCGTGGAGCATCTGGAACAGCTGGGTGCGCGGCAGGTCCCGCACGTTGTTTGTGGCGTCGAGCGGCCACATCAGCACCCCACCCTCCGCGCCATCGAGCTCAGACAGGCAGTCCGCGTCCGGCAGCCACGTGGTGGGCAGCGTGAGGGACAGCCCGCCGAGCACGAAAGCGTCGAGCACCACCGCCGCCGCCAGGGCGCGGCTCGGCCACACCCCCAGGCGAGCCCGGAGCGCGTCGAGCGCCATCCCCGAGGCGACCCCCATCCCCACCACCGCGCACACCAGGTACCGCGTAGGCTGGGTCAGCGGTCGGGCGATGAGATCCATGATGGCGTTGAGGTAGAGGAAGGGGCCGCCGATCGGCCCCACCATCGAGCCCATCGCCAGCAGTATCCCCAGCCAGCCGAAGGCCGCCCAGCGCAGACCGCGCCATCCCCCCAACGCGGCGCCGACCACCGAGAGCACCAGCGTGCTCAGGCCGACATAGCGGCCCCCGCTGGCCTGCATGCCCAGAGACGCCTCCAGCACCCACCGGGTGTCGGTGGGCCAGAGGAGCTGCGCTACCTCCGCCGCGGCCCAGGGCTGCTCGACGATGGGCAGGGGGATCACCCACAGCAGGTAGCTCACATGCTCCGTGCGCTCGAAGGGGTACTCAGGGCTGGAGACCCGCGCGAACAAGGCCGCCGCTGCCACGACGATCGCCACCCCGGCAACGACCGCGAGCACCAGGCGTCGAAGCAGCTCGCGGTCGAGCGCGCCCTGGCGCCATCGGAGCGCGATCATCCCCGCGGCTGCGGCTGGCAGGACAGGTGCCAGGTAGGGGTTCTCGAACGCCGACAGGCCCATGCAGGCCGCGACCAGCCCGGCGCCGATCTTCGCCCGACGCCCCTGCCGCTCCACCGCGTCGAGCAGCCCGATCAGGCCGATGGGTACCCCCATCCCCACGACCGCCACCACCGAGGCCTCGCCCAGCGCGTAGATCATGTAGCGGCAGACCAGCGGTGCCATCCCGGCGACGAACACGCCGAGGGGCCGCACCCCCAGCCGGTGTGCCAGCGCTCCGGTGGCCGCACAGAGCCCCCCGAGCTGCGCGATGTCCACCAGCGCGGAGGCCCGGCCGATCCCCGTCCAGCCGTACAGGACGGTGAACAGCATCGCTGAAGAAGGCGAGAGCACCGCGCCCCACACCCCATTCGGGTGGTTGGCGATGTTCGTCCAGCCCCCCACGATGGCCGTCAAGGGGTCCTGGCTGAACCACCAGTTCCCCCAGAGGGTGGAGATGATGTCGGGGCCCGCTCCCGGGATCCCGTCATTCCAGAGCGCCTCGCGCAGCGGCCAGATCATCATCAGAACAGGCAGGATGAGCGCGACGGGAAGACCCCATCGGCGCCAGGCGGCCTGCCACGCTGCAGAGGAACGACGAGACATCAGCTATCCATCTGGGAGGAGCTGGTGTATCGCCGCCCCGGTACAGCTCGCCAACGGCGGGCCGAACACGCCCTCCGCCCAGGTGGTCTGCCGGGGGTCCCGCGCGATGTCCACCACCACCCAGCGGAACCCCAGCTCCGCGAGGCGTCCCCGATCGGGCTGCCCGGCCGGGCTGCCCAGCGGCTCCCCCACCGGCGCGACATACCGGAACCCGAGCTGCTCGCGCACCACGTCCCGGGCCCGCTGTCGATGCAAGGCCCACGAGGCGATCCCGGGGTGCACCGCCGGACGCTCATGCAGCATCTGCAGCAGCCACACCCGCTCCAGATCTCCCTCCCACCGCGAGGCGTCCCCGGGCCAGATCAGCACCCCTCCGGGCTCGTCCGGCAGGTCCCGCAGGCAGTCGGCGTCGGGCAGCGCGGTGGTGGGCAGGTCGAGTCCCAGTCCGCCCATCGACAGCCCCTCGATCGCCAGGAGCGCCACAGCGGCCGCTGCGACACGACCGCCGAGCCGCGCGGTGAGCGCCGCGACGCCCCACCCCGCGCAGAGCCCCGCCCCGATCCCATACAAGACGAGGTACCTGGAGGGCTGCGTCAGCGGCCGCGCGAGCAGATCGAGCAGCGCGTTGAACAGCAGGAACGGGCCGGGCACCCCGCCGACGATCGAGCCGACCGACAGCGACAGTCCAGCCAGTCCGAACACCAGCCACGGCGCGGTCTTGCGAGGACGGAGGACCACGCCGACGAGCAGCAGCGCGGTGGGAGCGAGCCCCAGGTAGTCCCCGCCGGTGGCGTCTTCGCCGCCGCGAACGTTCAACGTCCAGCGGACGGCCGACGGCACGAGGAATCCGGCCGGATCGACGCGCGCCCAGGGCTTGTCGATCACGTCGATGGTCCACCCGAGGAGGGCGCGGCTCTCCTCTACCACCCGCGGCGGGTAGTCTGGACTCGCCGCCCGTCCGAACAGGACCGACACCGCGCCGATCAGCAGCAGGCTGGAGACCAGCGCCACCCCGAGGCGCAGAAGCCGAGCGCGCTCACGTGGACGGCGCAGACTCCCGGCGGCGAGCGCGGCGACGATGCAGGCAGGCAGCACCGGCGCCAGGTAGGGGTTCTCCAGCGCCGCCAGCCCTCCGCTGACCGCCAGCAGCGCCGTGGCCGTCCAGGCGCGGCGGCCCTCCCCGGCGTCTCCCAGTCCGCTCCTCTCGCTCAGTCCGACCAGTCCGATCAGCCCGAGCGGGATGAACAGCCCGGCGATGGTGACGACCGACCCCTCGCCCAGCCCGTACCAGGTGATCCGCAGGCCGAGCGGGACCAGACCCGCGGCGAAGCTGCCCAGCGCGCCCACGCCCAGCCGATGAGCAAGCCAGCAGGTGGCGATCGCGAGACCGCCCACCTGCGCCGCGCCCGCCAGCGCTGATGCGCGACCGATGCCGAGCAGCTCGTGGGTGAGACTCCAGACCGCCGCGCTGGTCGGCGAGAGGACCGCGCCGAAGGCGCCGTAGGGGTGGTTCGCGAGATCGGACCATCCCCCCCAGGCCGCACCGAGCCACTCCTGGCTGAACCACCACATCCCCCACAGCGTGGAGATGACGTCCGGACCTGCCCCCAGGATCTCGTCCGCCACGAGCGCCCGTCGAGCGGGCCAGAGGGCGAGGAGGGCGAGGGCGGCCACGCACCACAGGGGAGGCCGGGACACAGCGGCGGAGTCCGCTATCCGCCGATCTCAGGCGCTCCACCCGGCGCCGCCCCACCCGGTGGCGGGGCCCCATCCAGAGGAGGCGCACCGTCGGGCGGCGGACCGACTGCGCCGGAAGCATCGAGCGGAGCCCCGTCCGGCGGCGCGCCGGTCGGAGCCGCGGCCCCGGGGGGGGGGGCGCGCGGGGGGGGGCGGGGCGGCCCCAGGGCGCGGCGCTCAGCGGTGAGCCCTGCCCATCCATCGCGGGCATCTCCGGGAAGACGCCCACCGTCAGCTCGATGCCCGTGACCGAGGGGCCGGTGGTGATGGGACCGCCCTCTGGCATGCCCATGCGCTCACCCGAAGACGGGCGGCCGTCCCCGTCGGCGTCATCCACCACCTGGAGGACGACCCGAGAGGAGTCACCCGGGACGCGGATCGAGAAGGCCCCTGCGGCGTCGTACGACGCGGTGGTGATGAGGTTGAGCTCCTGAGGAGCTGCCGTCGAGGCAGGGTCATCCGGCGGCGGCGGCAGCACCCGAACGAGGAGCGCGCCGGAGCAGTCGGGGCAGATCAGCGTGCCACTCAGGGTGTGCCCGTCCGCGAGCTGGTCCTGGGTGTACAGGGGGGTCAGCTCGCTCTCGGGGATGCTCCCGGCGAACGTGCCCAGGCTGGGCGGCGCTCCCGCGGCGCCGCCTCCAGCAGCGCCGCCGCCAGCAGCGACACCACCGCCCCCGGCTTGCGGGGTCGGCCCCCCGGCCGCCGGACCGTTTGCGCCTGGAGTCCCGGGCGCACCACCTTCCTGCGAGGGGATCGGCTCTGGACATCCCAGCGCGAGCGCCACCATCAACAGGGGCGTCGTCCGAACGAACAAGGGCAGGCGCGATGACATGGAGTCCTCCGATTCGGGGGCAGCCGTAACCAACCCTGTGGTCCCGGTCAGCGTTCCCGTCAGTTCAACGGCGCGGATGGCTCCAGGCCCATGTCCATCACCAGTCGATGCGCGGCCTCCGCGATGTCATCCCAGCCCTCGTACCGGGTGGCCTCGACGAGCTGCCGCAGGGGAATGAGGAGATCGGGCAGGCGAAGGTTCTCCAGCCCGTGATCCTTCGCCACGACCCACCAGATCCGACACAGCTCCTCGTCTCCGCACTCCGCCCCCCACACGGCGCGGATGAGCCCGATGACCGTCCAGCCCCAATGCCGCGGGTGCTCCCGCAGCGCCTCGTCCGCGCGCGCGACATCGATCAGCGACTGACGGAGCTCGTCCCGCGTGATCGCCACCAGCGCGAGGTTGAGGTGCGCCACCGCCGAGACCGCCGACCAGCCGCGGTCGTCCGCCAGATGCGCGCCGCGTCGGTAGGCAGCGACGGCGGCGTCGAAGTCACCCCGGTAGCGGAAGACCTCGCCGAGGTTGTTCTCACAGGCCAGCCGGAGCCGATCCGCTCCCAGCGTCGCGGCCAGCGCGCGGGCGGTCTGGAAGTGGCGCTCCGCCAGCTCCAGCCGGCGGCGTCGCAGGTGCACCAGACCCCCGACATAGGTGGCCTGGCAGATGTTGCGGGTGTCGCCGCTGGAGCGCGCCACGACCTGCAGCCGCGCCAGGTGCTTCTCGAGTCCAGCGAGCCGCCCGGCCGAGAGCAGCGACTCCACCAGACCGACCAGCGCGAGCACCTCCACGCGGGGATCGCCACCGCGGTTGTAGGTGAGCATGCGGGTGTAGCAGCTCACCCCCTCCAGCGGACGCCCGACGTGCCGCGCCAGCATTCCCTCGCCGCGAGCGGTCTCGACCAACCCCTCCCAGTCGCGCATCGCCTCGAACGCCTTGCGGGCCGAGGACAGCAGCCGCCGCCCGTCCTCCAGCTCCCCGAGGGCCAACCGCGCGCGGGCCCGCCGCACCTCGAGCCCGGCCCTGGTGCGGCGATCGAGGTGCCCCAGGGCGAGGGCAGCGTCGATGACGTCGAGCGCCTGCTGGGCGTGCCCGAGGTCGAGGTAGGCGTCGGCCATGCAGCGCCCGGCCTCCCCGGCGGCCATCCGCACGCCGGCCAGCTCCGCGGCGTCCCACGCCTCGCGAGCGGCCTCCAGAGCCAGCGCGGCGCGACCGCCGATCAGGGTGTGCTTCGCCGCGCGCAGCAGCGGGATGAGCGCCCGCTCGTGGTCCCCGGCGTACAGCCGGTGCTGCCCCAGCCGCAGATCGACGTCGGCCCCGGTGTACCGCCCCAGGTTCTCCCAGGCCTCTGCCAGCGCGCTGTGGAGCTCCGCGACGGTGGGGAGGTCAGCCGCCATCCACCGCGCGCTCCGCGCCACTCCAGGGTGCTCGAACACGAGACGTCGACCCCGCTGATGCACCAGCCCCGAGGCGAGGAGGTGATCGAGCCCCTCCGGGCAGATCCGTCGGACGACGAAGATCGGCGGATAGGGTCCCGCGAGCGCGGTCACAGCCAGCGCCCGCGCGGTGTCGTCTGACGCCTCGGAGGCCGTGATCGCTCCATCGATTCGGCTCCGGTAGAGCCCGTCCGGCGTCTGCGGGAGGTGCTCTTCCGCAGACACGCCGTCACGGAGTCGGAACGTCCCGTCCGACTCCCGGCGCAGGAGACCGCAGGTGGCGAAGTGCCGCAGCAGCAGGGTGGCGACGCCCCCCTCTCCGCGACACCACGTGGAGATGGCCTCCGCCAGGTCGGCGTGGACACACAGCACATCGCAGAGGAGCTCAGCCAGCTCGGCGTCGGGCAATCGGGGCACCAGGATGCGCCGCGCCCCCCGCGCCTCCAGCGCGGCGATCTTGGCCGCCAGCGGGGGGTCGCTCCGGAGCGCCCCAGCGTCGACGGTGGCGACGGCGAGGACAGGACGCTCTCCCACCGACGCCTCCAGCAGTGACTCGCAGATCGCGAGACCATCCCCCGGCTCGCGAGCGTGGTGGACGTCTTCGAGGACCAGCAGCGCGCCTCCCCGCCAGGCGCGGGCCTTCAGGTGTCGGTAGAGGAACGCCAGACCGACGGCGGCGTTGACGCGGGGCTCGCTCTCGCGGCTGTAGCCGCACCAACGCACCAGCACCTCTGCCTCGGTGCGGACCTCTTCAGGCGTGCACTCCCGATCTCGCGCCAGCCAGCGGGCGACCCGCTCCTCCGCCTCGAACCGGGTGTCGCTCCAGGGCGCCAGGTACTCCAGGACCGCGCCGCGGTAGCCGTCCTCCACGTCCGGCGGGGAGTCGTAGCGCAGCCGCACCGGCTCCATGAAGCCTCCCTGGTCGAGCGCGCGCGCCAGCCAGATCGCCAGCCGGTTGCGGTCCGAGCCGGTGGAGCCTTCGAGGATCAGCACGCGCGCAGCGCCGCTGTCGACCACCTCCCGCGCGCAGTTCCACAGGGTCTGCTGGAGCATCTGGCGCCCCAGCATCGGCATCTCCTGCAGGGCGAACAGCTGCAGGCTGATCCCCTGGGGGGCGTGGACGTGGGCAGGCGGCGGCGCCATCGCGGGGAAGGTACCCGGCGGTACCCGGTTCCACCGGACGATCCCCGGGGCCGGGTCCACAGCCGCCTCCGCAGCGGGCGCCTCCGGTGACGGGTCTGCGACGGGCACCACCGGAGCGCAGGGGGCGTCGAGGAACGCCGCGTCCGCCACAGCGATCGCCCGCGAGAGCGCGCGCCGGACGTCTGCCGCGCGGTCGTAGCGCTGCCGGGGCTCGGGGGAGAGCAGGTTGCGGACGATCTGGTCGAACGCTGGGGGGAGCAGGCCGCGCTGCAGATCCGGGGGAGCTGGCGCAGACCCGCCGGCGGGAGGTGCCCCCAGGAAGACCCAGGCGAGCATCCGACCCACCGCATAGAGGTCTGTCCAGGGGCCGAGCTCGTGGGCGAGTCCTCGAACCTGCTCGGGTGCCATCCATCCCGGAGTGCCGCAGATACCGCGGCGATCCATCGCCAGCTCGCTCAGCGCGCCCGCCGCGCCGAGGTCCGCCACCCACGCATCCCCATCTGTACCGTGGAGCAGCACATTCTCGGGCTTGAGATCCTGGTGGACGAGGCCCAACGCATGGAGCGCAGAGAGGCCCTCCAGGACCTGGCCAATCACGCGCAGCAGACCTCGACGCGGCACACTTGACCGCAGCAGGTCCCCCAGACTGCCCCGGTCTGCATACGCCAGCGCGACATAGGGTCGCCTGTCCGGCAGATGCCCGTAGTCATACACCGGGACGATCCGATGATGCACAACCGAAGCCGACAAGGCGACCTCTCGGGCAAAGCGAGCCCGAAAGCGCTGGTGCATCGCCAGGTTGGGTCGAACGACCTTCAGGGCGAGATCGCACCCCAGTTGACTGTCTGAGACCCGATACACCACGCCCGTGGCGCCCTCGCCGAGCAATCCAACGGGGCGAAATCGCTTGGGGAGCTCGGGTAGGGGTGGCGTGTCGGCCTCATGTCAAATGTGAAAGTGAATCTCTGCGCCGAGTTTCTCGCTGAACAGACGAGCGAACACAGCGGTCATCTGCTCTCCACTCCCCCGCTCCAACCAGACTCCCCCCTGCCGACGAAAGTGCCAGGCGGTGAGGTTGGCGGAGAGCCAGAGCTCGTGCGTGGGAGTCTGCCGAGATAGAATGAAGACCTCTCCTGTGTCTTCGAATGTCACAGCGAGGTTGCCGGTGGTGAGACGGGCGTCGATCTCGCCAACCTCGATCTCATCTATCTGTTCGATCAGCTCGTCGAGAACGCTCGCGGCCGAGGCGCGGAACTCACCCTCGCTGCTGAAATCGCTGTTGATATCGCTGTGCTGGGGCATGGGCCCTCCCGGATCGCGTCCTCTCGCTCCGTTAACACCTCTCCGCCTGTCGACGCCCCCCCGACAGCATTGACCCCGACCGGAGGCTCCGATCGGGGTCAACGCGATGACTCATCTGTGGGGTCACGTCGGGCACCAGACCCCAAGGCTCTGATCGGAGCCTCGGGGGAGCCCTGAGCCCTGGCAGGGTGCTTGGCCCTGGCAGGGTGCTGAGCCTTGGCAGAAGAGCGCTGATCGTCACGTCTCGATAGACGATTGGACGATCAGCGCCAGCGACTCATCCAGACAAGACCCTGCTTCAGATCAGTGCGGGGCCCAGGTGGCGGATCGCAGAGACCGCGCCAGACACACCCTTGGCGGCCAACGCAGCGATGGACGCTGTCGCCGCTTCCGAGATGTTGGCGGCGATGATCGTGTACTCACCATCCTGACCAGACACGGAGATAGCGTACCCCTGGGGCTCGGAAGACGCGGAGGCCTCTGCTGCGGGAGCAGCCTCGACGACCGGCGCAGCCTCGACCACGGGAGCGGCCTCGACGACCGGCGCAGCCTCGACCACGGGAGCAGCCTCGACGACCGGCGCAGCCTCGACCACGGGAGCGGCCTCGACGACCGGCGCAGCCTTGGCGGCCGGAGCAGCCCTGGCCGGAGCGGCGGCCTTCTTTCGGCCCTTTCGGCCCGCAGTCTTGCGCCACTCGGCGGCGATGCTGTGACGTTGACGATAGGCGCGAACATTCTCCGGCGTGACGCTCGCCATGGCCGCGACTTCAGCGTCGGGGACCTTGCCCAGCAGATCGAGGAACGGATCGAGCTTTGAACGACGACGAGACGGCTTCTTCCGCTTCCTGGGTGCCACTGCGGCGCTGCCACGCGGCGCGGACAGCGCGATGTCGTGACGACGACGGTACATACGTACGGCCTCCGGGGTGACCCCAGCCTTGCGCGCGATCTCCTTGTCGGGGATCTTCCCTACCTCGTCGCGGAACGGGCTGATCTTGGAGCGGCGAGGAGCCCTGTCAGGTCCACGCTGTCCGCGCTTCCGAGGAGCGGGGGCGGGGGCGGGCGCAGCGGCCGCGGGAGCAGCGGCGGGGGCAGCGTCCTCGGAGGCGGTCACCTCGGAGGCAGCAGCGGCCTTGCGAGCGGCGGCGGCGCGGGCGGAGGGCGGAGGGTTGTTCTGCCCGAACTTATACCCATCGTAGGGCTCGACTCCGAGCTTGCGCCGGTAGCGACCGACGATGGAGACGCTGGTCCCTGCGAGCTTGGCGATCTCGTGGTCCGGCAGCCTCCCGAGCTTGTTGGCGAGCGCGTCCAGTTCTGGGTAGGACTTGGCTTTACGTGGCATTCATCTTCCGGTTCTCGGTTTGGTCCAGTCCGTGCCGACCCGACACGGAGCAGCGACTTGTTGCTACCATGCATTGTTCGAATAGGCAAACGTAAAAGGCCAACAAGCACGTTTGGAGACAACCCCGACGGCGTTCAGACGACCACTGAATCGAGTTGCTGCCGCCATGGATGTACGGACAATGCAGCTTGATCCGTCGCATTCAGACCTGAAGAAATTTCTTCCAGAAGCTGCCGCCCCTCCGCATGCTGACGATGCAAACGGGGACGGTCTCCGCACTGATGGGCGAATCGCACCCCTTCCAGACAGCGCGTGAGTTGAAAGAGTCTCATCGCTCCCCCCGACAGCCACTCGGTGACCGGCCGAAAGGAATGTTCAGGGTCCGCCTGACCCGTGAGCGCGCGCGCTCTCGCCGCACACGCCTCTGCCAATGCAGGTCGAAGCCCCATTCTCGCCAGACGTGCCACCGCGGTGTCGAGCTCCTCGCGGGCCAGCTCGGCGTCTGTCGGCTCGTGCGAGAGCGCCTCCCCGAGCGACGCCCGGAGCCGCTCCCGCTCGCCCACCAGACCGAACCGTCCCGCCTCTGGTACCGCCACAGCGAGGACTGAGACGGCTTCAGCCGACTCCCCCGCCACCAGCAGGAGCCGGCCGCGTACCCGCGCTGCAGCGGCCGACAGCACCGGGTGGCCGCGCACGATGTCGAGTCCAGACAGCTCGGAGAGCCGGTCGCGGGCCTCTCCCAGTCGGTACAGCTCGATCTCCGTCTCTGCGAGCTGCAGCAGAATACCTGCGTAATCGAGCGGAAGTTCTCCCATTCGAGCCTGATCCAGGCACGGATGGAGGATCTCCAGGGCCTCTGTGAAGCTCGCCTGTTGCCGATGAATCTCGGAGAGTCCGATCAGCGCCTGCCAGGCCCCCCAGTCCGTCTCAAGAGAGAGGAAGATCTGATGGGCCCCCCGCAGGCAACGCTCGGAGGGTTGAAGCTCTCCACGCGCCGCGAGGGCCAATCCACGCCCCAGGAGGGCCTCTCCCTGCTCCCGGCGACGTGAGACCCGTCGGCTGGTGTTCTCGGCCCACTCAAAGGCCTTGAGCGCCTTCACCGGCTGCCCGACGGAGCGGAACCCCGCCCCCTCTTCGAGTCTGCTGCGCACACGGAGACGCGGCGAGGGGCTGGTCACCAGGCGCTTCGTTACGATCGCGAGGATCTCCTGGGCGTGCTCCCAGTCTCCGCGTTCGCGTGTGAGCGCTGCTCTCTCCAGAAGCCACTCGGTCTTCCGAAAGCCCTGGAGGTTGGCCCCTGCGCGCTCCAATACGCGATCCATCCGTTCATCGCGGAGATTGGTCAAACGAAGCGCCTGCGCAAACAGCAGGTGCAGCCGTGCCTCGGTTGCGATCGGGAGGGGTTCGGTGTGGCGCGCCACCCGACGACAGACCCGCTCCAGCAGCGGGAGCGCCTCTGAGGTCCTGCGCTCCGCCAGGCAGGGACCAGCCCAGGCGACGGTGTCCATCACCGCCTGCGCGAGGTGCCCGGTGCTCAGGAGGAGTCGGATCTTGTGCGCCGACGGCGGCCGCTCCAGCGTGGCGGCGGCGATGCGGCGCTGGAGCACCTGACGGCGGCTCCGCCGCGTGCGCTCCGAGACGAGCTGCCCCAGCAACCCCAGGCGAAAACCCCAGCAGGCGTCGGTGCGCCGGAAGGAGGTCACCTCGTGCTCGGCGAGCGCCTCGAGGGTCGCTGCTGCGACCGCCTTATCGGTGCCCGTCGCGGCGGCGAGGGCCTCCGCAGGCATGGGACCACCCGCGGCGGCCATGGCCTCCAGCAGCGCCCGTCCCGTGTCGTCGGCGACGTCGAGCGTCTGCACCAGGCGATCCCGCAGCGTCGGGGGGATGACGAGCTGCCCCCCCGAGCGATCCCGCCATGCGTGACGATCGGTCACCCCGGGGCTGCGCTCAAGCAGACCGTTCTGAACGAGCGAGTGGACGACCTCGAAGACGTTCCCCGGGAGCCCCGCGGTGGCCCGATGGACGCGACGCGCGAGGGTAGGAGGCGGCGCGACCCGCCCCAGGCAGATCCCGATCAAGCGCCCCACGTCTTCGGGAGACAGCGGGCCGAGCTCGATGGTGTCCGCCCCCTCGATGACCGGAAGGGGTACCGCGGGGGTCGCTTCGCCCGACGCGACGATCAGCAGGGGGACCTGGCGCTTCTGCGCCTCCTCGCGCAGCACCCGCAGCGCCTGGATCCCCACCCCGTGAGCGGTGTGCAGATCGTGGAGGAGGATGAGGACCGAGCGCTGCTCGTGTCGCTGGCGGCGCAAGACGATGCGGCACAGGGTGGAGAGGAGCTGATTTCGGGTGGGCGCATCCAGCCACCGCTCCCCGCTCCCCGCTCCGGAGAACGCAGCAGAGAACGCTGCGAGATCTGCGCCCTGCGCGCCGCCCTCCGCGGAAGGGGGGAGTCCGCGCGCGGCGGCCCGCCCCACGTCCGCCAGACCGTCGAGTCCGGCGTCCCCCCGGAAGCGCCCCTCCAGGACCCGCCAGGTGAGCGCCCGGGCGTCTCGCGCGACCTGCGCCAGCATCCGGTCCTGGCCGGCTCCGACGCTCCCCTTCAGGACGATGGTCGTGCCCGCCCGAGACCGCTCGAGGGCGAGACGCAGCAGGCGGACCTCGTGATCGCGTCCGACCACCTCGGGGCTCGACAGCTCGAGGCCGGCGCGGCGCCGCACGCCGGCGGTCTTGAGATCGAGGAGGACCTCGAGCACCGCCTCGGCGGAGGCCGGGCGGTCGCCGCTCTCCTTGGCGAGCATGCGCATGACCAGATCGGACAGGTTCTCGGGCACACCCGCGACGAGCTGATCCGGCGGCCGGGGGACGTGCTCGAGGTGCAGCCGAACCATCTCGTGAGAGCTGTCGGCGTTGAACGGCCGCTTGCCCGAGAGCAGTCGGTAGCAGAGCACCCCCAGCGAGTAGATGTCGGAGCGCGGTCCGACGGTCTCACCGACGAGCTGCTCGGGTGAGGCGTACGCGAAGGTGCCGATGAATTCGCCGTGGCGGGTGATCTCCTCCACCGAGCGCAGCAGCCGAGCGGTGCCCAGGTCCAGCAGCTTGACCCGCCCGTCGGGCAGAACCAGCACGTTGGAGGACTTGAGATCGCGGTGTACGATGCCGCGCCGATGCAAGCACACCAGCGCGTCGGCCACGGCGGTGACGATGCGGATGACCTCGGCCGTGCGCCGCGGCGTGCCCGGTCGACCGCAGGACTTCGCGTACACCTGCGCCGGGACACCGTCGAGCAGCTCCATCGTCAGGAACGGGCGGGAGTCCTCGCTCAGCCCGAAGCGGTACACCCGCACGATGCTTGGGTGATCGAGCCGCGTCAGGGCGCGGTACTCGCGGTTGAACCGCTCAGCGGCGAAGCCCGTCTGGGTGAGCAGCTTCAGCGCCAGTCGCTCCCCGGTGGTGGGCTCCTCGACCTCGAATACCCTGGCCATCCCCCCCCGCCCCAGCGCCCGAACCACGCGGTAAGGACCGATGGTTTCCGGGATGGACTCAGGGAGATCGGGCATCGTCCAAACATAGCCCGAAGCCTCCGCGAGCCCCACTGTCACCACGACGCCTCGGCGAGGTCCACCGCGCGTGGATACAGTGCCACTGCCCAGTCCCAGGCCCCCCCCACGAAGACCGGCGGGGGCGACTGCGCGTCCACCCAGGCCCGTGCGCCCCGGCGATCCGCGAACCGGAGCGCCACCCAGCCGGGACCCGCGCCGATCTGCCGAGCCCCCGCGCCGGGATCAGGGCCGCTGCTGACGATCAGGATCTCCCCGGCGCGCGCGTCCAGCGAGAAGCGATCGGCCGGACACCCCTGGAGCACCGCCGAGAGCACCACGGCGGCCGGATCCAGCCCCACGGGCGTCCCGAAGTAGGCGGTGTCCACCCGCAGGGACGTGTCCGCGTGGAGGAGCTGCTCCGCCAGGGAGTCGACGGCGCGCAGGTGTCTCGACGTCGCCCGCTCCGGCCACCAGGCAGCGCCCGCAACCCCGACCCAGATCAGGAGCAGCGGCCAGGCGCGACCCGCCCCCAGGACCGCGGCGATCGCCAGCGGCGCGGCGACGACGCGCAGGTGGTAGGGCCGCAGCGAGTGGACCGACAGTCCTAGAACGATGACCCCCAGCAGACAGCCCGACACCCACAGCGCAGCGACGCGCGTGCGCGCCTCCCTGATCCGCCCAGCGAGCCCCGCGATCGCCCAGAAGCCGAGCGCCGGGGCGCCCAGCTCAACGACCAGCCGATCGTGCAGCGCCCGACGCAGCAGCTCGCCCGGGCCCACGCTCGGCTCGGAGCTGGACAGCGCGACCCCCGCGAGGCACTCCGCGGCGGGGCGCCCGCAGTCCGCCATGTGCAGCACCCAGAGCAGGCGGGGCAGCGCCGCGATCACGCCGACAGCGACCGCCGCAGCGATCCACCGACGGCCCCAGCGACGCGCCAGATCGGGGAGGACCGCCAGCACCCCCAGCGCGAGCCCGGCGCCCATCGGGTGCTGCCCGGCAGCGGCCACTACGGCTGGACCGATGAGCAGCAAGCCGATCGGCCGATCGGCCATCGCGAGGCCGAGACCCACCGACGCCAGCGCCGCCATCTCAGGCGCCCCGTAGCCGCGGAACGCTACCACCAGCGTATCGAGGAGCCCGGGATCGACCGAGACGAGGACGCCCGCGGCGGCCGCCGCACCCCAGCGGCGCGCCCCAGCGCCGGCTAGAAGAAGAACCGCCGCGGCGGTGAGCGGCGCGATGAGCGCCGCCAGTGCGAACCGGAGCATGAACAGCTCGCGCAGCGACCCTGCCAGATGCACGAGGGGCCACGCGAGCACCCACAGCGCGTGGCCACCCTCGGGATTCGGCGGGTTTGGCAGGTGTCCGGGCCCCACAGACCAGGCCGCGAGGAACTGCCCCAGCGCGTCGCTGCCGGTGCTCGCGGCGTCGAGCCCCCGCAGACGCGCAGCCAGCGCTACGATGAACACCCCCAGCAGGAGCGCTGCGGCTCCCAGGTTGGTCCGCGCGCGATCCACCGGCGGAGCGCTCACCGGTTCAGGAGGGCGACAGGCCGAGCTTCTCGGCCACCTCGGCGGCCGCCTTGCCGCCGATCGCCAGCGCCAGATCGCGCTCGATGCGCCGCTGCGCGAACCCCGCGGTGATCTCGTCGAGGCGCTCGCCGAGCTGCAGGATGCGCTGTCGATCCGAGCTGGAGAGCGCGGCCTTCAGATCGTCGGCGACGGCCTGGAAGTGCGCCTGCTCATCGCCCTCCAGCAGCGCCGCGTCCGCCTGCATGGCCGCCGTGATGTGCCCCAGGATCTGCTCGCCCTGCACCCGCGCCTCGATCAGCAGGCGCGTGTCGATGTCGTCCTCGGCGTTGTCGATGGCGTCGTCGAGCATCTGCTCGATCTCGTCGTCGCTCAACCCGTACGACGGCTGGACGTCGATCGCCGCGGTGGTGGCCGTGAGCTCCTCGGTGGCCGCCACCCGCAGGATGCCGTCGGCGTCTACGGTGAACTCCACCCGCACCCGCGGCACGCCGGCCGCCATCGGCGGCAGCCCGCTCAGCGTGAAGCGCGCCAGGGAGCGGCAGTCGCGGACCAGCTCGCGCTCGCCCTGCACCACGTGGATGTCGACGCCTGTCTGCCCGTCGACGTGCGTGGTGAACGTCTGGGTGGCGGTCGCGGGGATGGCGCTGGTCCGCGGGATGATGCGCTCCACCACCCCGCCGACGGTCTCCATGCCCAGCGACAGCGGCACGACGTCCACCAGCAGGGTGTCGGTCTCGCTGTTCCCGCTGAGGATGTCGGCCTGGATCGCCGCGCCGAGCGCGACGACCTGATCGGGATCGAGGCCGGTGTGGGGCGCGCGGCCGAACAGCTCGCCGACGTACGCCCGAACGGCCGGCACCCGCGTGGAGCCCCCCACCAGGACCACCTCATCGATGTCCTCAGGAGTGAGCCCGGCGTCGGAGAGGGCCTGCCGGCACGCCGCGCCTGTGCGCGCGATCAGCGGGTGGATCAGCCGCTCGAAGGTGCCCCGGTCCAGGCCCGCTTCGATTCGTCGGCCGTCGAGCTCCACCTTCAGCGTGGTGGTCTCGGTGTCGCTCAGGGCCTCCTTGGCGACCTGCGCGGCGCGCACGAGCGCGCGGGCCGAGATGCCGCTCAGCGCCCCCAGCCCGGCCTGCTCCCGCAGCAGCCCCGCCAGCGCACGGTCAAAGTCGTCGCCGCCCAGGTGGGTGTCGCCCGCTGTGGAGAGCACCTGGAAGACCCCCTCGTGCAGCTCGAGGATGGACACGTCGAAGGTGCCACCGCCCAGGTCATAGACCACCACACGCTGCCCCTCGGCGCACCGCTCCAGGCCGTAGGCCAGGGCCGCCGCGGTGGGCTCGGCCAGCAGTCGCAGCACGGTGATCCCCGCGATGCGCGCAGCGTCGCGCGTGGCCTGGCGTTGGGCGTCGTCGAAGTAGGCCGGCACGGTGATCACCGCGCCGCCTGGGCGCCCCAGCAGCACCTCCTCGGCCCGGGCGTGCAGAAAGCGCAGCACGAACGAGGAGATCTCGACCGGCGTAATCTCGCGCTCTCCCACGGTGAACCGGATGACCCGCTCGTCCTCGGCCAGCGGGTAGTGGAACAGCGCCGCCTCATCCGCGACGTCGGCCGGGGAGCGCCCCATGAAGCGCTTGACCGACGTGAACGTGATGCCGTCGGGATCGGAGGCCGCCGTCAGCGCGGCTTCGCCGACGGCTCGAGGGACGCCGGTGGTGTCGTAGCGGACCGCGGACGGCACGAGGGCGCGCTGCCCGCCGTCGAGCAGACACCTGGCCTTCCCCGCGAAGACCGTCGCGACGAGGGAGTGGGTCGTGCCCAGATCGATGCCGATGTTGGCCATGGAGAAACCTCGAGGAGCCGGCGGGACAGGAAGCGCTCAGGGGGGCGCTCAGAGCTGCGCACGCGTCCGGCTCAGCATTCCAAGCCGCGCGAGGCAGCCCTCTACCGCATCCAGGCTCCCCTCGCCGGCCTCCCAGCGCCGGAAGATCTCCTCCAGGGAGCCCATCAACGCAGCGTGGATCACGTCGGCCCGAGCGCGTCCGGCCTCCGGATCGGTGGAAGCCTGCGCTTGCAACTCAAACACCTCCTCCAGAAAATCCGGATCGAGCAGCCCACCGGAGCGCTCCGGAGGATTCGGCACGCCGGTCGCCAGGAACCACGCCCGCCGAATGGGATCGCGGAGCGCTCGCCGCGCCTCGTTGAGCGACGCGGTCCACTGTAGACTCATGCGGCGCTCGACGGCCGGTCGAGCGACGAAACGATCGGGGTGCACCTTCCGGGAGATCGCACGCCAGGCCCGATCGATCTCATCTGTGTCGATGTGGTAACGGCGGGGGAGTCCGAACATGGCAAACAGATCGACGCCGGGACGTGGGGGCTGGATGCTCCCGCAGCCAACACAGACCGCCCCCTGGACAGGCTCGTGACATCTCCAACAGATCATCACAGATCATCTCTGTCAGCTTGTTTCGGCTTTTAGAGTGTGAACGAGTCGCCGCAAGAACAGCTTCGATTGGACAGCGGGTTGCGGAAGACGAACCCGCGCTTGACCATCGACTTTTCAAAGTCGAGCTCGCTGCCGTTGATGAACAGGTAGCTCTTCCGCTCGACGGCGATCGTCACATCGGGAAACTCAAAGATCTTGTCCCGGGGTTGCGCCTCTCCGACGAGATCGAGCCAATACTCCAGCCCGGAGCACCCCCCTCCGCGAACGCCGACACGAAGGATGGCTTCTGGCGCCTGCATGCGCTGCTTCAGCTCCCGAACGCGGGACGCGGCATTCTCGGAAATACTGATCGCCATGACCCCTCCGCTGCCGACTCAGTCGGCCCGCTTTTGCCGGTAGTCGGCGATCGCCGCTTTGATGGCGTCCTCGGCCAGCACCGAACAGTGGATCTTGACCGGAGGCAGAGAGAGCTCGCGCGCGATGAGCGAGTTCTCGATGCGCTCCGCCTCTTCGATGCGCTTGCCCTTGACCATGGTGGTCACCAATGAGCTGGAGGCGATCGCCGAGCCGCAGCCGAACGTCTTGAACTTGGCGTCCTCGATGATGCCGTCCTCGTTGATACGAAGCTGGAGCTTCATCACGTCGCCGCACGCCGGCGCCCCGACCAGCCCGGTGCCGACCGTCGGATCAGCCTTGTCCAGGCTCCCAACGTTCTGGGGATTTTCGTAGTGATCGATCAGCTTGTCGCTGTAGGCCATGGGGCTCTCCGTCGGGGTATCTTCAGTGCGCGGCCCACTGGACCGTGTTCAAGTCGATGCCTTCCTGGACCATCTCGTAGAGGGGGCTCATCGAACGGAGCCAGCGGACCTTCTCCGTGATCAGCTCGATCGCAAAGTCGATCTCCTCCTCGGTGTTGAAGCGGCCGATGCCGAAGCGGATGGAGGTGTGGGCCAGCTCGGCGCCGACACCCAGCGCGCGCAGCACATAGCTCGGCTCCAGGCTCGCCGACGTGCAGGCCGATCCCGACGAGCAGGCGATCTTCTTGATTCCCATCATCATGGCTTCGCCTTCCACGAACGCGAAGCTGACGTTGAGGTTGTTGGGCAGCCGGTGCTCCCACGAGCCGTTGAGGTAGAGCTCGTCCAGGTTCTCTCGCAGACCATCCCAGAGGCGGTCGCGGAGCGCACGCACGCGCTCGATCTCACCGCTCTTCAGATCTTGCAGGGCGATCTCCGCGGCCTTGCCCAGGCCCACGATCTGGTGGGTAGCCAGCGTGCCGGAGCGCAGACCGCGCTCGTGTCCGCCGCCGTCGATGATCGCCTCCAGACGGATGCGGGGTCGGCCACGCCGGACGTACAGCGCGCCGATGCCCTTCGGTCCGTACATCTTGTGGGCTGAGAGCGAGGCCAGATCGACGTTCATCTCCTTGACGTCGAAGGGGATACGGCCGAGCCCCTGCACGGCGTCGCAGTGGAAGATCACGCCCTTCTCGCAGCAGACGGCGCCGATCTCGGCGATCGGCTGGATGACGCCGATCTCATTGTTCGCCAGCATGATGCTGACCAGCACCGTGTCGTCGCGGATGGCGCCGCGCAGCTCGTCCAGGCTGATCAGCCCCTCAGAGTCGACGCCGAGGTACGTGACCTCCCAACCCTCACGCTCCAGGACGTGGCAGGAGTCGAGGACAGCCTTGTGCTCCGTCGCCGCCGTGATCACGTGCCGACCGCGCTTTCGGTAGTAGCGGGCGACGCCCTTGATCGCGAGGTTGTCCGACTCGGTGGCGCCGCTGGTGAAGACGATCTCCTTGGGGCTGGCGCCGATCAGCGCTGCCACCTGCTCACGGGCATGCTCGACGCCCTCGCGCGCCTGCCAGCCGAAGGTGTGGTTCCGACTGGCGGGGTTGCCGAAGAGGTTCGTCAAAAACGGCATCATCGCCTCGAGCACCCGCGGGTCGATCGGGGTCGTGGCGTGGTTGTCCAGGTAGATGGGGGTGGTGAGCGACATCACCTGCCTCTTGGCGGTGGAGTGGGAGCGCCGGCGCGCTTCTTCGATCTGCTGTTCGATTTGCGGGGCCGGCGGGATCATTGAACGGCAGCGACCAGGCCCGGCACTTCGCCGCGATCCGGCACGTCACTGTCACAGGACTGACACGCTGTGCGGGGGGTGTCCGACTCGCAGGAGCGGCAGACGCTGAGGTAATGGACGCTCGCCTCCAGCTCTGCCTGGAGGGCCAGGAAGCGCTGCACGGCCGCGCGGGTCTCCGACAGCTTCTCTCGGTAGAAGTCCTGCAGATCGGCCATCGCGGAGGGGCCGTGGTTGTGCTCGTTGAGGCGATCCAGGAAGTCCCGGATGTCCGCCAGCGGAAAGCCCAGCTCCTGGAGTCGATCGATCCACTCGATGCGCAGCATCGCGTCGGCGTCATACAGGCGGAACCCGCCCGGGGTTCGACCGGACGGTGATAGCAGACCCAGCTCCTCGTAGAACCGGAGGGCACGGGCGGTCTTACCCGTCCGGCGAGCCAGCTCACCGACGCGCAGGGGCCTGGTAGAGAGCGACGACATGCCCGGAGGTTAACCGCACCCTTACGTACACGTGAGGTTTCATCGTAAAAACTTCACGTGCGCGTTAGATTTCAGGTGTCCAGGGCTGCCGCTCGACGTCGCGCCAGCCGCGCCGCGACCGCCACGTCCGCACTCTGAGATCCACCCCGTCGGTGCTGATCTCCACGGTGCCGTCACGATCTGTGCGCAGGAGCGCCGCGCCCATCAGGCTCCCCAGGGCCTCCGCCGTCGGGTGTCCGTAGCGATTGCCTTCGCCGCAGGAGACCACCGCGATCTCCGGCTGCAGCCGCTCGAGGTAGCGGAGCTCCGAAGACGTCCGGCTCCCGTGGTGGGCCACCTTCAGCACATCTATGGGGTCAGCCGTCGCGATCAGGTGCGCCTCTGCCTGGCGCTCGATGTCGCCGGTGAACAGGAACGAGCGCGAGCCGTGCTCCACCCGCAGGACCAGGCTCTCCTCGTTGACCCGGCTGCGGCCGACCGCCTGCCAGCCGTCCAGCGGGTGGAGGACCGTCGCGCCGGTGTCCCCCGGCCCGCGGGTGACGACCCCGCGACGCCACGCCCGGCTCCACAGCGTCCTGAACTCGCGCTCGTGCGCCCACGGCGGGCGCGGAGTCCACAGCGCCCCCACCGCCACCTCTTCGAGGACCGCGGCCATTCCGTTCATGTGATCGGGGTGGGGGTGAGACAGGAAGACCGCGTCTAGCGAACGTATCCGACGCCGCCGCAGCCACCGGAGCACCGCCGTCTCGCCGGGTCCCGCGTCGATCAGCCACCGCCGGCCGTCGGGCCACTCGACCAATGCGGCGTCGCCCTGCCCGACCGCCAGGAACGTCACCACCAATCGTCCCGGCTCTCCGTGAGGCGCCGCGAGGAGGAGCCACCCCAGCAGAAGGACCGGCGGCCCCAGCCGGCCAGGGAGCAGGACCGCGGCGAGCAGGCAGGCTCCCAGCGGACCCACCGCCGCCACCATCGGCGGTCGATCGAGCATGCGCAGCGCTCCGAGCGCCAGATCCAGCGCCGCGTCGGCGATCGCCAGCCCCAACCACCCGACCGGTCCTTCGACCTGCGCGCCCAGCAGGGCCGCCGGGAGCGCGATCCCGCCCACGAGCGGCGTGGCGATCAGGTTGGTCAGCGGAGAGACTGCGGGGAGCTCCTGGAACCACCACGCGGTGAGGGGGAGCGTCCCGGCCATCGCTCCGACCGTCACACCCACCGAGGTGACCACCCACCGGACCCACGACGGAGCGTCGGGCGGCAGCAGGCGCGTCAGCCGCGGCGCGTAGAGCAGGATCCCCATGACCGCCCCGAACGACAGGAGGAACCCTCCCTCACCCACAGCTGCCGGATCGCTCGCGATCACCCCGGCAGCGCCGAGGCCGAGCAGGCTCCACGGGCGGGGCCTGCGCCCCAGAGCCAGGGCGAGCGCCGCCGCGACCACCATCAGCGTCGCGCGACGCGCAGAGATGGGCCAGCCGACCCGATCGGCGTACGCGATCGCTGTGGCGGCCGAGATCGCGGCCGCGATGATCCGCCCCCGGCGCAGACCGATCGTCATCGGCATTCGCAGCAGGCCGTACACGAGACCGGAGACGAGGGCGATGTGGAGTCCGCTGATCGCCAGCAGGTGGCGGGTGCCCGTCCGCTCGAGCAGTCCGATTACCTCCTCGGGCACGCCCCCCCGCCGGCCGGTGACGAGGGCCGTCAGCAGGCCCGAATGCCGACACCCCGCCAGGCGCTCCTCGCTCCGGCTTCCCGTCGGTCCGCCCAGCGCGATCCATCCCCGGGCGCGCACCTCTGTCTGGTGTGCTCTGAGCAGCCGCAGCCGATCATCGGAGGCCCCGGGGAGGATCGCCCGCCGCCCGATCGGACGGGTCCACACCGCCACCATCGTGCCCACCGGGGGCGGCGGGGTGCGGCTCCGAACCCGCAGCTCCCCCGACGCCGTCTCGAGGATCATCGTCCGGGCCGACGCGGCGCTGACCCGCCCTCGAACGGCCGCGTTCGTCGGGATCTCAGGGGCAGGTCGGAGGAGCGCGCAGGCCAGCGCCCCCAGCAGGAGGGCGCCCGCCAGCAACGCGAGCGCCGCGGCGCGCGTCCGCCGACCGAGCGCGGCGATCCCCGCCAGCGCGATCACCCCCAGGGTCAGCGGAGCAGCCGACGGCGTCCACCAGGGCCACGACCAGGCCCCGAGGGTCAACATCAGTCCGATCCAGGCTGGGGCGTCGCGCAACACGGCCGACGCGGGCTGCAGGATGCGGTCCGCGCGACACTCCCGGGATCTCACGAGGGGGGGGAAGCCGCTCGCCGAAGCCGGCCGTCGAACCGGCATGCGATTAGTGGTCACTTGAGGACCGCCCGATGCCCCACCCGACGATCCTCCAGATCGCGAGCCATTACGACCTGACCGAAGAGGACGTCGCCCGCCTGGAGACCCTGCTGGTGTCCGGGCACGCCACGGAGGGGCTGCGACTCGATCCCAGCATCCTGCTCGCTCCCAGCGGCCTGTTCACCTTCGGCGAGCGCGCGACCGACACCGTGCTGGCGCCCGCGGGCTCCACCCTCGGCCCGGCCGACAGCGTCCTGCCCACCTCCCGCCCCGCGCGCCCCGGCGCCCCGCTCCCCCACCTCCCGTCACAGGCCGTCCCGTCGGGCCCCCGACGCTACGAGCAGATCAACATCCTGGGCCGCGGGGGGATGGGCGACGTGTGGCGGGTCCGCGACCGCGAGCTGGGCCGCTCGCTGGCGATGAAGATCATCAAGCCGGGCCTGCTGGGAGACTCCGGAAGTGTCGCCCGCTTCGTGGCGGAGGCGCAGGCGACGGCGCAGCTCCAGCACCCCGCCATCGTCCCCGTCCATGAGCTGGGGCGCCTGCCCGACGGACGCCTGTACTTCACCATGCGCGAGGTCCGCGGACGGCGTCTGGGAGAGGTCATCGCCGAGGTGCATGCCACCCGCCGCTGCGGCGCGAGCACCACCGCAAGCGGCTGGACCCTCCGGCGTCTGGTCGGCGCCTTCCGGATGGTCTGCGACGCCGTCGCGTATGCGCACAGCCGAGGCGTCCTCCACCGCGATCTCAAGCCCGACAACATCATGGTCGGCGCCTTCGGCCAGGTGATGATCCTCGACTGGGGTCTGGCCAAGATCACCGGGCTGGCCGACTCCACGGATGACGTTCGGGGAGCGGTCCAGACCGAGCGTCCGACACAGACCCTCCTGGGCACCGTCGCGGGCACCCCGGCCTACATGCCGCCCGAGCAGGCCCGAGGAGAGACCAACCGGCTGGACGCCCGCAGCGACGTGTACTCGCTAGGAGCGATCCTGTACCAGCTCCTCTGCGGTGGGCAGCCGTACCCCGGCACCGACGCCCGATCGGTGCTTCGGTCGGTGCGGGAGGGTCCGCCGCTCCCTCTCCCCGAGCGGCTGGTCAACGAGCGCGAGCTGCAGGGGGTGGTGTGGAAGGGTCTGGTCGAGATCTGCGGGCAGGCGATGTCCCGGGCGCGCGCCGACCGATTCGCGTCGGCGACCGAGCTGGCAGAGGCCGTCGGAGACTGGCTGGACGGCGCCCAGCGTCGGGAGCAGGCGCTCGCGGTCCTGGCCCGCGCGCGCCAGGCCGCCGCAGAGGTGGATCGGCTCACGGCCGCGGCGGAGGCGCGCTGGACCTCCGCAGAGCGCCTGCTCGCAGAGGAAGGGCTCTCCGCAGAGGGCGGCTGGGAGCTGCTGGCCGAATCACAGGAGCTCGCGCACCAGGCAGCCCTCGCCGAGCTGGATCACGAGCAGCACCTCCAGGGCGCGCTGGTTCACGACCCGGAGCTCGCGGAGGCTCACCACGGCCTGGGGCGCATCCAGTGTCAACGCCACTCAGAGGCCTTGTCCCGCGGTGATCGCCTCGCCGCGGAGCGCGCCTCGCGCCGCTTCCACGCCCACCGCGACATGCTGCCGGTGCACCTGCGAGAAGCCATGGCGCTTCAGAAGGAGGGCGTCCTCAACGCCGTCTCCCGCCAACAGCGCGGCCCATTCGTCGGCCGCCGTGGGCTGTGCGAGGGCGTGATTCGACGCCTGCGCACCGGCGGACGCCTCGTCAGCCTGGTCGGCCCCGCGGGGGTCGGGAAGACACGCCTGGCCCTGGAGATCGCGGAGCGAACCGGTCGCCCCATGGTCTTCTGTGAGCTGACCGCCGCGCGCACGCGGCTGGGGCTCTGCGCAGCGCTGGCCCACGCGCTGGGTGTTCCGCTCAGCCACGCCGACCCGGAGCAGCAGCTCGGACACGCCCTGCGCGGGCGGGGCCCCCTGCTCCTCGTCCTCGACAGCGTCGATCAGCTCGGCGGCGGGCTCGCCCCCCCCTTGGAGGCCTGGCTGTCTCGCGCGCCGCGCCTGCAGGTGATGGCGACCAGCCGCGCCCCCCTGGGGTTCAAGGCGGAGGTGGTCACCCGCGTGCCGCCGCTCTCCCTGCTGGAGGGGATCGAGCTGTTCGTCCAGCGCGGCCAGCAGGCCCGCTCGGAGTTCTCGCTGACGCCCGCCAACCGGCAGGCCATCGGTGAGCTGGTGGAGCGCCTCGAGCGCCTCCCGCTGGCCCTGGAGCTGGCCGCAGCGCGGCTGGGAATGCTCTCGCTGTCGGAGCTCACCCGCCGCCTCGGCGAGCGCCTCGGACTCATCCACAGCCGCCTGCGTCAGACCGAGCAGCGCGCGCCCCCCGGCGCCCGCGCCTGGGACAGGGGGCGCCGCGCGGCCAGGTCCCGCCCCGCCGCCGCGGCGAGCGCCCCGCACTCACCCACCCCCGCCTGCGCCAGCCCGCCCCGCGCGCGCGCCCGGGCGCGCTCGACTGGTCCTGGGCGCTCCTCGCGGACTGGTCCCGACACGCGCTGGCGCAGTGCAGCGTGTTCCAGGGTGGCTTCGGTCTGGCGGCGGCGGAGGCGGTGATCGATCTCACCCCCTGGCCAGGGGCGCCCGCCTGCGCCGACATCCTGGAGGCGCTCTGTGACGATCACCTGCTGCGGGCCGCCGACCGCACCGGCGGCCTGATGCGGTACCGGATGTACGAGCCCGTTCGGGTCTACGCCTCTCTCAAGCTGGAGTCTTCGGAGGAGGCCGATAGGGTCCGCGGGCGACACGCCCGGTTCTACAGCGGCTTCGGCACCCCACGCGCGGTCGCCGCGCTCGATCGTCCGGGCGGCACGCAGCACCGCCGCGAGCTGACAGCGGATCTGGAGAACCTCCTGAACGGCGTCCGCTGGGGGCGCGGCGACGACGCCGCCGGGTGCTGCCGCGCCGCGCTCGCGGTGATCGCGCTCCGCGGCCCCCTCCCGCTGGGTGTGGAGGTCGCCGAGGAGGCCCTGCAGCGCGACGACCTCTCCCCAGCCGTGCGCGGCCGCCTGATGGGCGCCCTGGCAGAGCTGCTGAATTTCTGCGGTCAATCCGACGCCGCGCTGGCGCTGGCCGAGGCCGCGCTCCAGCTCTTGAAGCGGACATCCGAGCCGGCCCTGAGCCCCCTGCACGCCTGCCTTGGCGCGATCCACATGGAGCAGGGCCGGCGCTCTGCCGCCCGCGCCCACCTGAACGCCGCGCTGGAGGCGCTCAAGCGAGAAGGCACCTCATCCGGGGAGGGGCGCCCAGCCGGTGAGGGAGTCGTGCTGGGTGCGCTCGGCCGCCTGCACAAGGCGGAGGGTGACCGGCAGCGCGCACGCGAGCTGTACGAGGCGGCGCTCCTCAGCCACCAGCGCTCCGGGAATCGGCGCGGTGAGGGCTCGATCCTGGGCAACCTCGGCAACCTCGAGCTGGAACACCGACAGTTCGACGCCGCCAGGCAGCGCTACCAGGAGGCCCTGGCGATCCATCGGGAGGTGGACAACCGGCGGGGCCTGGGGATCGTCCTGGGCAACCTCGGCATCCTGGACGCCGAGCAGGGGCGCATCCCCGAGGCCTACGATCACTACGAGTCCGCGCTGGCGCTGGCGCGAGAGGTCGGCGACCGCCGAGGCGAGGGCATCATGCTCGGCACCCTCGCGGTGTTCTACAAGAGCCAGGCGCGCCGGATCGAAGCGCAGGCCTGCTACGAGCGCGCCCTGGCGATCCACCGCGAGGTGGGCAACCGGCGCTACGAGGGGATCGTACTGGGCAACCTCGGCATCCTCTACCTGGAGCAGGACGCCCCCGAGCAGGCCCGTGTCGCCTACGAGGCGGCCATCGTCATCACGCGGGAGGCCGGAGATCGCCAGAGCGAGGGGATCATGATCGGCAACCTCGGCAACCTGCACGACAAGGCCGGGCGCAGCCGCGCCGCGCGGGACTGCTATGTCCAGGCCCGGAAGATCCATCGAGAGTTGGGCAACCGGCGCTTCGAGGGGATGGCGGCGGGCTACCTGGGCGCGCTCGCGGTGGCGCGCGGAGAGCTGGACGCCGCGGCGGTCGATCTGGACTTCGCCGAGAAGCTCCTACGACAGACCGGCGACGGTCCGGAGCTGGCCAGGGTGCTGTGCTTCCAGGCTCGCCGGGAGCGCGAGCAGGGCCGCGACATCGGTCACCGGATGGCGGAGATCCGCAGCCTCATCGCCGGCCTGGGTGCAGACCTCTCAGAGGATCTCCGCGACGAGCTGCGCGGGCTGCTCAGCGCCCTCCGGTAGCGCCCCGCCCCCGCCGGGGGTGGCGATCCGCAGACGCTCGCCCGGCGCCGCGACGAATATGGACGGAGCCGTCTCCCACCCTGCCCCCCGATCGCGCTGATCACAGCCTGGAGCGCCCGGCCCCCCGCCGCCCAGACCGGGAGCCCCCGCCGCCCGACGCTCGACCAGCAGCGCCACCCGCGCCGACGCGAGGAAGCGCCATTCCTTGATCACGCCGTCGCCGCCCGGAAAGCGCCCCCTCCCGCCGCTGCCTCGTCGGCGGGCCCAGCGCTCCAGGCGCACCGCGAAGCGCGCCTCCAGCTCCTCGACGTCGGTGGCGCGCGTATTGGTCATGTGCACCTGTCGGGCGTGGCGGCCCGAGTAGCCGGGCCCCGCGCCGCCGCCACCGCCGATGGTCTCGTACCAGGTCTCACCAGGCATTCCGACGGTCAGGTTGTTCATCGTTCCCTGGCTGCCTGCCTGCGCGCCGACCGCCCGAAGCAGCGCGCACACCAGCCGCTGGCTCGTCTCGACGTTTCCACCACAGACCGCCCTGGGCGAGTCGGGATCGAACAGGCCTCCCGGCTCCAGGTCGAGGACGATCGGCCGCAGCGCGCCCTCGCTCAGCGGGAGATCCGCATCAGACAGGCAGCGCAGCACGTAGAGCGTCGCCGCGCGGGCGATACCGCGGGGGGCGTTGAGGTTGCCTGGGTGGGCCGGCGCCCGCAGGCGCAGGGTCGCCGCGCCCTCGGCGGTGACCGTCAACGCCACGGAGATCTCCGTTCCATCATCGAGCACCTCGCGAGCGGTGTGCGCTCCGACGAGGCCGCTGAGCACCGCGCGGGTGGCCCCCTCGGCGCGCGCCAGGAGGTGATCGAGCTGCGCCCGAAGCACGTCCCAGCCCAGCGCGGTGCCCAGCGAACCCAGCGCCCGAGCGCCGAGCGCGCAGGCCGCCACCTGGGCCCCCAGGTCGGCCCGCACCTCACCTGGCTGGCGGCAGCCGGGGAGCGGCGGCGGCAGAAAGCGCCCGCCCTCGGCGAGCAGGTGGTGCCGCAGGATGAGCCCCTCCTGCGCGATGGACGTGGAGTGCGGGGGCATCGATCCGGGGGTGTCTCCGCCCACGTCTACATGGTGGGCCCGGCAGGCCACGAAGGCCCGGCGGTCCCCCGCCTCGTCGAAGACCGGTCTCATCGCGGTGATGTCGGGCAGGTGGGAGCCGCCCGCGTAGGGGTCGTTGCTGATCCACGTCTGCCCCGGAGCCAGCTCCGGGCCGCGTCGCGCCAGCAGATCGCGGACCGTCTCGCCCATCGCTCCCAGATGCACCGGGACGTGGGGCGCGTTCACCACCAGCGCGCCCTCGGCGTCGAACACCGCGCACGAGAAGTCGTGCCGCTCGCGGATGCTCACCGAGCGCGCCAGGCGCGCCAGCCGCTCCCCCATGCGCTCGGCGACCGATGTGACCCGCGCAGACGTCACGGCCATGTGGACGGGATCGGCCGCGGCGCCGATCCGCGGACCTGAGCCGGCGGCGATGCGCGTCAAGCGGACGAACGCCCCCTCGGCGTGGGCCCTCCAGCCCGGCTCCACCACCACGGTGAACCCCGCTCCCAGCAGCAGGGCCGGTCCCTCCAGCTCCCGGGCGTCTTCGACCGCCAGCAGCGGGACGAACCCCCACACCCCGCACCCCGCCCGGGCGGTGGAGGGAGCCGGCCGCGCCCGCCGGGGCCGCAGCGGCGGGGTGGGGGGGGTCCCCCCCCCCACCCCCCCCCCCCCGCGGGGGGGGGGGTGGGGGGGGGCCGCGACCGCCGGGGCCGCAGCGCGGGGGTGGCACCCGGCGCCTCGACCGCCGCCCGCACCTCGACCAGCTCGATCTCGACGTCGCGGCTGAAGCCGAACCGCTCTCTGTGCGCCGCGTCGAACGCCGCCCGCAGATCTCCTTCTTCGGGCAGTTCTTGCCCCGCCGGCAGCTCCAACAGCTCCGCGGTGCCCCGCGCCCGAGCGGCGACCCGCACATCCACAGCCCCCGAGAAGGGAAGGCGCGAGCGTGCCACCGAGATGGCTGCAGCAACGTCCGCGGGCAGGCCGCCGGTGATCGGCACAACCACCTCGGCGCGGCGACGCGCCATGCCGATGCCCGCCGCCGAGAACACGCCCGCCAGCATCGGCACGAGCACCGTGTCGATCCCCAGACGCTCCGCGACCCCGCAGGCGTGACCAGGGCCAGCGCCGCCGAAGGCCACCAGCGCATGCGCCGCCGGATCCGCCCCCCGGCGGACCGCCAGGCGCCGCACGGCCTGGGCCATCGTCTCGTGGGCGACCGCCCGAAAGCCCCACGCCGCGGCCTCCACTGTCCGGTTCGGATCCAGGGCGGTGAGGGCCGCCCGGGCCGCGTCGATATCCAGCGGCCCGTCACGCGCGGGGCCGCAGACAGGCGGAAACCCCGGGAGACGACCGAGGACCGCCTCGGCACAGGTGATGGTGGCCGGCCCTCCGCGACCATAGGCGGCCGGGCCCGGGTCTGCACCAGCGCTCTCGGGGCCGACGGCGTAGATCTCCGATCGCAGGGTGAGCCGACTCCCCCCGCCCGCTGCGACGGTGTGCAGACGCACGACCGGCACGCGCAGCCGCAGGCCCCCGATCTCCAACGAGTCCGCCCGCTCGGGAGCGCCCGCGACGCGGCAGACATCGGTGCTGGTGCCGCCCATGTCGAAGCCCAGGGCCGCAGCGGCGCCCGCCGCTCGGGCCAGAGCCGCCGTCGCCACCACGCCGCCCGCCGGCCCCGACAGGATCGCGTGGCAGCCGCGCCACTCCACGGGGCCCGGAGAGTGGACAGAGTCCTCGGCGGTGACTCGGGCCAACCCGCCGTCAGAGCGCATGTAGTGGCCCGGCAGTCGCGGAAGCAGCGGGCTCAGGGCCGCGTCGGCCAGCGCGGTGTGCAGCCGGTCCAGGAATCCCCGCGAAGGCGCGACCTCGTGGGCCAGCGTCACCTGGGAGAACCCGGCCGCGCGGCAGCGCGCGCCCAGCCGAAGCTCCTCGCCAGCGGCCAGCGGACCATGAATCAGCGCGACACAGACCGCGGTCAGTCCGCGCGCCCGGTGCGCTCGGAGCGCGGCGACGTCGACATCGGCAGGTTCAAGGACCGCGCCATCGGCGGCGATGCGGCCGTCCACCTCCAGCACGGCCGCGCACAGAGGCGGTGGGCGGCGGGCGGTGAGCGAGAACAGCTCCGCGCGGGTCTGATCTCCGATCCAGGGCAGGTCGGCGAAGCCCCGGTTGGTGAGTAGCAGGACGGGTACGCCGGTGCGCTCCAGGAGCGCGTTCGTCGCCACGGTGGTGCCGCGCCGCACGTCCACGCCAGCCGGCGCGGTCAGATCGGCCCGATCCGACAGGTGCTTCTCGACGCGAACGGTGCCGTCGGCGGCGACCGCGATGACGTCGGTGAAGGTGCCTCCCTGGTCCATCCACAGGTGGGCGGAGCCCGAGCGGTCGGGGCAGCCCACGGGAGCGCTCACCGGGAGATTCAGCCGTTGACGACCGCCTCCCACTCCTCGGAGGTGTTGCCGGCGGCGTCTTCGAGCTGGACGACCAGATCGTAGCGCTCGGTATACTCGATGTCGCTGATGGCGAAGGTCAGCTCCTCGCCGTCGATGACGGCATCCTGGCCGTTGATCGTCAGCTCGAATTCGTCGATCTCGCCGGTGTAGTCAGTCACCGTGAGGTAGACGCGCCCGCCCTGCAGGTCGTCGTCGGGGTCGGAGAAGGTGACGATGGTCACGATGACCCAGCCGAGCGTCGTCCAATTATCGACCCCCGCGCTGATGTTGACGATCTCCGGCGGGGAACCCTCGTCGGTGGTGAGCCCGCCGGTGGTGATGTCGCCGCTGCCGCCGTTTCCGGCGCCGCCTCCGAACTGGTTGCCCTCCACGTTGTTGCAGCCAAGGGCCAGCAGACCGAACAGAAGAGCGATACGCATGTCCATCAGATTCTCCACTCCAACTCGATCATAACTTAAACACCCATGAAGGCTCCGCTCATCGTTCCGGCCATCGCCGGAACGATGACCTCCGCGCTCTTGTCGGCCGGGGAGGATACTCCTCCCCAAAAATGCCGCCTTGGGCGGCATCCCCCACCCCGCCGCCCAAGGCGGCGCGCGCCTTCGGCACGTCAGCGTCACGACAAAGACAAAGAAGGTGGCCAGAACGAGGATCAAGGCCCCCATGAAGAAGCTTGCCCTCGTCATCCTCGCCCCCTTCCTGCTGGTGCTGACCGCCACGATCGGCGTCATCTGGTGGGAGCGCGGAGCGCCCCCCGGCTTCCGGCCGACGCCGGTCGATGTGGAGCTGACCGACCTCTCGCTGGAGCACCGAGGCGTACGGGTGAAGGCCACGGCCCACTACGAGGCGCGCCTCAAGCAGACGACAGAGGACAACGACGAGGTGTGGTGGCTGTTCCCGATCTTCGCGCCGGGTGACACCATCGGCCGGCACATCACAGCGGTGGTGCGGAGCACCCGTGAGCCCGGCGACCTCTACAGCTTCGAAGACCTCACCATCGAGGGATTCGTCCGTCCCCCCGGCCGGCTGGTGCCCCGCGAGGCTCGCGAGCAGATGCGCCGCAGCGGCGGCTACATCTTCGAGGAGGACTATGTGCTGATCGAGGCCTGGGAAGACTGAGCCCGATCAGCCCCTGTCGCGGAGAGGCTACCGCCCCCGCAGCACCGTCCGTCCGGCGTACCGCCCCGTCCCCTCCAGATCGTCTGCGATGCGCAGGAGCTGGTTGTACTTGGCGACGCGGTCGGAGCGGCAGGGAGCGCCGGCCTTGATCTGACCGGCGTTGGTCGCCACGGCCAGGTCGGCGATGAAGGGGTCCTCGGTCTCGCCCGAGCGGTGCGACACCACGCAGGCCAGCCCGGCCCGGTGGGCCATCTCCATGGCATCCAGCGTCTCCGACAGCGTGCCGATCTGGTTGACCTTCACCAGCAGCGCGTTGCCGGCGCCCTCGGTGATGCCCCGCGACAGCCGCTCGGTGTTGGTCACGAACAGGTCGTCGCCGACGATCTGCACCCGACCACCGAGCTGACGCGTCAGGTCCACCCAGCCGGCCCAGTCGTTCTCGTCCAGGCCATCCTCGATGCTGTACAGCGGGTACTTCTCACACAGCCCGGCGTAGAAGGCGATCATCTCGGCCGAGGTCAGGCTCTCGGCGCCCAGCCGGTAGGCCCCGTCTTCAAACAGCTCGCTCGCGGCGACATCCAGCGCGAGCATGACGTCTTCTCCGGGCTTGTACCCGGCCGCCGAGATCGCCTCGACCAGCAGGTCCAGGGCCGCCTCGTTGGAGGCCAGGTTCGGCGCGAAGCCGCCCTCATCGCCGACCGACGTCGCGAGCCCGCGGCCCTTGAGGACGCCCTTCAGCGTGTGGGTGATCTCGGCGCCCATCCGCAGCGCCTCCGTGAAGGTCTCTGCCCCCGTCGGCGCGATCATGAACTCCTGGATGTCGACGTTGTTGTCGGCATGCGCGCCGCCGTTCAGCACGTTGAGCATCGGCACCGGCAGCACGTGTGCGCCCAGACCACCGATCGCCCGCCACAGCGGCACGTCGCGGGACTGCGCGCTGGCCCGCGCCACCGCCAGGGAGCAGCCCAGGATGGCGTTGGCGCCCAGGCGAGACTTGGCCGGGGTCCCGTCCAGCTCGATCATGAGCTGATCGATGCCCCGCTGGTCGCGGCTGTCCAGGCCGATCAGGTGGGCGGCCAGCGTGTCGTTGACGGCCGCCACCGCCCGGCCCACGCCCTTACCGCACCAGCGCTCCTCATCGCCGTCGCGCAGCTCCACCGCCTCGTGCTCGCCGGTCGAGGCTCCGCTGGGAACCCCCGCCCGACCGACCGCCCCGTCCTCGGTCGCGATCTCGACCTCCACGGTGGGGTTGCCCCTCGAGTCGAGGATCATTCGGGCATGCACATCGAGAATTGCGGACATAACTGCGCTCCTGCGATCGGGCGCCCGAGCTATCTCCGCGCTGCCGCGATTGCAAGGCCGGGGTGCGGCGGATAGGTCGAGGCGGCCTTTTCACGGCTGGACTTCCCGACAGGTGGACCCATGCGGCTGTTCTCGACGCTGACCCTGCTCTCGCTCTCTCTGCCGGCTGTCGCCGACACCTCCATCGACCAGTACAACGGAGGCGTAGGTGAGGTGATCCTCGATGGCGTGGTCGAGGTGCCGCTGTACCAGCTACGCAGCTCCAGCCAGGCCGCTGTCCAGATGACCGTGGGTGATCGCACGTATCTGATGGCCATCCGCAACAGCCCGTTCAACTACTTCGGCCCCCGTATCGTCGCCGATCAGGAGCTGAAGGCGAAGGAGGGCAACAAGAAGCTGCTCAACTTCAAGGGCGAAGACCACAAGTTCAAGCACGACATCGAGGTCAACTACGCAGACATCGAGAGCGCCGCCATCGGCGAGCTGCAGCTCACCGACCTGCGCGGCCGCACAGACAGCGAGGACGAGCTGTTCGAAGATATCTACGACACCCTGCTGGCCGGCATGGACGAGGGAGTCGACTTCGACGGGGTCATCGGGATGCACAGCCTGCCTGAGCTGGCCTGGGCGGTGGTCCCCAGCGCAGGGGTGGTCCGCTTCGCGTCGGCTGATCAGGGCGCCGCGCTCGTGCAGCAGGTCGGCGGCGAGACCATCACCACGACAGCCCTGGAGTCGTCGCTTGCGAATTTCGGCAAGAAGAGCAAGCTCAAGGCGAACAAGATCTACATCGCCGACGCCGCCCCGATCGTCACGGCCACGATCGGCGGCGCCGAGGTCCCGGTCCTCCTGGAGCTGGGCCTGCACTCAGGCGTCATCTCCTCCTCCGCGGCGATCCCCGAGGACGCCCCCTCAGACAGGAGCGGCGACAAACGCTGGACATTCCTGGACACCACCATCGGGAAACAGGAGACGAACAGCAGCTGGTACCTTCAGAATTCCGTCTTCGACTACCTGGGCACCGTGCCCGACACCACCCTGCCAGTCTCTGGCTTCGTCGGTCGGCAGGTGCTCAACCGGTTCGATCTGGCCTTCGACCCGGCCGGAAACACCATGGCGCTCGCCGCCGCCAGCGCGCAAAAGCGCGAAGACCCGCTCCCCTTCCTGCTGGCTGACGCCGAGGCTGCCCTGGCGCAAGCCGAGAAGGACGCCGCCGAGGCCGAGGAGTCCGGCAAGGAATCGGACGCAGAGGAGGCGGAAGAAACACCGGCAGGTGATCCGGGCCTGTGGAAACGCATCGGTGAGCTGAAGCAGGCGTCAGGCGATGTTGACGGTGCCCTCGCGGCCCATCGCACCATCCTCGAGTTCGGCGACACCTCCTGCGATGGCTGGATGGACCTGGGCCGTCTGCAGTTCGACAACAACGATCTGGACGGCGCGCTGGAGAGCTTCACCACCGCACGCGGCCACGCGGACACCTGGTGGGGGCTGGAGCAGGCGGAGCGCCTGGAGTACGCCGAGCGCCTGGAGGCCGAGAAGAAGAAGGGCCTCGGCAAGATGTTTGCGCAGGCCGGTCTGCCTGAACTCCCTGAAGATCTGAAGGCCCAGGCCGCGAGCTGTCACATGGCGTCTGGGTGGATCGCCGCGGTTCACATGGCGAACGGCGATCTGGAGAATGTGGAGAGCATCTATCGGGAGCGCTTCGACCTCGATCGCCGACTGGCCACACTCTACGGCAACAGCCTCCTGCTCCGCGGAGAGCCTGCAGCGGCGCACGAGCCCTACCGGCAGGCCATGATCGCTCGCCCCGATGCCCGCGACCGGGACCGGATGGGGCTGGCGATGGCCTACGGAGATGACACCGATCAGGTGCTGCGGATTCTCGACCCCGCCCGTCTCTGGGGAGATGGAGAGCTGTGGCAGCTCCGTCTGGCGACGCTGCGCAGCGCCGAAGGCAGCTCAGCGGCGATGGCGGACCTCAAGCGCGAGGCCGATTCATGGCCGACCAGAATCGAGTTCCAGAACCTCCTGCTGCGCGAGTTCAAGGCTGGCGGAGACACCAGCGGCGTAGAGGCCACCGCCGCGCGCCTGGAGACTCTCTGTGAAGACAAGCTGCTGTTCTACCCTCGCTCGTCAGGCATCAACTCACGGTGCGCGCGTTTCCAGACCACCAACGGGCAGCTCGACGCCGCGCGGAAGCTGGCTGAGGCCGCGCTGAAGCTCGACCCCGGCAGCCCCCTCGCCTGGCTGGTCATGGCTGACATCAGCGCCGCCAGTGGTGACATGGAGAAGGCCAGCGAGCAGTACAAGCGCGCCGGCCAGCTCAATCCGTTCGATCCTTACTACGCCATGCTGCTCGGCCAGTTCCTCGACGGCGTGGGCATGGCCCCAGAAGAGCCAGCGGAGGACCCGAGCAACACCCCAGCGGCCGAGTAGACGCGACTACATCGCCCACACCCGCGCAGCAGCGCTCATCAGGCTCTGGACAGCGGACGTGAGGTAGGTCTGGTACAGGGCGCTGCCGAGCAGCCAGACCTGAACCACGAAAGAGGCCACGCAGAAGTAGAGCATCCCGGCGGCGACCATCTGCAGGCGCCGGAGCTGCTGCACTTCGTCTTCGGCGATCTGGCCGGCCTCGATGCGGGCGCTCTCGCCGTCGGCCAGCAGGAACGCCCACAGCGTGAGCAGAGCGCCGGGTACCCCGGTGAAGCAGGGGATCGCGAGCAGGTTGAACGGCGTGGCGAGCATGAGCAGCAGCGCGAGCCGGCGGATCCGACGACGAGCGCTCTGGGGAGCCGGCGGAGGCTCACCGGCGAACAGGGCATCGACGCGCGGGAAGGCGGACTCGGACATCTGGCCGGGGACTGCGGGCTCGGGGGTGGGGGCTCGGGAGCGGCGGGGTCAGGAACCCAGCATGGCCGCGAACGCATCCAGGTATCGGCGGCTGACCTCCTCATCGAATTGGAGCCCGGCGCCTCCGTGGCGGACCTGGATGACCCCCTCCTCGCGATAGGCGCGGACGGCGTTCTTGAGGTTGACCAGCGAGAGCGCCTCGGGACGCTTCAGCTCATCGACCGCGAGCAACGCCCGACCGACCTCCTGGACCTTCTTCGCCAGATCGGACAGCGGGATGTCGCGCGAGCGGAGACGGCGCGACGCGCGCAGCACGAGCTGGTATGACTCCAGGAGACAGCGGATCAGCCCGGCCAGCTCGGCGAGCAGCTCACGGGGTCCGGCGACCAGCCCGCGCTCATCGTCGCGGAGCAGCGCACCGTGGCGGATCAGCCCGGCGATGGCGTCGTCGGCGAGGGCTTCGACCGGGCGATCGGGATCGAGGTGGAATTCAAAGCGCAGCAGGTACACCTGCAGGCGGAACGACGCGTTGAGCGCCTCCAAGGTGAGCGCGTCTCCGCAGGCCCGAACCGCGGTCGCCATCATGGCGAACGGAGCGAGGAAGTGCAGCAGCCCGTTCTTGTGGGAATCGAGTGCGATCCGGCGCTCGGCGTGGACCTGGATGATCTCGCCACCTTCGTCCTCCAGGCGGGCGATCAGCCGATCGCGCTCGAAGCGCTCCAGGGCCCCTCGGATGGCGGCCCCGCTGATTCCAGCCGCCGATGCGCCACCGCTGTGCGCCGGCTGGGCCCCGGCAGAGATCGCCAGCCGAGCGAACCGCTCCGCGCGGGCGTGGATGGTGTCTGTGCGGATCCCGCGGCGAGACTGTGCGAGCAGCGCGGCGGCGACCAGACCGGAGGGGAGGAGCACAAGGTTGGCGCTGATGCGATGGACGATGCGCTCGCCGCAGGACAGCAGCGCCTCGTTTCGCTGCTCGCGGCTCAGATCCGCCCACGGCAGCGGCTGGGCGGCGAACACCTCTCGACAGGTGAGGGCCTCGCCCACCCGGAGGTACACCTTGCCGAAGCGCTTGCGCAGAACCCGCCGCGCGCGGAGCATGCCGCCGACGCTCTCGGGCCGCTTGGCGTTCCCGCTCAGCTCGTTGGCGTACGTGGCCTCCTCGGCGACCCGCTCGTAGGAGATCCCCACGGGAACCAGGCAGACCTCGCGGTCCTCGCGGCCGCGCGCAGCGGAGTCGAGCACCATGCCCAGGACCCCGACACGCGCCGGCAGCACCTTGCCCGAGCGGCTCCGGGTCCCCTCGATGAAGAACTCGACGGTGACTCCGTCGCGGATGAGCTGGTGGAGATAGCGCGCGAAGACCACCGGGAAGATGCGATCGCCGCGAAAGCTCCGCCGGATGAAGAACGCCCCCAGGCGCCGGAAGAACACACCGAGCGGGAAGAAGCTCAGGTTCTCCCCGGCGACGATGTGTGGGATGACGATGTCCTGGCGGTACAGCAACCACGACAGCAGCAGGTAGTCCAGATGAGAGCGATGGTTGGGCAGGAGGACCAGCGTGCCTCGCCGCGAGGCCTCGCGGAGCCGCTGCGCGTCGTCCGGCCGGATGTCAAAGTCCGTGAAGATGCGATCGAACAGCAGCTTGCACAGCAGATCGGCGAGCACCACCACGGGGAAGGACATGCGGGCAGCGATGTGCGTGAGCGTGCGGGAGGCCTTCTCGCGGACCTCCTCCTCGCTGCGTCCCGTCGCCGCGGCCTCCGCGCGGATCAGATCGCGGACCTCCGGGGAGTTCATCACCAGGCGGCGGGTCCAGCGGTAGGGCCGGATGCGCGGCCCGCGGATGATGTGCGCCTCCCGGTAGAGGAAGCGCCGCAGCAGCAGACGGACGCGGCGCACCCGCCGGCTCTGGGGCTCACCCTGGCTGCGCTCCAGCATCTCCCGCAGATCGACCGGCCGCCCCGCCTGGACCACGCCCCGACCTCGACGGACGAGCACATCGAGCAGCTTCTGAAGCGGTCCGGGCTCGTCGCGAGAACCCAACACGAAGCGCGCGACCTCGGTGCGCGCGCCCTCGGGCCGGCGGGCCCAGACCACGACGATCGGAACCACCTGGACGGGGCGATCGCAACGCTCCTGCGCCTCGACCAGGCAGGCGACCGGATCCGCGCCGCGCGCCGGCCGCGTCGGGCGCACCCGCCCCACCGAACGCGGTTCCACGAGGAACAGACAGCAGGTGGAGCCATCGCTGACGGCCTCCGCCAGCCACCCCGAAGCCAGCGGATCGGGGGCGCGGCCGTGGTTCAGGCGCTCGCGGATCGCTGCGACGAACTCCGTGATGCTCTCAAGAACCGGGCGAAACCAGGTCGTCCGGAGACCGTTCGTGAACCGGGCAAGCGGCAGGCGGCGAACGTTGAGGGCCTGGTTGAGCGCCAGCCAGTCCATCCACGAGCGGGTGTGCAGGACGTAGACCACCGGTCCCCGCGCCGCGGCCTGCCGGATGTTCTCCGCGGAGTGGTCGGCGAGTCGAAGCCGCCCGAGGATGAGCCCGAGGCCGCTGAGCCAGTAGGCCGGTCCGAAGCGACGCAGCATGGCAGAGCGGTAGCGCCCCTCGCGGGTGCCAGCGGGGTTCGGGCGCGTCGGACGGGGCAGGTCCGGCACCGGGGAGCCTTGAGCCATGGGGGTCTGCCTAACCGTCTGCCGGGCGCTCGCCGGGAGGAGCGACCTCGGCGAGATGCGGCAGCCCCGCAGACAGCACCTCTCGCCCCACCCGCTGCCACGATCGCAGCCGCGGGCGCGCGCGACGCCCCAACCAGCTCTGGGTGGCCGTGACAAAGGCCCGCTCGTCGTTGGCGGGCACGACCGAGCCCCCGCCGCCGATGAGGGCGCGGATCTCGCCGATGTCGGAGGCCACAACCGGCGTCCCCTGCGCGCGGTAGTCGAGGATCTTCAGGGGACAGAAGTAGGCCGGAGCGTCGGCGGGGTAGGGCGCCAGCCCCACGTCGAGGGCCGCGATGACATCGGCCAGATCAGTCGGGCCGAGGTGGCCGGGGAGGAGGGTGTCCTCGGGAGCGCGGGAGTTGTCGCCCACCATCACCAGGCGCGCCCCCACCCCGCGGGCGATCCGGCCCAGTCGATCGATGCCGTGCCACAGCTTCATGGAGCCGACGAATCCGACCAGCGGCTCTCGCGGATGCGCGCCCATGAGGGCGCGTCCCCGCGCGCGGTCTCCGACTCGTGGGGGGGTGCCGTTGGGCACCCAGTGCACGTTCCGACAACCGACCTCGGCCTCCAGCCAGTCCTGGAGCCAGCGGCTCACCGTCACGATGGTCGGCGCCGCGCGCAGCACGTTGCGCTCCCAGCGCCGCGCCCAGTCCACCTGAATCACCTCCTCGTAGCGTCGGCGCTCCTCCAGGAGCGGCGCGTTCACCTCGAGGATCCAGGGCACCCCGAGGCGGGAATGCACCCTCCAGCCAGCGTCGCTGAAAAGCGAGTGGCGCTCGACGATCACGTCGGGCCGCCAGCCCGCGAGGGCGTCATCGACGACGCGCCGGGCGACGCGCCGGGCGGCGATCACCTCACGGGCCTCCCGCCACGACCGCAGCCAGGAGGGCCAGCTCGGAACGCCGGTGCCCACCGCGGCGACGGGCTCGCCGTAGGCCCCCCGGTGATCAGAGATGCGCGCCGCGTAGAGCCGGACGTCATGCTCCTCGCTCCGCCAGGCCCGAACCAGCCCGCGCACATGCGCGCTGGAGCCCGAAGGCCCCTGCACCGGGACCCCGGTGGCGGGGAGCAGGTAGGCGATGCGCACAGTCGCCTCCGGCTCAGACGGCGGAACCCGAGACCGAGATGTAGTCGATGAGATCGATCTTCGTGATGATATCGACCGGCCGGTTCTCCTCGTCGAGGACGATCGCCACCTTGGAGCGACGGAACAGCTCGATCAGCACGCTCACCTCGGTCTCCAGGCGCACCGTGCAGTAGGTCGCCTCGATGAGATCGCCCACGCGGGTGTCGGTGCGGGAGCCGCGCAGGGCCTGCTCCAGCAGGCGGGTCTCCGCGAGGATGCCGTGCAGCTTGCCGTCCGCGATGACGGGGACCTGGGAGATGCCGTGCATCTTCAGGACGCCGATCACCTGGGCCACGTGCGCGTCGGGGCTCACCGAGATCAGCTCCCGCGAGGGGCGGGCCCGCACCAGATCGGACACCGTCCCCAGCCCGCGATCGGGGTCCATGAAGCCGTTCTCGGTCATCCAGTTGTCGTTGAAGATCTTCGACATGTAGCGGCCGGCGCCGTCGGGCAGCAGCACCACCGCGACGAGGTCCCTGCTCGCCTCGCGGCGGCGGAGGTAGCGCAGCGCGCCGGCCACGGCGGCCCCGGACGAGCCCCCGCAGTAGAGCCCCTCCTCCCGCACCAGCCGGCGGGTCGTCTGGAAGCACTCGCGATCGTTCACCCGCACCACGTCATCGACGTACTGGAAGTCCATGGTGGACGGAAGGAAGTCCTCGCCGATGCCCTCCAGGATGTAGGTGTGCGGCTGCGTCAGGAGGCCGCTGTGGAAGTAGTCGTAGTAGAGCGACCCGACCGGATCTACGCCCACGAGCTGAATCGCGGGGTTCTTCTCCTTGAGGTACCGCCCGATGCCGCTCATCGTGCCGCCCGTACCGAGCCCGCAGATGAAGACGTCGATGCGGCCGTCGGGCTGCAAAAAAACAGACGGCCCCCAGGGGGAGTA
>CAYXGP010000001.1:58487-142341 GCA_964464515.1 uncultured Enterobacterales bacterium
CTCGGGCCCCGTGCTCTTGTAGTGGGTCTCGGGGTTGGCGGGGTTGTGGTACTGGTTGGCGTACACCGCGTTGGGCGTCTCCTCCACCAGCCGCCGTGAGACCTCGTAGTAGGAGCGGGGATCCTCCGGGGCGACGTTGGTCGGAGTGACCACCACCCGCGCGCCCCACGCCCGGAGCGCCGCCCGCTTCTCTTCGGACTGTTTGTCGGGCAGAACGAAGATGGTCTTGTAGCCCCGCACGGCAGCGACCATCGCCAGGCCGGCCCCGGTGTTGCCGGAGGTGCCCTCGATGATGGTACCGCCCGGCTTGAGCGCGCCGGAGCGCTCCGCCTCGTCGATGATGTTGAGCGCCACCCGGTCCTTGATCGACCCAGCGGGGTTGATGTACTCCAGCTTGGCGTACAGCCGGCAGGGCAGATCGCCCGCGACCTTCCCCAGCCGGATGAGGGGAGTGTCGCCCACACACTGGAGGACGTTGTCAAAGACCTTGTGCATATCGGCTTCCACGTTTATGTCTAGCGAGCGCATATACCCGGTCCCGTTTTCGGTGACCAAGGCTAGCGCGGTCCATCACAACCCCTCCCCCGTTCTCCTCCCCATCCATGGAAGGGACGTGGACGTCAGCAGACATCGTCTCGTGCGCAAGGGCGACTATGTCTACGGGTCGTTCTTCAAACCCGAGAGCGTAGACGGCTACATCAACGGGGTCAATCCCGGAGACCGCGAGGACGTCCTCGGACGCTTCCCCTTCTCCGAGAACTCCGTCGATGAGGCGCTGGACTACGCCAAGCTGGGAGCGCGGGTCTGGGGCCAGGTGTCGCTCTCCGAGCGTCTGGATGTGGTCACCCGGTTCCGCGATCAGCTCAAGCGATTCCAGGACCGCCTGGCCCGCCTGATCTCCCGAGAGACCGGCAAGCCGCTGTGGGAAGCACGCCAGGAGGTGATCACCACCACCCGCGCCGTGACGCTCCTGATCGATCAAGCGGCGGGAGCGCTCGCGCCCCGGACCCTCGAGGGCAGCACCGCCCGAAGCGATCGGCGGCCGCGGGGGGTCGTCGGCGTCCTCACGCCCTACTGTTCCCCCCTGCGCCACCACGTCACCCAGGCGACGACCGCGATGATCGCTGGCAACGCCGTGGTGGTGAAGCCCAGCAAGTTCACCCCTGGGGTAGGCCAGGCCGTCGCGGAGCTGTGGGATCGCACCTCCGGCCTCACCCGCGGCGTCTACAACCTCGTACAGGGTCCTGGCACGGTCATCGGCAACCGCCTGGTCCAGCACCCGGGCCTCGACGCGCTGCTGTTCAACGGCAGCTTCGCCACGGCGGTCGCCATCCAGCAGCTGACCGCCGATCGGCCAGAGCTCCCCATCGCCCTCCACTGCGGCGGCAAGGGCATCGCCATCGTCACCAGCGAGGCCGAGCTGGATCGCGCGGTGTACGAGGTGATCGTCGGGGCGTTCCTGACAGCCGGTCAGCGCTACAACTCCACCGGTCGGGTAGTCGTCACCGCAGACATCTACCCGCGCTTCATCGAGATGCTGACGCAGCGCACCGCCAGCCTGGCCATCGACTACGCCCTCGCCGCCGGCACGTTCATGGGACCGCTCATCTCCGAGAACCACCGGGTTCGCTACCGCCGCTTCGGCCGTCAGCTCACGACGCGGGGCCACGAGCCGATCATCGAAGCCGGCAACGTCCAGGCCAGCCGCCGTGGGTTCTACGTCCGCCCCGCCATCTACACAATCAACTGGGAGAACGGCCATCCGGTGCTGGCGACCGAGCCCCCCGGCCCCACGCTGCTCGTCTACCGGGTGAGCAGCAACGAAGAGGCGGCGGCGCTGCACAACCAGTGCGCCTACCGACTCTCCACCAGCGTCTTCGCGAAGGTCGGCGGCGCGGTCGCGGCCGACTACCGCCGGCTGCTCCGCACCGGCTCTCTCAACATCAATCGCAGCACCATCAGCGCCTCCCTTCGCCTCCCGTCCGACGGCATCGGGCGCAGCTCAAACGGCGTCTCGGGGGGGCTACAGCTCTTCTCGGCGGTCACCTACGCCCGCGCGCAGCTCACAGAAGACCGCCCCTTCTCCGGCCTGCCCAAGCTGCCCGGCACCAACTGGCATGCCGAGCCATCCGACTACGAGGTGGCCGACACCGACGAAGAGGATCTGTCCAGCTCACTGGAGCTCACGAACGAGTAGCGCCTGTCCGCGGCCCAAGAGATGCCGGGATGCCATCCATGGCGGCGACGCCCGTGAGCGGGTCGCGCTGCTCGGGTGGTCGGGTGAGCGTCGGCAGGCCCGCCGCCTCCAGATCGACGGCGTCTGGTCGCAGGGTGGCGTCCACCCGGATCTGGACATCCACCGCGCCGCAGGGCGTCGACAGACGCGCCGCCACGCCATCGGCGAAGCCCTGCTCCGGATGCACCCGCAGCACCGGCGCTTCCGGCGTGCTCCAGCGCGCTGCGCGGCGCCAGCCAGTCGAGCAGCGCAGGCGCAGGGGCTGACCAGGCGGAGCTGCCGGCTGGGTCAGGGCTGCGAGCAGCGGCGCCACCGGCTCGGGCAGCAGATCGATCCGCCCGTCTTCGTGACCGATCTGCCAGCCGGCGCGATCGGTCTCGCCGCGATCCACCCGGAACGGCGGCTTTCGCGGGTCCTCTCCCTCCTCCAGCAGCCAGCTCAACGCGCGGTCGTGGAGCGCGTCCAGATCGGCGCCAGCCAGCCAGCGACCCAGCAGCGTGAAGTGGCGCCCCCACGCCGAGCCGCTCAGGCCGGGCGAGACCACCCCGAGCAGCTCCCGCAGGACAGACTCAGCCGTGCGGGCCTCACCGACCGGCGCCACCAGCGCGGGTGACCACCCCATCGACCGCCGCGGGAGCACAGGGAGTTCGAGGAGCTGCAGCTCGGCGCGCTCCCACGGGTGGCAGATCGGCAGCACCCAGTGCGCCCGCTCGGTCACGGCGCTGGGGTGCCCGGCCAGGCAGACGAGGAGCTCAAGGCGCGACAGCGCCTCCACGTCGCGCTCGGTGAGCAGCGGACCCGGGCCGCTGCCCACGGCGATCAGGGCGCGGACCTGGCCCTCGCCCGGCACGAGGATCTCGTCGGCGAGCAGGTGATCGGGGGCCTGCAGGTGGGTGAGCGGCACCCCTGAGACGCGGGTGCGCGGCGCGCCGGCCGCGGGAATCGCCGCGAACAGTGGGTGGAGATCGATGACCGGTTGGTTCTCGTAGAGACCGCCCGGGCGGAGCAGGTTGGCCGTCACCGCGTGGAGGGTCAGCCACGCCCAGGCCGCCACGCTGGAGTGCGGCCCCGCGAACGTCGCCCGCCCCGGGTGGACCACCGCCATCGCCGCGCGACAGAACTTCAGCGCCATGCCGGAGAGCTGAGCGGTCTCCAGGCCGCAGATCTCCGCACAGCGCGCGACGCTCCACGGCGCCAGCAGCTCAGGCAGGCGAGCATGATTCCGCGTGTACTTGTCTGTGTACTGCCGGTCGATCCACCCCCCGCTCACCGCCGCCGAGAGCATGCCCAGCAGCAGGAACACCTCGGTTCCGGGGAGGATGGGCAGGTGCTGATCGAGCGCATCCGCCAGTGGGGTCCGACGCGGGTCGACCACCACGACCCGCGTGCCCTTGGTGCGCCGCGAGTGCATCAGCAATGACTCGTGGAGCATCCCAGCATTGTCCGGCCCCCAGTCGAGGCTCCGCTGATCTCCCCCCAGGAGGACGACGTGGTGAGCACGGCCCAGATCCGACATCAGCGGGATGGGGTGACCGAGCATCAGCTCTGTCATCCGCAGGCGCGGAGAGCTGAGCGACGCCGCGGCGCTGAACACCGAGGGCGTCCCCGTCGCCATCGCGAACGCGAGCGCCCGCAGCAGATCCGCGCTGGAGCGCGAGGCAGCGGCGTCGAGGTGGAGACCGATCGAGCGCGCCCCGGAGCGACGGCGGAGCGCCTTGAGGCGACCGCCGATGTCCGCCACGGCGTCGGCCCATGTGGCGGGCTCCAGCCGACCGTCCACCCGCTGGAGCGGCCGGGTGATGCGTCCTTCAGCCTGGAGGGCCGCGGGAGACGAGCGAGCGGTCTCGCAGATGAAGCCCCCAGAGATGGGATCGGAGGGGTCGCCGGTGAGCGCGGTGATGCGCCCATCCGCGACCTCCGCGAGCAGTCCACAGCGGCCCCCGCAGAGGCGACAGATCACAGGGTGGGTCATCTCCATCTCATCTTCGGGCTCATCTCGTGTTCAGGCTCATCTCGTGAGATGGGCGAGGTGCGCCCGGAGCAGTTCGCGGGCGAGGGGAAGGTGAGCCAACATCGGCTCCAGCGCATGCGCCGCGGAGGCGGTTCGGATCTCGGGGATCATCCGGCAGACGAGTGCCTCACAGCCAGGGCCCCAGGTCGCGGCGAGCGTCGCGACGACCGGCGCAGAGGGATTGCGATCGAGCAGTCGACCGGCCGCCACCGCTAACAGCTCCCGCCTGCCCAGGGCGGCCAGCACCCACAGCATCTCCAGACGAGCGTCCTCCTCGGCGACTCGACAGAGGGCCCGGATGTGGCCGGCCTGCCCATAGGCCAGCGCCACGGTGAACAGGTCTTCGGGGGCGTCGAGGAACCGCAGGTGACGCAGTCCAGCGCCCTCGCCCTCCACCCGGCGGGACAACCCCACCACCCAGACGGCGCGCGGGTGACGGGTGATGGCGACATCGAGGACGTCTGAGCGTGAGTCCTCCGCCAGCTCGTACAGGCGCCGATAGAGCCCGTTGGGGGCGAGGCTCTTCTCCAGCGTGGGGGCCGCCCCCAGCGCCAGGCGCACCATCGCCGCGCTGCGCTCCGCCCGCGGCCCCACCAGCAGCTCCACGAGGGCGACCGGATCGCGATCGGCCAGGGAGCGGACGAGCGCTGTGCAGTCGATGCCGGCGCGCAGGCGCGCGGAGAGCGCGTCGCGGAAGCGGTCCAGATCGCGGCGGGGATCGAGCTGGAGGAGCTCCAGATCGGTCAGGCTCTCCGGACCGGTCATGGGCGCTCCCCGCAGGCGTGCTTGAGCGCATCGAGCGTACGCGGAGGCTCTCTTCGCATCTCCCACGGACGCCCGATGACCCGCTCCGGCGAGCGGGTCAGGGTCAGCACCCCCGGAAGGGACTCGGGGAGACCTGGGGGGCCGAGCAGCGGATGCTCAGACTCGACGATCGGCGTCCGCTCTCTGTCGAACCAACCAAACACCCCGCTGAGCCCCACGCCTGAGAGGCCGACCCCGCGAGCGTCCACCGCCACCAGCAGCAGCGACAAGGTAGGGACGGGAAGCCCGGAGAGGATCTCCCAGGCTCCTCGGAGCAGCCCGTGTCGATCGCTCCCCGCCCAGGAACCCTCGGCGAGTCCGCGCAGAGCGGTCTGCACCTCCATGGCCCGGTCGTAGCGCTGGATGACAGGCTCGTCGGACTCTCCGACCCGACCGGCGATCCACAGCGCCGCCTGGCTCCCCCGCACGACCGTCCGCAGATGCCCTGCGAACGGCAGCGGCCCCTGGGAGCCCAACAACAACGCGGGGATCTGCACCGCACTCGACATCGAGGTTGACCCCGGATCAGCAGTAGATCTCGCGATCGATCACCGTGGCGATGCCCTGGCCGAAGCCGATGCACATCGTGCTGAGGCCGAACCGGCCGTCGCCCTGCTCGAGGACGTTGAGCAGGGTGGTGATGAGGCGCACGCCAGAGGCGCCGAGGGGATGTCCGAGAGCGATCGCCCCCCCGAAGACGTTTGTGCGCTCCCAGTCGAGGCCCAGCTCCCGACCGCAGCCCAGCGCGACCGAAGCGAACGCCTCGTTGATCTCCACCGCGTCGATGTCTCCGATGCCCAGGCCCGCGCGCTCCAGAGCGCGACGGCTGGCGGGGATGGGCGCGGTCAGCATGATGGTCGGATCAACGCCGGCGGTAGCCATGCTGACCACCCGCGCCCGGGGCCGGAGCCCGTGCGTCTCGACAGCCCGCTGGGAGGCCAGCAGGACGGCGCAGGCCCCGTCGGAGATCTGCGACGACGAGCCGGCGGTGATGCAGCCGTCCTCGGCGAACGCGGGGCGCAGCCCTGCGAGCTTCTCGACGGAGGTGTCGCGGCGTATCCCCTCGTCGCGCGACACGGTGCCCGCCTCGGTGGTCACCGGCGCGACCTCGCGCGCGAAGCGGTCGTCGTCGGCGGCGGCGCCGGCCCGGCGGTGGCTCTCGTACGAGAAGGCGTCCAGCTCCTCGCGGCTGAGACCGAACCGCTTCGCCACCAGCTCCGCCGACGTGCCCTGCGGGACGAAGGTGGTGCGCCAGTCGAGCTTTGGCGACGGACGGACCATCTCGCCGCGGTAGAACATATCCGACGCCATCTCGACGCGGGACATGCTCTCGACCCCCGCGGCGATGACCAGATCCTGGTGGCCGCTGGCGACTCCCATCGCTGCGAAATTGAGCGCCTGCTGGGAGGAGCCGCACATGCGGTTCACGCTCGTGCCGGTGACGCCGAACGGCAGGCCGGCGATGATCGCGGCGTTCCGCGCGATGTTGAGGCCCTGCTCACCGACCTGGGTGACGCAGCCCATCACCACATCGTCGATCAGCTCCGGCGGTGCGCCCACCCGCCGCATCAATTCGGCGATGGGGTGGGCCGCCAGTTCGTCGGCGCGCACACCTGCGAGCCCCCCATTGCGGCGGCCGATCGGCGTCCGCACCGCGTCGATGATGAACGCCTCGGGCATGGTGCCTCCTACGGGAGAGTGCACAAGGGGCGTATTCCGAGTTACCCGTGCCCGTCCACGCGGGGCTGCACGTGAAGTGATGAAGCCCTCGCCAACATCTGGAGCTGTCATGAACCGAACGATGGCCTGGCTGGTCGGCGGCCTGCTGGCCGGAACCGGCGTTCTGACCGCGGTGAGCGGAGGCTTTGGGATGGCCGGCGGCGCCACCGCCACGCTCTTCGGCACCCTGGGCTACGACGGCATCGACAACCTGCAGATCTTCAACGAGGGCTTCGCGGCCGTGGTGATGTTCCTGTCGGGTGTGGCGCTGATGGGCTGGGCCAGCTCTGGCGCCTGGAAGGAGACCGGCGGATACTGATCCGCTCCTCTACTGATCCGCTCCCTGCCCGACCCATGAAAGCACTCCTGGGGCAGATCTCCCCGATCGTGGGGGATGTGCAGGGCAACGTCGCCCGCTGCCGCGCCGTGCTGGAGACCGCCCGCCGGGGCGGACACCGCCTCTCGGTCCTGCCGGAGCTGGCGCTGTGCGGATATCCGCCGCGCGATCTGCTCGAACGTCCCGAGCTGACCACGGCCTGTATGCATGCCGCGCGTGATCTGGCGCAGGAGACACGCGAAGGCGAGATCGCCATCTTCGGCACCCCGTGGCGCGACGAACGAGGGCTGCGCTCGTCTGCGGTAGTCGCCTCCGGCGGTCGCGTCCACGCGGTGGTCCACAAGAGCCGCCTGCCGACCTACGACGTCTTCGACGAGGCCCGCTGGTTCGTCCCCGAGCAGCACCCGCGGCCGGTGCGGGTGGACGGCCTGACCCTCGGGGTCACCATCTGTGAGGACATCTGGGACGCCGGCGACGATCGCTACACCGCAGATCCCGTGGCGAAGCTGAGCGGCTGCGACCTCCTCGTGAACCTCTCAGCCAGCCCGTTCCACGCGGGCAAGTCCGCCGATCGCCTGGCGCTCCTGCGCCGCCGCGCGGCGCAGGCCGGGGCGCCGCTGCTGTACTGCAACGCGGTGGGCGGTAACGACGAGCTCCTGTTCGACGGCGACAGCCTGGCGCTCACCGCCGACGGAGCGCTGCGAGCGCAGGGCCCCGCGTTCGCGCCAGCGCATGTGGCGGTAGATCTCACCGCGCCTCCCCGCGCGCTCCGCACCCCGTCCTTCTCCGCCGAGGTCGCAGCGGCGCTCCGCTTGGGCATCGCCTACTCCGCCGCGCGCTGCGTTTTCACGGGGGGGGTGGGGGGGCTGTCGGGCGGGGTGGACTCCGCGCTGGTGGCCGCGCTCGCCGCCCAGGCGCTCGGGCCATCGAACGTCCTGACGGTGGGAATGCCGGGTCCCTTCTCCTCGGAGGGCTCGGTCTCGGACGCGCGGGAGCTGGCCCGCCGCCTGGGCACACCGTTTCAGCTCATCGACATCTGCGGCATCCATCGCGCCTTCGAAGCGGCGCTGGCCCTGAGCTTCGCGGACGTCGCGCCCGACGTCACCGAGGAGAACCTCCAGGCCCGCGCGCGCGGCACGGTGCTGATGGCGCTCTCCAACAAGTTCCGTCGGCTGCTGCTCACCACCGGCAACAAGAGCGAGCTGGGGGTGGGGTACTGCACGCTGTACGGAGACATGAACGGGGGCTTGGCGGTGATCTCCGATCTGTTCAAGACAGAGGTGTACGCTGTCTGTGAGCACCTCAACCGCGACGCGGAGATCATCCCGCGCGCCATCCTCGACAAGCCCCCGTCGGCGGAGCTGGCGCCGGATCAGAAGGACGAAGACTCCCTGCCGCCCTACCCGGTTCTCGATGCCATCCTGGAGGGTTACGTAGTGCAGCGGTGTCCTGTGTCCGAGCTGAACGCCCGGCACGACCCCCAGACAGTCCAGCGCGTCCTCGATCTGCTCCGGCGAGCAGAGCACAAGCGCTGGCAAGCCGCCCCCGGCCTTCGGGTCAGCTCCCGCGCCTTCGGCACCGGACGGCGCATCCCCCTGGCCCGGTGCTGGAACCTCTGACCCCGGAACGCTCTCGTGCGCTCCCCCCGTCGTCGCGCCCCGCACCTCGACCCCGAGCACCTCACCGTCGAGGCGGTGGAGTTCCTGGGACAGCTCGACGACGCGCTCCGCGATCTCACGTCTGGTGACGGCGCGCCGCCGGGTTTCAGCCCCGACCGCTACCTGGCCCCGGGGGTCCCCCGCATCCGTCCAATCCTCGTGCTCCTGTCAGCGCGGGCCGCGCACCTCCCCGATCGCAGCCCCGAGGAGATGCTCGAGGCCACCGAGCACGTCGCCGTCGCCGCGGAGGCGCTCCACCTGGCGATCGTGCTGCACGACGCAGCCCTCGGCCGGCAGGGCGGACGACGACGACGCGCCGCGCGCCGGCTGATCAGCAGCGCGATGGGCGTGTTGGGCGGGAACCACATGTCACTGCGCGCGCTGGAGCTGGCGCGCCACGCACCCGCGCCCGAGATCATCGGTGATCTACTGGAGGCGATGCGCGAGATCGGCGAGGGGCGAGCGCTGGCCCAGAGCCTGGGGGGTCGCTGCCCGACGGTCGGTGAGGCCATCGAGCTGGCCGACGATCGCTCGGGCGCGGTCTTCGCCTTCGCGTGCCGGGCCGGGGCGCGCCTGGCCCGCGCCGACAACCGGGTGATCACAGCGCTGGGCCGCTACGGGCGGCACACCGGCCTGGCCTGGCAGTTCGCCGAAGACCTGGCCGCCGTCTCGGGCGCGCTCGACAGCGAGAGCGACACCCCATCGGGAGAGCTCCTCGCCGACCACGCCGCCACCCATCGCGCCAACCTCGCGGTGTGTCAGGCCGTGGAGGCCGATCCGGCGGTGGGCCGCGCGTGGCTGGAGCTCACCCGCGACCCGGATCCGGAGCGCGCCCGGCGACTGGCCGCACGGATCCACGCCACCGGGGCGCTCCCACGGGGCCGTCAGCGGGTGGTCTACGAGGTGTGGACCGCGCGGAAGGAGCTGTCGAAGCTCACCCCGTCGCGGCATCGGGAGGTCCTCGACCGCATCACCGCCACGTTGGGGGGGTAGGTCCCAGGGGCCAGGGGGCCTACGGGCAGCCGTAGCCGGAGGCGTCCCAACTGGCGACGTAGAACGTGGCCTGCCACCAGTAGCCGACTCCCCCGGTGCCCTTCTCCGTCGGTCCGACCACCCGCGCGTAGTAGGTCCCGGGCGAGGAGACATCCAGGCCGTCGAGGTAGGTGTTTGGATTGCCGATCATGCTCCCCTCGGCGGAGCCGAGCAGCTCACCCGTGGCATCGTAGACCTCGACGGTGGGCGCGTAGAGGGAGCCGTAGAGCGCGGAGTTGAGGCAGATCCCGATCCAATTCCCGCCCTCCGAGTAGGGCGCGGTGATCGCGAACCAGTCGTCGTCCTCGGAGCTGTGCGCCGATCCCTGGACGCTCTCAACCATGTAGAGCGAGCCGTCATCCGAGCTCTGCTCCACCATCTCGAGGGCCTGCGCCTCCTCCAGGGCGTCGTTACCCTCCTGCTCGATGGTGTAGACCCCGCTGGACTCGCTGGGGTTGAAGAAGGTGAAGAACCAGTGGTTGTCGCCGCCTGCGCCCGTGGCATCGGACAGCTCCATCAGGTACTCGCCCAGGGGCAGACCGGGATACCGCGCCCAGCCGTCCGGGCCCAGGCCGCTGCGATCGAGGTACACCTGCCCTGCGGTGTCGAGCAGTCGCACGCGGGGTTGGGCCTCGCTGTTGCCGAGATCAGCCATGCCGTAGATGTACAGATCGATGTCGGACAGCGTCATCGATACCTGCACATAGTGGACGGTGTCCGCTGACTCGATGAGGGCGCCGCCCGCCGAGTAGGAGCCGGCGCTCTCCGGGGCGTAGGTCCAGCTCGGGTATTCGACGCTGTCCGTGGGGATGGTGTGTGCCCCCCACTCTTCCAATGTCAAGGCATACGAATAGTCGGGGTCGCCCTCGGCGTCCCCGCCCGAGTAGTAGGTGCCGATGTCCTCGACGACGATGGAGTAGTCACCACCCTCGACCAGATAGGCGTAGAGCACGGAGTCGTAGTTGCTGACCGATCCACCGGTCGGGTAGTTGTCGGACGCCGCGACCACCTTGCCAGCGGCATCTCGCAGCGTCAGCACCGTGTCTCCGTCGTCGAACTCGTGGTAGGTCGAGATGCGGACGAACTCCCCTCCACTGGCGCTGAATATGAAGTAGTCGATGTCTCCATCGGGGTTGATGAACCCCTCGGTGGAGGTGTCCCACAGCAGGGTCTCCGCCTCCTCCAGGCTGTTGTTGCGATCCCCGGCGATGCACTCGCCGTCCTCGCAGATGCTGCCGTCTGGGCAGGTCGAGTCAGAGGCGCAGGCCTCCGTCCCCGTGGCCCCCGCGGTCCCAGTCCCCGTCGAGATCGTGGAATCGCCTTTGCACCCGGCCGCGATGGCCAGTCCGATCAAGAGCCCCTTCATGATGTCCTCTCCATGCTGAAGACCGCCTGCGCAGCCTATCATCGTAGACGCGTGGAATTCCGCTGGTGTGGCTATGGCATCGGGTTAGCCGGTGGGGTTGCGTTTCAGACATCCCCTGAGCCACCAACATCACCCGTCCTGACATTCCAACCAGTCTTGACATTGCAAGTGCTGGAACTGTCCAGAGCCTACGAGCGGCCATTGACAAGACAAGAGCCGAACCGTCGGTGATTGTCACCCGCCAAAAAACCACTCGACGACCCGAAACTCGGGATTGACATCCAACCCCGTCTAGGGTCAAATCCCGAAGCGGTCTCGCCTGTCGTCAAGGAGCCCTCGTAATCCGACCCGGTCGCCCCTTCCACTGAAAAAGCCACCTGGTCTCCAGCCACCCTTCACCAGAGAGCGAGCTCTCGGGGTGTCGCGGATCGTGCGGAGCCACCTCGCCACCAGGCCCAGATGGAAGCGGAGACAGCGTCGGAATGTAGTTCCGGCACGCCACCCGGCACGCCACAAAGCAGACGCAGACCCACCCCGCCAGATTTCAGGACCCACCTTCTTTCGTTCCCGCCGTAAGGAGTCCATCCATATGTCGCTTTCTCAGCTCCGCCGCTCCACCTCCGACGACTGGGGTTTCTCCGAACGGCTCAGCGCCGAAGAAGAGAAGATCATGGCCCGCGCGATCCGTCGCGCCGAGCAAGAGGCCCGGGCCGCAGTCGCGGGGATCCCCGAGGCGGATCGTATCCTCATGCGGCGACCCGATCGCGCCGAGCGGACCCGCGCGGGCGCCGTCGATCGCCTGGAGGAAGCCGTCAAGGTCACGGTGCAGGCAGCGCGGCGCGACGCCGATCTGCGCCTCGACGCCCGTCAGGCCAGCCGGGCCTGGGCCGAGGCCGAGAACCTCCGCTGGCGCCTCGCCATGTCCGGTCGCCGCATCGCCCACGGTGAGGCCCGCAAGCTGGCCGGCCCCTTCATGGACGAAGAGGATCTGGTTCAGGAGGGCTACATCGGCCTCCTTCGCGCAGCCAAGCGCTTCGATCCCGACCGCGGCATCCGCTTCTCTACCTACGCCCGCTGGTGGGTTCGCGCGCAGATGACCCGCGCCATCGACCACACCGGGCGCCCCGTGCGCCTGCCCGGCTGCGCCGTCGAGCAGACCCGCAACCTCCGCAAGGCCATGAAGCGCTTCGAGAGCGTGGGCCACGAGTACACCACCGCGGACCTCGCGCAAGAGGTGGGCATCGATAAGGAGCGCGCCGAGCTGCTGCTGTCCCAGGGCAACACGATCTCCCTGGAGCAGCCCATCGACGACGGCCCCCGGCCCCGCCCGCTGGACCGCTTCCTGTCAGACGAGACCGCTCCGCAGCCCGACATCGAGGCCATCCAGACCCAGGAGCTCAACCGCATGGAGATGGCGTTCCATGAGCTGCTCACCGAGCGGCAGCGGTTCGTGCTCACCCGTCGCTATGGCCTGAAGGACGGCGAGTTCCGCACCCTGTCCGAGGTCGGAAAGGAGATGGGCCTCTCCCGCGAGCGCGTCCGTCAGATCGAGCGAGAGGCCCTCACCCGCCTCCGCGACATGAGCGGGATCCGCGGGCCGATCAAGCCCAACGAGCGCGGCCGCGCCTGGGCGTAGCCGACGTTCCGAGCGCTCCGGCCCAACGCTCAGGTGCTCGCCAGCGCCTGAGCGTGCGCCAGCACGCGTAGAAAGTTCTCTCCGTAAGCGCCCTGGATCTCCTCGGGGGTCCAGCCACGTCGGAGGAGTGCGTCGGTGAGCACCGGCAGCTTCTCGGCGGAGTCGAGATCGCGGGGGTAGAGCGCCCAACCCTCCCAGTCCGTGCCGATGGCGCAGTGCGCGGCCCCCACGAGGCGCCGGATGTGATGGAGGTGCTCGGCGACGGCCTCTACCCCGCCGGGGCCGATGAACGGCGTGACGAAGATCACTCCGATCACCCCGCCGGTGCCGGCGATGGCCTTGATCTCGTCGTCGCCGATCCCGCGGGGGCTGGGATGAACCGCGGTGCAGGCGGTGTGCGAGCAGATCACGGGCGCCTTGACGCGCTGACAGACCTCCAGCACCCCGCCGCGGGAGACGTGCGCGACATCGATCACGATCCCGAGGCGCTCCAACTCAGCGATCAGGCTGCGCCCATGGTCGGTGAGGCCCGCCTCTCGATCCGCGCCCCACCCCACCATCGGCCGACAGGCCTTGTTGGCCGTGAAGTGAACCAGCCCGACATAGCCGAGCCCCCGATCTCGGAATTCCGCGAGCCGATCGAGCTCCCCGTTTAGCGCGTGCGCGCCCTCCAGCCCCGTGAACACCGCGATGCGCCCCGCGGCGCGCGCGGCGCGGATCTCCTGGGGACGGCGCGTCAGCACCAGCTCCCCCGGGGCGCCCGCGATGATGCGATCGAGTCGATCGAGGTCGCGGACGATGGCCGCGGGGCCGGAGCGACGCCGGAGCGGGCTCTCCACCAGCCCCAGGGCGAGGCACCCCACCCCACCCTCCCGAAGCCGAGGCAGATCGCAGTGCCCCATCAGGGCCGCTCCCGGCAGCGGGTTCCGGCGATGCCGACGCTGCCAATTCCATCGCAGGAAGAAACTCGTCAACAGGAGATCACAGTGGAGGTCGATCAGCGGAGCGCCAGCGTGGATGCGGCGCGCTTCTTTGGAGATCCCCTTCATCGTCCTGGTCCCGGCGGGCAGACCGCGTCGAGAGCCTCCAGGAACCCCTCGAGCTGCGATCGGGTGATCACCAGAGGCGGGGTGATGCCCAGCACCGGCGTGTCTTCACCAGCAGGGAGGGCCAGGTACCCCCGCTGAAGCAGCGCGCGGCTGACCCTGAGCGGCTCCGGGACCTCGACACCGAGCATCAGGCCAGCTCCGCGAACGCCCCACCCTCGCGCCTGGAGCTCCCCGCGTAGCCACGCACCCAGCGCGCGAGCCGGCGCGATCAGCTCCCCGAGCACGGGGATCGCCGCGAGCGCAGCGGCGCAGCCCGGCGGGTGTCCCAGGAAGGTCTGGGTGTGGATGGCCTCGCCGCGGCTGGCTCCCCAGGCGTCCATCACCGCGGAGGTTCCCAGGCAGGCCGACAGCGGCATCCCCCCCGCCATCGCCTTGCCCACGCAGAGGATGTCCGGGGTCACCCCGATTTCCTGGAAGCGGAACCACTCCCCCGTGCGCCCGAAGCCCGTGAAGATCTCGTCGAAGATGAGCAGCGCACCTGCCGCCCTGCAGCGCGACCGCAGCTCCGCCAGCCAGCCCGGAGGCGGGGCGCGCATCCCTCCGCGCCCTTGGATCGGCTCGACGATCACCGCTCCGACGCCCGACAGATCCGGGACGGAGCCGCCGAACGGAGCCACCCGCGAGTGCCCGCCGAGCTGAGCGGCGAATGGGCCGCGGAACGCCGCGCGATGGTACGCCGTCGCGGTCAGCGCGCCATACGACAGCCCGTGGTAGGCGCCGCTGAACGACACCACGCCGTCGCGCCCCGTGGCGATACGCGCGGTCTTCAGCGCCGCCTCCACCGCGTCGGACCCGCTCGACCCGAGGATGGCCTTGTCAAAGCCCGTCCGCTCCGCGAGCAGCTCCAGCAGCGTGATGCGCTGCGTATCCGGGTGGGCGTCGCCCATGGCGTGGAGCAGGCGGTCTGCCTGCGCCTTCACCGCCGCCACCACCGCCGGGTGGCGGTGCCCCACGGCGGCCACGCCGAACCCCGCGGTCATATCGACCAGGACGTTGCCGTCGACACAGACGATGTTGGCGCCGCGCGCGCGCTCGAAGACCACCGGATCGTCATCTGCGGTGCCCAGCGCGGACGCCCGCCGCGCGCGGCGAGCGGTGATGGCCGGGCACTCATGGCGCGCGAGGCGATCGACCCAGGCCCGCGAGCGAGGCCCCGGGATCGGTGTGCGGATCTCAGGATTCGAAAAGCCGTCCGGCATCGTGGGCACATCCAGCGCTGTCGGGAGTCTAAGCCGACGACGCCGCGCTACGCTACGCGGGTCCGCGGCGCGCCCGGTCTGGGATGCGGCCAGTCCGGAGGTCCAGTGCTGGTCGAGATCAAGCGCCGGAGCCACATCCAGCGGATGACGTACGAGGACTTCGAGCAGCGGATCCGCGACGGGGAGATCGGGGAGCGGACGCTGGTGCGGTTCGAGGTGGTCACCGGGAGCGATTTTCGCATGGCCGGCAGCCTGGAGCTGTTCAAGGCCCTGGCCGATCCCCGCAGGAGGACCTTCCGCCGCAACCTGACGCGACCGGGTGTCCCTCTGGTCACCGCCATCCTCGTGGGGTTCCAGGCCCGCGTCTACCTGTCGAGCTGGAACCCACAGGTGCGGGGGTGGCTCCAGGAGCACGCCACCAACTCCGCCTCGGCCATCCTCGAGCAGGGAGAGGTCTGGCGCCTGCTGAGCTACGGGCTGCTCCACGTAGACCTTTCCCACCTGCTGTTCAATCTCTGCTTTCTCGCCTACACCGGCTACCACCTGGAGCGGGCCGTGGGCCGCCGGAACCTCGCGCTGTTGTTCGCCGGCAGCGTGTTCAGCGGGGGCCTGCTGTCGATGGCGATGGCGCCCGAGCGGACCAGCCTGGGCGCGAGCGGTGGAGACTTCGGCCTGCTCGCCGCCACGGTCATCCTGGGGTGGAAGCACTGGGAGGCCATCCCGGAGACCGCGCGCAAGTACTTCGGCTGGGCGCTGTTCCCGTACCTGTGCATCTCCATCCTGTCGGGCCTGCAGGCCGAGAACGTCGACAATTGGAGCCACCTGGGAGGGCTGATCGGCGGCATCGTCCTGATGACCATCCTGGAGCCGGAGGCCCTCTCCGGCGCTGGCGGCCGCAACCGGCGGCTGCGCTGGGGGATCGTGGGTGCGATGCTCGCGATCAGCGGATTCCTGTTCGCGGCCGGTCCGAATCTGGTGCCGCTGACCCGGCACGACGCCCGGGGCTGGCAGGTGGAGCGCCCGGAGTACTGGCGGGAGGGGTGGACCTTCGCCAATGAGCGCGGCTGGTTCTCCCCGACGTTCCGCGCGACGGTTTCGGTGACGACGACCATCCACCCCCGACCGATCACGGCCGTGGCGGCCGCGGAGGCGCTGCGAGCGCGCCTCGCCACGGGCGATCGCGAGCTGACGCTGCTCTCGCAAGAGCTCATCGAGATCGACGGGGAGCCGGCCTGCCGCCTGCGACTACGCTTCGATCTCTCCGGTGAGCAACAGCAGATCGACGCGGTGGTTGTGACCCGCGGCGCCTATGAGCATCGCCTGCAGTTCCAGTCGGTCGCGGACATCTCAGATCGCTACCTCCCGCTGGTCGAGCGCATCGTAGACAGTCTGGTGCTGACCGAGCCCGGCGATCTGACCGTCGCGCTGCGGCGTGCGATGGACCCCCCGCGCTCGCCGGGGGCGCACCTCCCGCTCGTTGTGGCGAGCTACCGCGGGGGGCGACCCGCGGACGCCCTGGAGAGCTTCCGGCAGGTGCTCACCCTCTCTCCGGACAGCGTCCGAGCGCTGGTGGGCATGCTTCGGGTCTACGCCGACTACCGCGTCACCGGCGGCGCAGAGATCGCGCGCCAGGCGATCCGTACCCGCCCCCTGGAGCCCAAGGTGATCGAGGCGTCGGTGGACGTACTGGCCGCCGACGGCGCGCAGACCGAGGCGATCGACGCGCTTGAGACCGCCTGGCTGGCGATGCCGGGAGATCACGTCCTGCGCCGGCTGCGCCTGACCTGGGGGCTCTCCACCGAGCTGCCGACCGCTGGGTCCGCTCCTCCGCGTTAGAACCGAACCATGTCGCTGCTGCTGTTGCTCTCGCTGACAGTCGGGGCCGCCCCCCACCCGACCATCCCCGGATGGACCGCCGGGACACCGGCAGAGGGTACCGCGGAGGCCATCGCGCCGATCTCCCCGGTCGTGCTCTCGCTCCCCGCAGAGATCGCGAAGAAGATCACCGGGCCGACCGCGCTGTTCTACTTCTCGCCCACCTGCCCCCACTGCTGGGCGGTGATGCCCGAGGTGAACGCGCTGGCCTCGGAGGGAGCGCTCGCGTGGCTCGGCGTCGCCGTGGGCTCCTCAAAGCCGGCAGACCTGGCGACCTTCAAGGCCGACCACTCGCCGCGGTTCGACATCGTGATCGACACCGGGCGGTCCTTCTCACAGGCCGTCGCGGCGCGCTCCACCCCGAGCGTCTACGTCGCGCGCCCCGCGCCAGAGGGAGCCGCCCCCGAGCCCGGCCTGCCGATCACCGAGGGCGGCATCCCGGTCGAGATCACGCAGGCGTTTACGCCGTTCGCTCGCGGACAGGGCGCCCTGCTGAAGCTGCGCTCGCACCCGGACACGCCGTTCGCCGACTTCTCGGGGTACCAGGGAGACCGCGTGTGCGGCACCTGCCACACGCAGGAGCTTCGGAGCTGGGCGCTGACCCACCACGCGCTGGCCTACCACACCCTGTACGATCGCGACCGCGCGCAGGATCTGAAGTGCGTGGGCTGCCACGTCACCGGAATGGACGCCCCCGGAGGTTTTCAGGTGGGTGACCACGGTTCCCCCCTGGCCGGCGTGACGTGCGAGGCCTGCCACGGTCCGAGCGGCCCCCACGACGGCGTGAACGACGCCGCCCTCGGCACCTGCGTGGGCTGCCACGATGCCGAGCACTCCGTGCGGTTCACCACAGACAAGGGCCTTCCGCACATCGACCATTTCGCGGCGCAGGAGCTCTCCGACGCTGAGATGCAGAGCCGCTTCTCCGCGCTGCTGACCGGTGAGGCCGAGCGACCACTGCTGGCGTTTGAGGACGGCGAAACGGTGGGGGCGAAGGCCTGCCAGTCGTGTCATCGCGCAGAGCACCGATGGTGGCGCAAGACGCAACACCACACAGCGATGGGGCGCCTGGCTCCCGGCGAGGACGAGGGGCCCAACTGCATACGCTGCCACTCGACGCCGCAGCGGTACGGGACGGCGCTCGGCAAAGCGAAGACCGTCGCGGACTTCCGGGTGGATGAGGGGGTAGGCTGTGAGAGCTGCCACGGTGGGGGGGCCGCGCACGTCGCCGCACCCACGAAGGAGAACATCGTGGGGCTCGGAGACAGCTGTCCGGAGTGCGTGATCGAGGCGATCTGCAGGCAGTGCCACACGCCCGCGTGGGATCCGGGCTGGGAGCTGAAGCCTGCCCTGGAGGCGATCGCCCACGAGTGAGCGCTACCCGTCGTACAGCTACCCGTCGTACAGCTACCCGTCGTACCAGGGCGGCTTGACGAGCTGCTGGTGGTGCTCCACCGAGAGGGGGTTGACGCGCTGCTTGACGGCCTCCAGCGCCATGGTCGCGCTGACCTTGGCGAACCAGATGTACATGTCACGCTTGTACGGCACCCGGCTGGTCAATCCCCGCAGCAGCCAGGGCACGTTCACCAGCTCGCTGTTCATCTGGTACAGCGCGTCGGCGATCTCATCGCGCCCCATGTAGCGACTGTCCAGCACGGGAGTCAGCCAGTCGAAGTCGTCGAAGTCGCCCTCGGTGATCCATCCCTCCGCGATGGCCTCGTCGTAGATCGGCGTGCCCGGGACCGGGGTGATGGGGTGGAACGCAGGGAAGTCGATGTCGATGGCCTTCGCCATGGCGAGCTGCCGGTCGAGGCTCTCGGGGGTCTCGTCACGCACGCCTACGATGAACGTGGCCTGTACGAAGACCTGCGGGTACTTCCTCTTGAAGATATCCAGCGCCTGCGCCGCCATTCCGCCGGTGTAGAAGCGCTTGTCGAGCAGCGTGAGCGCCTCGTCCTCGGCGCGCTCGACGCCGATGAGGATGTGGCTCAGCCCGGCGCGGACCATCTTCTCCAGGATCCCCCGCCGCTCATCGCGGACCAGGCAGTCGGCCCGCACGAACGCGAACCAGCTCGTCTTCATCCCCGAGGCGATCATCGCCTCGGAGAAGGCATCGTTGAAGTCTGGATCGATGTTCCAGCTCTCATCCACCCAGACATACGAGCGCTTTCCGTACTTGTAGTACAGCAGCTCGATCTCCTGCATCATGCGATCGACCGACTTGCTGCGCCAGCGAGGCCGCAGCTTCACGGCGCCGTCCGGACCGTAGCTGCGGTCGGCCATCGTGGTCCACCACGCACAGAAGCTGCACTTGCTGACGCAGCCGCGGCTGTGGTGGATGGTGGTGCCGCCCGGACTGAACAGGTACCGGCTCTTGCCGTACAGCTCCATCGGCATGAGATCGTAGGCGGGCAGCGGCAGCGTATCGAGATCGTGGACCAGCGCGCGTGCGCGGTTGCGCACCGCCTCTTCGCCGTCGCACCAGACGATGCCGTCGATCTTCGACAGGTCAGGATCGGACTCGGCGAGGGCGTGACACAGCTCGAGGAACGTCTGCTCGCCCTCCCCCACGCAGATCACGTCGATGTCGCTGCCCGGCGCCACGTAGCGATGCGCGAGGTTGGTGAAGTGGCCCCCGCCGGCTACCGTCACCGCCTCCGGGGCCATCTCTCGGCACAGCCGAAAGAACCGCAGCGCCTCGCGAGCGTACAGCGCGTGGTTCTCGCCGCAGCCCACCACGTCGGGCGCGAAGCGCCGCACCTCGTCGGCCAGCGTGCGCCAGCCGATGTGCAGCGGCATGCAGTCGATGACCCGCACGGTGAACCCGGCGTCGCGCAGCACCCCCGCGAGCGCCGGGAGGGCCTGCTGCAGCAGGAAATTGTCACCCTCGCTGGTGTAGGGCCAGAAGCAGCGCGGGGGCTGGACCAGGAGAATACGCACCCCCGCCTCCTACCCCACTTCCCTCCCCGGAGCGCGGGCCGCGGCGATCCAGGTGCGGTTGAGGGGTGCGATCAGCGGGTGCTCCCGGAGCCGCGCCTCCAGGGCCAGGGCGTCCTCCGGCGACATCGGGCCTGCGGCCTGCTCGAGCGGCCCTGAGTGGGCGTAGTGCGCGGGCACAAGCGAGACCTCCTCGAATCCCGAGAGGAGCGCACGCAGCGCCTCGGCGGTGTAGGTGCGGACCCAGCGATCTCCCGGCACATGCACGACGCCATCGGTGAGGAACGCCTCGATGCTCCCCTCGATCACGTCCGGCGCGAGCGCCCAGCCATAGCGGGCCTCCACGCTGCACAGCAGCCAGCCCCCCGGCCTGAGCAGACGCGAGGCTGCGGCCACCGCCTGCTCAGGCGACTCGACGTAGCACAGCACCTCGCAGGCGAGGACCACATCGACCGGGGGAAGCTCTGGGAGGCGCTCCGCGGTGGTCCAGTGGACATCGAGCCGTCCCGCGCGCCCCACGGCGTGATCGACGGCCCACCACAGGCTCCGCAGATCGGGGTCGACCAGCTCCACCTCGCAGCCACGATCCACCAGCCACAGCGCGAACCGTCCGATCCCCCCGCCGAGATCCAGCACCCGACAGCGAGGTGGCAGGAGCGGCGCCCACTGCTCCAGGTAGATGGCACGCTCGACGATCTTGTCGTGGTGGCAGGGGGACGTGGGCTCCAGGAACCCCATCCACCCCGGCGTCTCCGACCACGCCCGCGCCGCCCCGACGAGGTTATCCAGTGGGGGAGATGGTGCGAGCCCGCCTCCGTGGAGATCCACGAGACGCGAATCTCCCGCCGGGAGTTGGAAGCGACTTCCCTTCAGCGGCCCGAGCGCAGCACAATCAAACGGCGGGCCCGCCCCAAGGTGGAAGGCTCGCCCGTTCGGTGGATGCGCATCGACCAGACTCATGCTGTTCGGGGGTGAAGCCTGGCGAGCGTCGCCAGGTCAAACTCAGAACCCGCGCTTCAGACGCCCTTGGGCTTCTGGGGACGGGGACGGGGGCGGGGAGAAGGACGCCAGTGCATGAAGAAACTCCGATTGGACAGCGAGTCTAGCATTCAACATGCCGGCTCAGGGAGGTGCTGTCAAGCAGCCGGGGCGTACTCCGCCACGACGCGCCCCGCGCCCTGGCGCAGGACCTCCGTGAGCAGCGCGCGGGTGAGGGTGTGCCCCGGTAGCTCGGCCTCGAAGCGCCCCCGAACCGCCGCACCGATGAGCGCCAGATCGCCCATCATATCAAGGATCTTGTGCCTGACCGGCTCGTCGGGGTGGCGTAGCCCCTCGGGGTTGAGCACCCCCTCGGGGCCATAGACCACCGCGTTCTCCAGCGAGCCGCCCTGGATCAATCCCCGCGCGCGCAGGCCTTCCACATCTCGCTCGAACCCGAACGTGCGGGCCCAGGCAATCTCACGACGGAAGGAGCCGTTCTCCAGGGCCACGTCGTACCGCTGCTCGCCGATTTGTGGGTGGGGGAAGCGGATGCAGGCGGCGATCTCCAGACGCTCGCAAGGAGAGAGCCGCGCTCGGCGGGGTCCGAGGTGCACCTCGACGGTCCGCTCGATGACCAGAACGCGCCGCGGCGCAGCCTGGGCCTGACGTCCCGCTCTCACCAGCAGCCTCACCCACTCCCTCGCGCTGCCATCCAGGACCGGGACTTCATCCCCATCCACCCGGATCTCGGCGTTGTCGATGCCCATCCCGCAGAGCGCCGCCAGCAGATGCTCGACCGTTCCGATCCGCCACGCTCCGTTACCGATCGAGGTCGCCAGCTCCGTCGAGTGGATCGCGTCGATCTGGGTGCGGACCTTCCCGGGCCGATCGCTGCGCGAGAACAGGAGCCCTGTGTCCTGGGATGCAGGGAGCAGCTCCACGCCGACCGGCTGACCTGTGTGGAGGCCGACACCCTGCACTGACACCGGCTGCTCGATCGTGTGCTGCACGCTTCATCACCCTCGCGAGGCAGTGGCAACATAGCCGCGCGATCGGCGATGGGCTGAAGCTGTTCCAGGTTTCTGTTCAACACGGCCCAGCGGGAACCGCTCAAGTCAACTCTGCGGGAACCGCTCAAGTTAACTCTGCGGGAACCGCTCAAGTCAACTCTGCGGGAACCGCTCAAGTTAACTCTGCGGGAACCGCTCGACCTGACTCTGCGGGGCCCCCTCGACCTGACCCTGCGGGGACCGCTCGACCCGACCCTGCGGGGACCGCTCACTCCGCGATCGGTAGACCATCCAGGCGCTGTCCGGTCGTCACGCCGTGCTGCTCGAACCAGCCCTGGTTGACCTCGAGCGCGAACCGCACCGCGTGTCGAGACGGCACCGGGGTGACGTCGAGCGGCTGCATGTCTGCGATGTGGACGATGAGTCCGGTGGCATCTAAATAGGCGATGCTGAGCGGGAGCGGTGTGTTCTTCATCCAGAAGCTCCGCTCCCGCTCGTCGGGGTAGATGAACAGCATCGCTGCGTCCGCACCCAACTCCTCGCGAAACATGAGCCCCATCTGCCGCTCCAAGGGGTCATCGGCGACCTCGGCGTCGAGAGCATGCGCGCCGATCTGAAGTGGGATCCGCGGAAGGGAGGCCTGCGCCTCCTGCGGGCTCAGGGGTCCCTCCGCGCCTGCCATCCCGACCAGAAACAGGGGGCCAGCAACAAGGGATCCGATCAAAACAGCCCCTGCTGGTTGGTCCTGCCAGCGACATCGACGCCCAGGTGCTCCGCGCCGAGCGCGGTGATCATCCGCCCCTGCGGTGTACGCTGGAGAAACCCCTGACGGATCAGGAAGGGCTCCACCACCTCCTCGATGACGTCTCGCTCCTCGCCGATCGCGGTAGCCAGTGTGTTCACTCCGACCGGACCCCCGCCGAATTTGTCTACGACGGTGTGCAGCAGACGGAGATCCATCCCGTCGAGCCCTGCGTGGTCGATGCCGAGCTGCTCCAACGTCAGCCGCACGATCGGTAGATCGATGCGCCCATCCCCCTTCACCTGGGCGAAGTCTCGGGTGCGTCGGAGCAGGCGGTTGGCGACCCGCGGCGTACCCCGCGAGCGCTGCGCCAGCTCAAGAGCCGCCTCGCTCGAGGTCTCCAGGCGCATCCGGACGGCGCTGCGCCGGATGATCTCTGCGAGGGGCTCGATCGGGTAGAAGTCGAAGTTGAACTGGATGGGGAAGCGCGCCTTCAAGGGCTTGGTGAGCAGGCCCGCGCGGGTGGTGGCGCCGATCAGTGTGAAGCGCTTGAGCGCCAGGCTGAGTGTATGTGCGCCCGCCCCCTCACCCAGCACCATGTCGATGCGGAAGTCCTCCATCGCCGGATAGAGCACCTCCTCCACTGCTCGGCTCAGGCGATGGATCTCGTCAATGAACAGCACATCACGCTCATTCAGGCTGTTCAGGATGGTGGCGAGATCGCCCCCACGCTCGATGACCGGCCCGGACGACGGGCGGATATCCACGCCCAGTTCCTCGGCGATGATGTGCGCCAGAGAGGTCTTTCCCAGCCCTGGCGGCCCGGCCAGCAGCACATGGTCGAGCGCCTCCCCGCGCATCTTGGCGGCCTGGATGTAGACCCGCAGGTTACGAACCACCTGTTCCTGGCCGATGTACTCGTCGAGGTTTTGGGGCCGGAGCGCGGGGTCTTCTGTGGTGATCGCGACCGGGTCGACGATGCGGGGATGATCAGGGGGATCTTGGTGGTTGGGGGGATTGGGGGGCATCAGAACCTCGCTCAAAACCGCGCCTGGACGCGGAGGGCCCAGCTCAGCCGCTGCTCCAGCGACACCTCATCAGGGGGCGGAATGTCATCGGAGGCCAGCACGCGATCGATCTCGCTCTTGCGGTAGCCGAGCTGCGCCAGCGCCAAGATGAGGGGATCGGGTGCACGACGAGCCGGTGCCGAGGCGACGACACCGAAACGCTGAGGCAGCTTGTTCTTCAGCTCGAGCACCATGCGGCTGGCAGTCTTCTTGCCCACTCCCCGGACCCGCGTGAGGGCTGCAGTGTTCTCGGAGGCGATGGCCTGCACCAGCTCGCCGAGCGGGAGCTGCCCGAGCAGCGCCAGACCGAGCTGTGGACCGATGCCGCTCACTCCGCGGATCTGCTCGAAGGCGTCGCGCTCAATAGGTGTGGGGAAGCCGAACAACGTGATGGCATCTTCTCGCACCGACGTGGAGATGTGCAGGGTGGCTTGCTCTCCGATGCTGAGCGCCTCCAGCGCCCGGGCGGGCATGCTGACGCGATAGCCGACGCCAGAGACGTCGATCACAACATAATCAGCGTCCTTCAACGCCACCTGTCCTCGGAGGAGTGCGATCATCCCTCACACCCTAACGCTCCCTCATTCGTTCAGGGGATTTATTATCAGTTCAGACATTTTATGTCCGGACCACTCATGCTCTGAGCCCTGTCAGGCGCTGCTCCATCGCCCCCCGAATCAGGTGGGTCATCGCGATGGCTGCGGCGTCGGCGGCGTCTGCCGGAAGCGGCCGTTCCAGCCCTAGCAAGCGGGCCGACAGGCGCACCATCTCGGCCTTTCCGGCGCGGCCATGGCCGCCGATGGTCTTCTTGACGGTGGATGTGTTGTAGTCGGTGACCGGCAACCCGGCCTGAGCAGCCGCCAGCAGCGCGACCCCGCGGGCCTGCCCCAGCCGCAGCGCGCTCTCCGACGAGCGGTGCCGAAAGATGGCCTCGATCGCCACCGCGTCAGGCTCCGCGCAGCGGAGCGCCTCCACCAGCCCGCCATAGATGGTGTTCAGGCGCAGCGGGATGGGATCGGACGAGCGCGTGCGGATGACGCCGGCCGCCTCCAATACGAAGGCACCGCGGCGACGGCGAACGACGGCGAAGCCCGTAGCGACGCTGCCCGGATCGATGCCGAAGACAAGCACAGAAGTCTGGGGAGAAAGGGGAGAGGAGTCTGGGGAGAGGGGGAGGAATTTCAGGATACCCTACTGGCGCCAACCGGGGTTCCCAGGAGCGTCCCCGCTGGGTTCCGGTACCCACGACAGCGGGCCGGGGGAGGCCACTACAGTGGCCTTTGGGGGCGGCGCCCCCACACAAGAAGGCTGGGGGAGCGGGGATCGCGCAGCGAGCCCGGCGGCGCGCAGCGCCGCTGGCAGAGGTGATGCACGGGTGCATCATCTCCGCCGCGGGCCATCAGCTGTCCTGGAAGCGGGCGAGATCGCTCTGCGAGAACTCGGCGTTGTGGTGGATGTGCTGAACATCCTCACAATTGTCCAGGCGCTCCAGCATGCGCAGCAGGCGCTGAGCATCGCCCCCCGCCACCGCGACCCGATTGCCGGGGATCCACATGACCTCCGCGCTTCCGATCGTGAGCCCGCTGTCGCGCAGCGCCTCATGCACAGCGTCGAATTCCTCGGGGGAGGTGATCACCTCAAACCCGTCATCCTCGGTGGTGACATCTTCGGCGCCAGCCTCCAGGGCCGCCTCCATCACCGTGTCCTCGTCGCAGCCGGTCACCAGCACGACCCCGAGCCGCTGGAACAGGTACCCCACGCAGCCGGTGGTCCCGAGGTTCCCGCCACCCTTGGCGAACGCATGCCGGACCTCGGAGGCCGCGCGGTTGCGGTTGTCGGTGAGCACCTCGCACATCACCGCCACGCCACCAGGGCCGTAGCCCTCCATCGACAGCGACTCGTAGTTGGCGCCCTCGATGTTGCCGGTAGCGCGGTCTACGGCGCGCTGGATGTTGTCCTTGGGCATGGACTTGCCGCGGGCCTTCTCGATCGCCAGACGGAGGCGCGGGTTGGAGGCTGGATCGCCGCCCTTCAGCCGCGCGGCCACCATGATCTCCTTCGTGAGCTTGGTGAACAGCTTGCTCCGCGCCTTGTCCTGGGCGCCCTTGCGAACGGCGATGTTGGCCGAGTGGCTGTGACCCGCCATGGTTCCTCCCGAATCGAGGGCTGGCGCTAACCCGTTTCTCCGATCTGCAGGACATCGCCCGCGCCATAGAACACCGCGCGGCGGTGCTCGCCGGCTGGCACGGTGACGCCGTCCCAGACCACGCACTCGGTGATCGAGGAACCCTGCGGAACGACCGCCCTGGCGCCGATGACCGAGCGCGTCGCGGAACCACGGAGGGTCGCGCCGACCCCGACCCAGCAGCCGTCCCCGCCCGTCGTGCCGCGCGTCCAGGGATCGACCGGAGCATGCAGAGAACCCGAGAGCAGCGCCAGGTTGGCCTCGAGGTAGGCCGCGGGCGTGCCGATGTCGAACCACGCGCCGGTGTGGGAGATGGACTGCACCCTCCCCACGCCGACGAGCTGCCGATACCCCGTCCGCACGATGCACTGGAGACCCTCCGGTGGGACCATCTCCAGCGCTGAGCGGCTGAGCACGTGTACGCCGGTGAAGTGCGTCCCCGGGATCCCCCCGACGCCCGGAACCACCGACGTGATGCGCACCACGCGCCCGTCGGCGTTCGCCTCCACCGGGCCGATCCGCTCCGCGTTCGGGTCGGAGCGCAGCGCCATCGCCGCGCCGTCTTGGGGACAGGCCGCCACGAGCGCTGTGAGATCGACGTCGCTCAGCACGTCTGCGTTCACCACCACGAAGCGCTCTGCGAGGCGCTCCCGCGCCGCGCGCAGCCCGCCGCCCGTACCCAGGATCTCGGGCAGCTCCACCTGCAATTCCACGCCCTCGGCCTCGGCCCAGGCGGCCACCTGCTCCCACAGATGGTGGGCGTTCACCAGGACGCGAGTGTGCCCGTGGGCACGCACATGCGCCAGCGCATGATCGAGCATCGGCACGCCGCAGACCGGCAGGAGCGGCTTCGGGCGCACGGCGGTCAGCGGCCGCAGGCGGGTCCCGTACCCGGCGGCGAGCAGGAATGCGGTGCAGTGCTGCGGATTGGATGCGGTATTCATGGGACACTTCCCGTTCGGTTTGAGGAGATACCGTGCCCGTCCCTCCCGCGCCCGCCGCATCCGCACCCCTGACGATCCCCCGGATCCTGCTGGAGCGGGCCGAGCGCGACTCTGAGCGCATAGCGTTCTACGTCCCCACTGAGATGGATCGCTTCGGCGGGGGGAGAGCGGCGCCGGAGCACCCCGGGTGGTCGGCCTATACCTTCGGCGATTGCATGGCGCAGCTCGGCGGGCTGGTGCGGCGCGCCCACAGCCTGGGAGTGGATCGGGGCGTACCGGTCGCCATCCTTGCGCAGACCTCCCATATGTGGTCGGCGTGTGATCTGGCCACGCTCGTGCTGGGCGGGATCACCGTGGGCATCTACCCCTCGCTCACCGCCGAGCAGGTGGCCTTCCAGCTCCGCCACTCGCGCGCCCGGCTGCTGATCGTCGAAGATCGAGCCCAAGCCGAGAAGATCGCACCGCTGCTGCCAACGCTCCCCGACCTCGAGCGGGTGCTGGCGATGGACCCGGACGCCGGCGTGCCGCCGCTGACGCCCGCCGCAGACGATCCGGCGTTCCTGCGGGAGCGCGCCGAGATGGTCCAGCCCGACGACATCGCCACCTACGTCTACACATCCGGGACCACCGGGGATCCGAAGGCTGTGATGCTGACGCATCGCAACTTCTGCACGATCGTCGCCGGCTCGCGCGTGGCGTTGCCCACGCGACCCGGAGACCGCTCCGTGGTGTTCCTCCCGCTGGCCCACTCCCTCCAGCGATTTGCGCTCTACCGCGGACTAGGAGAGAACACCGTCGGATACTACGCCCCCTCGATCGCCGCGCTTCCCCAGACGCTGAAGGTGGCGCGACCGCATGTGCTGGCGAGCGTGCCGAGGATGCTGGAGAAGATCAAATCGACCGCCGAGACCCGCGCCAGCGAGCGCGGAGAGAGAGCGCGCCGAGCGCTGGACTGGGCGGTGGGCATCGGTCGGTCTGTGCGGGCCCACGAGCGCGCCGGGGAGCGCCCGCCGGTGGGGCTACGGCTCCAGCACCGACTCGCCGAGCGGCTGGTCTACCGGCGGGTGCGCGAGGCCATGGGCGGCGAGCTGCGCATGTTCATCAGCGGCGGCGCCGCGCTCCCGCTCGACGTGGGCGAGTGGTTCGAGGCGATCGGCATCCAGGTCCGCGAAGGCTGGGGGCTCACCGAGACCTCCGCGCCCGCCACCACCAACCGCGAAGACCGCTGCAAGCCCGGCACCGTCGGGCTCCCCCTCCCCGGGGTGGAGGTGCGGGTGGCGGAGGACGGTGAGCTGCTGGTGCGCGGCCCAGGCAACTTCGTGGGCTACCTCGACGACGAAGAAGCCACCCGAGCGGCGTTCACCGAGGACGGCTTCTTCCGCACGGGTGACATCGGCAGCATCGACGCCGACGGCTTCGTGCGCATCCTCGATCGCAAGAAGGCGCTGATCGTCACGGCTGGCGGCAAGAACATCGCGCCGGTGCCCATCGAGGCGCGGGTGACCGGGGGGCTGGTCGGACACGCGGTGGTCATCGGCAGCGAACGCCCCTACCTGGTGGCGGTGCTGGCGCCCGAGCCCGAGGCGCTGGCGGAGCTGGCAGCGCGGCGCGGCTGGCCGGGAGACGCCGCGGCGTGGTCTCAGCAGGACGAGGTCCGCGCGCAGATGCAGGCGCGGGTGGACGCCGCCAACGCCGATCTCGCTCGGTTCCAGACGATCAAGAGGTTCGCGGTGCTGCCCGTCCCGCTGACGATCGAGACAGGAGAGCTGACGCCCACGCTGAAGCTCAAGCGGCGGGTGATCGTCGAGCGCTACGCAGACGTCATCGACGAGCTGTACGCGGTCACTCGCTGACCGCGCCCGACCCGGCCTCTGTTGAGTCGACGTCGATCACACCTGCTGGGGGCTCGGATTCGTCGCGCCCCCGCAGCTTCGACCACGTGCTGCTGGCGCGATCGGCCACGCCCTCTCCGGCGCTGCGCACCCAGCGCCCCAGATCTTCGGCGGAGGTGCGGACCTCGTCGGTGTAGGCCCCCACCGACTCACGCCACCAGCTCACCCGCTCGGGATCGTCTCTGCGCAGCGGGTAGTCACCACTCAGGATGCGCGCGAAGTCACCCCGAGCGATCCAACGCTCCACCTCGCCGAGCCGCTGGACCGGGAACGGGTGACTGCGCCCCAACAGCACCAGCGTCTTGATCACGCTGTCCACCGCGCTGCTGTCCTCCTCGTAGGCCCTCGCCTGCTCCTGAAACGCCGGCACGCTCGCGCCAGCGCCGGTGCCCCCGGCAACCCGCAGAAGGTAGGCGCGCATCGCGGCGGGGTCCTGGACCGCCAGGAGTGATGCCCGGTCGGCGGACAGCTCGCTCTTGCGATCCCACTCCAGCATGGCGCCGACCACCGCGAGCATCGCGATGCCGGTCAGCGGCATGCGCGTCACCAGACTGCCCCCGCGAAGGACGATCTTCAGCATCGTCTTGTACAGGACGTGATCGCTGAGCACATGCCCCAGCTCTCGGCCCAGCAGGACCGAGAGCTCACGCTCAGGCAGCACCTGCACGGAGAGCTGCGAGAGCACGATGAACGGCGCGTCCATGCCCACAGCGCCCGCGCCCATCACCGGGTTCGCGGCGATGTACAGCGGAAAGCGCTCGGGCGCGTCCAGGCGCTCCAGCAGCCTGCCGTACATCGCGTCGATCTTCGGGAACTGCCTCGGGCCGACCTCGACGGCGCTGCCCCGGGTGATCAGCCGCAGCGGCCGCTCGCTGACGAGGCCCATCACCTTGCGGATCAGCGCGTCGAAGCCGGGGACCTTGCGCAGCGCCTCCAGCGCATCGCGATCGGCCGGGTGCTCCCAGGCCCGGGAGGAGATTCCAGGGAGGCGGACAGGCCCGTCAGACACGCACGCTCCATTGTTCAGGCATTGTTCGGGTGCAGCCACTATTCGGGTACAGGGGCGGGCCGTGGCGGCTCACGTGAGCTGGTGGCTCTTCTTCAGCTCGGTGTAGACGAGGTTGGAGACCCCGCGGATCACCTTCGAGCGAGCGCCGATCCAGCTCCCGTAGTTGCTGGCGCGGCTGGTTTTCTCGATGATGCCCACGATGATGTACGGGAACGCCTTGGCCGACGTCCGGCGCGCCACCAGTATTCCCATGTCGCCGCACAGTCGCGAGGTGCTCCCGGTCTTGTTGTAGACCTTGGTGCCCGACGGGATCGCCGGCGCCCCGGTGTAGATCCGGTTGCGACTGGGCAGGTTCATCAGCCGCTTCAGCTCGGTGGAGTGGGGAAGCTGGTCGCGCCAGAGCGCGCGGAGGAAGCGCCCGTAGTCCGAGGCCGACGCGCGGTTGCGGTAGGTGCGCCCTGAGGCTCCGATGTACTCGACGATGTGGGTGTGCGGCAGCAGCGTCCCGTAGTGCTTCGACAGGATGCGCTGAACGCCGGAGGGCCCCCCCGCCTTGGACATCACCCAGTCGGTCGAGGTGTTGCTGCTCTTCTGGATCATCGCCTCGCAGCGGGTGCGGCTGACCGGCCCATAGACCAGCTTTCCGCGATCGGCCTGGTGCAGGAACGCCAGCGCCACCAGCGGCTTGACCATCGACGCGCACTGGCGCGACGCCGTCGCGTTGATCGCAGCCAGCGATCTGTCTGCGGACAGATCGAACACCAGCCAGCTCGTCTTCTCGTCGGAGGCGACCCTCCCGTTGGCGCGGAGCTTGCGCACGTGGGTGTTGATGGCCTTCGACAGCCCCGAGCCGTAGGTGCTCATGTCCGTGGTCCGGACCGGCGTCTTCGGGGGGGTCCTGGGCGGCGTCTTCGGGGGGGTCTTCGGCGGAGTGGCGGGGGGCTTGTCGGGCGTTGGCGCCAGATCGCTGCTGGAGTCCGACCAGACGATCGGGTTGTTGCGCTCCTTGATGAACGACGCCGAGATCCCCGAGCGCCGGAGCAGGCGGGCGTGGCGCTCGGCGGCCTGCCGGGTGTTCTGCAGCTCGCCGTAGCGCTTGTAGACCAGGGCGTAGTTGCCGTGGGCGGTCTTCTCGATCACCAGCCGACGGGCGACGCCGGTACCCAGCAGCGCCGAGACCTGCGTGAAGTGCCGCTTCAGCTCGCTGAGGTTCGGACCCAGCCCGTAGCTGATGTTGTACAGGATGGATGTGCTGTCCGAGGCCACCGCCGTCGCCAGCTCTTCGTCGGTGTCGTAGGTGGTCTTGAGGAGGGCGTCCTGCAGGAGCGCGCGCTTGCGCACCTCGGCCGCGCTGCCCCGCAGCGGCAGGAGCACTCCGAACCGCTCGCCGTCGGTCCGCACCACCACGAACTCCCGGGCGACCTCTGCGCCGAGCACACCCTCCAGCTCGTCCAGCTGATCGAGGGCCGCGTCCAGATCGGCATGCCACCCGTAGACGATGTCCCAGGTGCCCGCGGCCGCCGCGGGGAGCGCCGCCAGGGTGCCCCACGCGGTCGCCCCGAGCAGGACGACTCGTCGGGTCGGTCCGTTTCTTCGCTCCATCCTTTCACCGCTCCTCGACACCCGATCCCGGGATGGGCAGCGCCCGATGCACCCCTTCAACCCAACGCGCACCTGCCGAGCCGCATTCACCCGCCGCTGTCGATCATAGTAGCGGACCCGCCCGCGCCGGGGGCGGACCCGGGCCACCGCGTGAGGACAAGAGACGGCGGCAGACGCGAGACCGTGGTCCGGCTGCGGGTGTCGAAGATCACCGTGTCGTGCCCGGCCGACGCGATCACCAGCAGGGGACCATCCACCAGCAGCGAGACCCCGGCGCCTCGGGGCAGCCGCACCGGGACCTCCCGCCAGCGATCTGACGAGCGATGGAGGATGGGCGTGGTCGGCTCGCTACCTTCCAGCCACCACGCGACGGCGCCCGCCTCGTTGTCGGAGATCTGCCATCCACCGGCGCGGCTCGGGCGCCAGCGAGACAGGCGCCGGGACTCCTGCGCCCCCGGCTCGCGCGCCTGACGCGGCATGTTCGGCAGCACCGCGCCTGCCTCTGGGAGCGACGCGGGATCGTCCAGCGCGAGCTCAGCCTCGTCGTCGTCGGTCGTGAGCGCCGTGTCCAGGCGACGCCAGCCGGCCGGTCCGAGCTGGTAGCTGTGGGCCAGCGCCACCGGACCCATCGTCTGATGATCGTCGTCTACGTAATAGCGCTCCCCCGCGAAGCGGATCACGAGCGTGCCGTGATGCTGCTCGCGTCGAAGCGAGCGATCCACCGTGAGGGCGATCGGCTGTCCCTCCCGATAGCCCAGGTCGCGCACGCCACCCCGCGGCGGAGACGGCAGGGGAGTGGCGCCGGCCGACGCCTCCGCGAACTGCACCTCCTGCGTCGGCCCCTGCTCGCCACCCCACCACATGAGCACCCTCTCGAACCCCGGCGCCCAGACCAGCGTGATGTCGTCGGAACATGCAGGCGCCGACGAGGTGAGCAGTTCGCACGTGGGCGGCGCCGTCTCGTAGCGCACCCAGGCGCAGTCCCCGTCGGACTCCAGCGCCGCGAGCGCGATCGCGTGGGGCGCGGGCTGCGGCCGAGAGCGACAGGCGAGCAGCCCCACCGACGCGATGACCACCCACGCGCACGTTCCCCCCAGACGGCCCGTCACGCGCTCCTACCCCGTGACGAAGCGGAGGATGGGGCCGGGCGAGACGACCAGCCGCCGCCCGCCCTGGAGGAAGTCGCCGTCCAACATGTACCCCTGGGCCTCATCGGCCTCGATGACGAGCCGCTGCGCGAGGCGCTCGATGATATCGGGGCGGGCCGGCGAGCGCCCCATCCAGATCCGCGGCATCGACAGCGCCACCGCCGCCGGGGAGCAGGAGTAGCCGACGACGTGCATGTGTCCGGGGCGCTCAGGTGCGCGGTAGAACGGCCGGAATCCGAGCCCCAGGTCGGGCAGCATGCCCGCGGCCACGGCGGACCACTCCGGGGGTCCGAACCTCTCGTCGTCGGCGTCGACCCGGCAGGGGACCGGCGCGAACATCTCCCGAGCGAAGCTGCCGCCGACGAGCGCGCTGCCCACCGTCTGCGCGAGGGTCTGCGCGGCCCGCGCGGGCCCCGGGACGCCCTCCGCGTAGTAGGCCTTGAGGAAACGAGCCAGGACGCCGGTGCCGAAGAAGAACCCCACCTGGGCGCCGTCCACCAGCAGGGGGCGCCGCTCGACTGTCCTGGGCGCGCCCGCCGTCAGGCGACGGAGCTGCGCGAACGGACTGGCGCGGATCCCGAGGTTGCGTGCGACGGTGTTCATCGAGCCGCCGCGCAGCAGGGAGAAGGCCGGGAAGTCTCTCTGCCGGACGGCCAGGAAGGCGCTGAGGACCTTGTGGAGCGTGCCGTCTCCGCCGTCGACGGCCACCACGTCTGCGTCGGTCTCGGCGGCCAGCCCGCGGAGGGTGCCCAGATCTTCGGGCTGGTGCAGCACCCCTCCGGGCGGCAGCAGCTCCTGGAGGCGTCTGACCCGCCCCGGATCGCGCCGGTTGCGTCCGCTGCGGGGATTGCTGATCAACAGAACCTGCACCTCAGCCCCCGTCGGTCAGCGCCGCAGCGACCTCGACGCCGCGCCCGAACAGGCCGAACAGCCCCCCGGTGTGCCAGAACAGAGTCCGCCGCCCCAGCGCGCCGGCCGCGCCCATCGCCTCCAGCCCCGCCCAGGCCTTCCCCGTGTAGACAGGGTCGAGGAGCAGACCAGACTCCCGCGCGACGGTGGCCAGGCCGCGCAGCTCGTCTGGCGTGCTGAGAGCGTACCCGCGCCCGACGAAGCCCTCGATGATCTCCCAGCGCTCACCCGGCGGCGGCAGGCGGAGGCCGAACCGCTCCGCGGCGAGACCGATCTCCTGCACGCGGCGGCGGAACGTCGCGCGATCGTCGCACACCGCGACGCCCAGCACCCGCGGAGCGAGATCCGCCAGCGCGAGCCCGGCCACGGTGCCGCCTGATCCCACGGCGCAGACCACCGTGTCGAACGCGAGGCTCCGCGCGGCGCACTGCGCCGTCAGCTCCCGACCGGCGTCGACGAACCCCAGGGCCCCACGCGCGTTGGAGCCCCCCTCCGGGATGACGTGAGGCCGCTCTCCCCGCGCGGTCAACCGGGCAGCGATCTCCGCCATCCGCTCGCCACGCTGCCGATAGCCCTCCGGGCTCGTCCAGTGGATCTCCGCGCCGAGCACATGATCCAGCAGGAGGTTGCCGTCGGGTACTCGCGGCGGAGTGCCGCGCAGCAGCAGCACCGGCCGAAGACCCACGATGCGCGCAGCGACCGCGGTGGCGCGGCAGTGGTTGGACTGGATCCCCCCGCAGGTGATCACGCAGGTCGCCCCCAGCGCGCGCGCCTCGGCGAGCAGATGGCGCAGCTTCCGGACCTTGTTGCCGCTCAGCCCCAGGCCGGTGAGGTCATCGCGCTTGACCCAGACCTCCACGCCCAGCCGAGCGCTGGCAGCGGGTAGCGGCTCCAGGGGGGTGTCCAGGCGGCCGAGGGGGAGGGGTTCGATCATGGCGGGGATGATATTCGGTTGCCGGGCCCGCCGGTCCGCTCCGGAGGAGAATGATCTCGCTGATCGCCGTCACCTGTGATCGCCGCGGGTACCGCGCGGCATCCAGGCCGAACGCCGCCGGTCGGGTGCGTCCGAAGCGCGCCGAGATCCACGTCGGCGAGCACGTCGTGACGCTGCTGCGACAGGCCGGCGCGGAGCCACTCCTGCTCCCGCCGCACGACGGCGACCCGAGCGCGCTCATCGCGCAGATCCTCCGCCTCTGCGCCGGGGTCGTCATCACCGGCGGGGCGTTCGACATCCACCCCGCGCGCTACGGCCAGACGGTCGAGACGCGGCTCGATCGAGTAGACGAGGGCCGCACCGGGCTGGAGCTGGAGCTGGCGTCAGCCTGCCTGTCCACGGACACTCCGCTCCTCGGACTCTGCGGCGGGATGCAGATCCTCGCGGTCGCCGCCGGGGGCACCCTGGTCCAGGACATCTCCGCCGAGATCCCCGACGCGCTGGAGCACGAGCAGCCCACCGATCCCGCCGAGTCATGGCACCCCGTGCTCCTCGAGCGCGGCCACCTGCGCGCCGCGTACGGTCGACGCGAGATCGCGGTCAATTCCACCCACCACCAGGCGGTCCGGGATCCGGGCCGGCTGCGCATCACCGGACGCAGCCCCGACGGAGTGGTAGAGGCCATCGAGCTGGACGAGCACCCGTTCGCGGTGGGTGTCCAGTGGCACCCTGAGCTGCTCGGAGCCACCCCGCTGGACGCGCTCGTCGCGGCGGCCCGGCGCGCACGCCCGCCAGCCTGAACCGGATCCGGCCGGATCCGGTGGCGAGATCAGGCCCTCCGAGAGCGCAGCCGCTCAGGTGCGTCCGCCGCTGCTCAGGAACATCTGCCACTACTCAGGAACATCTGCGGGGCCCCAGCTCCCGGAGAGCCCGTGGGTCTGGACCATCACCGCCGTGTGAGTCAGCGAAGGTTCTCCCAGGAGACGGCGGCGCCAGCGAAACGGACCGAGCCACTGGCGGAGGTCGATGTCCATCCCGCGGTAGCCGGACGCCTCGAGCTGGGCGATCTCGGAGCCCCAGGGCCACCAGCGAGCCCGCAGCTCCACAGGGGTCGCCCCCACGTCACGACCGCGGTAGGTCACCGTCGCGCCCAGGGGTTCACTCCTCACCTGCACGCGGTGGGCACACCCCGGGGTCATCCCCGCGAGGATCAGACAGCCCAGCATCAGCCCACCGCGCATCCCGCTCCCATGCTCCGCCAGGGGTATTCCATTGACGGCCCGCCTACCCCTCCTCTTCCTGGTGTCCGTCCTCCCCGGACTCTTCGGCTGCGGCGCAGCGCGCACCCGCACCATCGCGGACGAGCTGCGCAACGACAGCAAGGAGCAGCAGTTCCTCCACGACAGCGTACGTCTGCACTGGGATGGACGTCGCTGGGGCGACGGCGCGCGCGCATCGGAGTTCCTGGAGGACGGCGGCGATCGGCTGCTGTTCCAGGACTGGCTGGAGACCGAGCGGGAGCGCATCCGCCTGGTGGATATCACCATTCTCAAGGTGGAGATCTCCGACGCAGATATGGAAGCGGCCGACGGCCACATCCGCACCGGCACCGCGCATCTGCGCGTTGAGGGCTACACCCTGCCGGCCCAGATCGTCGAGAAGAAGCGCGTCGAGCAGGAGTGGTACCGCTCCACGAGCGGCTGGTGGGTGATCTGGGAAGAACCCGCGGCGGAGTAGCCGATTTCGGCAGCCCTCGGTGTCACTGTAGTCCTGGCGTTGACGCGAACGAATCGCTGACTACTCCCAGGCGACGGGTTCGCATCGCCTCCTGCCACTCCTGGCTGGCCAGAATAAAGCGATAAAGCTGTTTTAAAGGTGTTTTTCTGAGAACCCTCGTGGGTGGTTCCGCCGCCGCTGCTCTCAGCATCTGCTCCCATGAAGAAATTTTCCCGGAGGTTTTCTTTAACTCCAGTTCAAATCATCCGATAAGGAATTTGAGGTAGTCCCTGCTTGATGGGCCTTCTAGTCCCAGAGGATGCCATGTCGATGCATTCCACCAGCTTCTCCACCCCCCAGATCACCGGTGTGCTCGCGGGCTCAACCACCAGCGATCGACGTCAACAAAGCCCGTCCGGAGCCGGGGATGGCGGCCCTACCGGGGTTGTTCTCGAGCTCTCGGCCCAGGCCCGAGGGCACCTCGATGAGTCCGATCAGGGACGCGCGGAGGCCGTCAAGGCCCGCATGGCCGAGATCGCCGCGGAGCTCTCCGAGAACCTCCCCGGCGGTAAGGACGACGCCGATCTTCCCGGGCTTGAGAGCCCCCTCGCGCTGGAGTCGGACGAGCGCGCTGCAGTCGAGGATCTCCGTCGTCGCGACGCAGCGGTCAAGGCACGCAGTACAGCCCACATCCAGGCGGCTGGCGGCTTCGCGCAGACCAACCCCAGCTACACGTTCGAGACCGGTCCCGATGGTCGCCGCTACGCGGTCGACGCTGACATCCACATCAGCGCCAACGCCGGCGGCAACTCCCCCGACGGCTTGCGACAGGCCGCGCAACGGATCCGCATCGCGGCCCTCGGCGCTGTCTCCGGTGCCTCTGGCGACGACCACGCGATCGCCGCCAGCGCTGCGGAGATGGAGATGCGCGCAGCGCAGGCCAGCCAGCCGGGAGAGACCCACATCGAGCTGCCGATGGCCGCAGAGCTGCAGACGGGAATCGGCACGGATCCGAGCCGCTCCGGTCTGAGCGCGAGCAAGCAGATCGCCCGCTACGCCAACGGCGCGGCTCCGACAGACTTCACCACCTGAGGCCGCACAACCTGACGCGCTCGATCTGAGCGTGGCTCAAGCTGACGCGGCGCTGACCTGATGACGTGCTCCGGGCGGGCTCACTCGCAGACCCGCTCGCACACCTCTGGCAGTCGCCCCATGGTGAAGTCTTCACAGGCCAGGGTCTCGAGCTGCGCGACGCAGGCCTCCGCGGCGTCGCGATCGTGATCACAGGAGGTCTCCACCGCCTCCTTGCTGGTGGCGATCGCCACCTGGCACTCATCCTCGTCGCTGTAGTCCGTCCCGTCGATGACCTCCTCGGGCCAGCACTCGAAGACCTTGTCACAGAAGACCTCTGAGTACTGCCGGGTGAACCGCGACGCGTTCATCCCACAGCCTGACAGCGTCACCAGCAACAGGCTTCGCGCCGCCGCCCTCCTGCCCCGCTGCATGCGCCCTCCATGTTCATCATCTGGGGTTCATTTCGCAGACGGACAGAAACAGCCCGCCTCTGGCTGCGCGGTTCCCATATACATCATGGAGCGATGGATCTCCTGAAACTACTTGAGGACCGCTTCGGCTTTGGCGCCTTTCGCCCAGGTCAGCGGCCCATCTGCGAGGCGGTGGCCCGCGGCGAAGACGCCCTGGTGGTGATGCCCACCGGCGCGGGCAAGTCGCTGTGCTACCAGCTCCCTGCGCTGGCGCGCGGCGGGACCACCGTGGTGGTCTCCCCGCTTCTCGCCTTGATGAAAGACCAGGTCGATCAGCTCCAGGCCAGGGGAGTCCGCGCGACCGCCATCAACTCGGCCATCTCCGCTGGTGAGCGTCGCGAGCGCCTCGCGGGCCTGGAGCGCGGCGAGTGGGAGATGCTCTATGTGGCGCCGGAGCGCTTCAGCCCCCACTTCATCGAGCGCCTCCAGAGCTGCGACATCCGCCTGCTGGCTATCGATGAGGCCCACTGCCTGAGCCAGTGGGGGCACGACTTCCGGCCAGACTACCTGCGGCTGGGCGCCGTCCGCCGGACGCTCGGCTCGGTGCCGTGCGTGGCCCTCACCGCCACGGCGACCCCCCGGGTGCAGCGGGAGATCGCCAGCGTCCTCGGAATCGACGACGGGCACCGGTTCATCCAGGGCTTCGACCGCCCCAACCTCTCGCTCACGGTCATCGAGACGCAGCGCAACGCCGAAAAGCTCAGCGCGGTGACCGGCAACCTGGGCGACGGCGTGGCGCTCGTCTACTGCGCCACCCGCAAGAACGTCGAGAAGGTCACCGCCCACCTGCGCGAGGCCGGGGTACGCGCGGGCTTCTACCACGCCGGCTTGGAGCACCACGAGCGCATCGCGGTGCAGGAGGGGTTCGCGACAGGCCGCATCCCGGTGGTGGTGGCCACCAACGCCTTCGGCATGGGCATCGACAAGCGCGACGTCCGCACGATCATCCACTACGACCTGCCCGGCACCGTGGAGGCCTACTACCAGGAGATCGGCCGCGCTGGCCGCGACGGCGAGCCCGCAAACGTGGTGCTCCTGTTTCGCGAGGCCGACCGCCGCACCCAGGAGTTCTTCATCCAGATGTCGCACCCGCCCGCGACCATCGTGCGCGCGGTCTACGACACCCTGCTGACCTACCGCACCGACCCGGTCTGGATCACCCTGGAGCGACTGGCCCTCGACGCCTCCCTCCGCGCCGGAGAAGACCTCACCGAGCGCACGGCCGGGAGCTGCGTCTATGTGCTCCAGCGCGAGGGAGCGCTGCGACGCATCTCACCAAACGATCGCTGCGGCCGCATCACATGGGTGTCTCCTGCGCCGCGACGCCAGCCGGCCGGCCTGCGCCTGAAGGTGCTCCGCCACCTGGAGGGCCTCCGCGTCCCGGGCAGCAGCCAGCTCAACATCACCCCAGCCGCGATCGCCCGAGACCTCGACATCACCCGCGAGCAGCTCACCGCGGCCCTGCGAGGGCTGGAGGCGCGACGGCACCTGCTCTACGCCCCCCCCGAGCGCTCCGGAGGGCTCACGCTCCTTCACCCCGATCGCCCCCTCGAGATCGACGAGCAGCGGGTCCTGGAGCGGCGCGCCGTCGAGTACCGCAAGCTGTCGAAGATGATGGCCTACGCGGTGGCATCGTGCCGACGGCGGTTCCTGCTCGACTACTTCGGACAGCAGCCCGAGTGGGAGCGCTGCGGAAACTGCGACGCCTGCCGCTCCGGCAGAACCGACCTCGACGCGCGCGCGCTCACCGACACCGAGGAGCTGGTGGTGCGCAAGCTGCTGGCCACGGTCGCGCGGATGGGGCGTCCGTTCTCGTCAGGGATGATCGCCAAGGTGGCGGGCGGCTCCCGCGACCGCTCGGTGCTGGCGTTCCGTTTCGAGCGCCTCAGCACCCACGGGATCCTGGGCGACTGGTCGGTCCAGAAGATCGAAGCGCTGATCAGCGCGCTGGCCCGGGCCGGCGCGCTGGAGGAGGGGTACACCACCCGCGTGATCTCAGGCAAGGAGCGCACCTACAAGGACTACCGCCTGTCCGACAGCGGGGTCCGCCTCATGCGCGAGGGAGCGGCGGCGTTCGCCGACGAGGGGGGGTTTTTGATGCGCTTCCCGACAGCGGTGAAGACCACCAGAGCTTCCTCCGCCCGACGCTACGGCGGCCCGGACGCAGCGGCTGGAGCCGCGGCCCACCCCGAGCTGCTCGGGCAGCTCAAGGAGGTCCGCCGACGCCTGGCGAGGGAGGCCGATGTCCCCGCGTATGTCGTGGCCTCCAACCGCACGCTCACCGAGATGGCCGCGCGCCGCCCCACCGACCGCACCACCATGTTGGCGCTGCACGGCATGGGCCCGCAGCGCTTCCAGCGATATGGTCAGGCCTTCCTGAGCGCGGTGCGCGAGTGGGCGGAGGGCTGACCCGTGACCGCGGTGGATGATCCGAGACCCCGCGGGGCTGGTGCACAGCAGACAGGCATGTTGGGAGCGGGCACGTTGGAGACGGGCGCGTTGGGGACGGGCGCGTTGGTGATCCACCCTACGTACAACGAGCGAGAGAACCTCCCCGGCGTCACCGCCGCCGTGCTCGCGGAGCTACCGGGAGCGCACATCCTGGTGGTCGACGACCACAGCCCGGATGGCACCGGAGAGATCGCCGACGCCCTCGCCGCCGCCGATCCCCGCATCCATGTACTGCACCGGGAAGGCCCCCGAGGGCTGGGCCCCGCCTACCTGGCCGGCTTCGCCTGGGCGCTGGAGCACGACTACGCGTTCATCTTCGAGATGGACGCAGACTTCTCGCACCAGCCGCGCCACCTCCCGCAGCTCCTGGCCGCGGCGCAGAGCTGGGATCTCGTGCTCGGCTGTCGCTACATGCCCGGCGGCGGGGTCGAGGGCTGGGGAATGCACCGTCGCCTGCTCAGCCGAGGAGGCAACCTCTACGCTCGGCTGGTCCTCGGGCTCCCCCACCGCGACCTGACCGGTGGGTTCAAGTGCTTCCGCCGAGCAGTGCTGGCCGGGCTCGATCTGGGCGCCGTCCAGGCCGCCGGGTACGGGTTTCAGATCGAGCTGACGTGGCGCGCGCTCCAAGCCGGCTTCTCGGTGGGCGAGGTGCCGATCGTCTTCCCCGATCGCACCGCCGGACGCTCGAAGATGAACCTGAGCATCTTTGGAGAGGCGCTGGTGGGCGTGTGGCGCCTGCGCCGCTCCACACATGCGCGGTAGGATCGGGACATGTCCACCGCCCGCCAACCCATCGAGGTCGACGCCCCCGAAGTCCCCACCGCACCCGGGGAGGCCGAGTGGCGCGCCCTCTCGCCGTCTGAGAGGGAGGCGTTCCTCGACGACTCCCTGGCCGCCCTCCAGAGAGAAGCGGAGCTCATGGCCGAGGGCAACCCCCACATCCGGGCAAAATTCCGGATCCGAATCATGCTGGAGGACTTCTTCTCACGCATCGGGCGGCGGATCTACCTGGGCACCGAGCTACCGGTGCACTACCCCGGCGAGCGGGTCTTCGCGCCGGACTTCCTCGCGGTGCTCGACGTCGAGGACCCGGGCCACGACGACCAACGGATGGCCTGGGTGGTGGTCGACGAGGGGCGCGGGCTCGACCTGGTGATCGAGATCCTCCATCGCGGCGATCCGCACAAGGATCTGGTCCACAACGTCCTGACCTACGCCCGCATGGGGATCCCCGAGTACTTCGTCTACGACCGACGCAAAGATCGCATCAGCGGCTTCCGGCTCCCCGCCTCGGGGGCGGCGCGCTACGAGCCCATTCCCTCCCACGGCGGCACCCTGTCTTCACGGGTGCTTGGTCTCGATCTGGCGATCAGCGGCGGCAGGCTGCACTTCTACTACGGCGGCGCGCGTGTACCTGAGACCCGAGAGCTCCTGGCCCGCGCGCAGCGGCTCATCGATGAGGTTCAGGACCGCGTCGAGGAGGAGACCCGCCGCGCCGAGGAACAGCACCGCCGCGCCGAGGAGGAGCTCGCTGCGCGGGTGCGGGCCGAGCAGCGGGCAGACGCCGAGGCTGAGACACGCAGAGCGCTGGAGCAGCAGATCGCCGAACTTCGGGCGCAGCTCGAGAAGTAGCCTGCGGGCTCACGGTGCGAGCAGCTTCGGCACCTTTCCCTGAGTGACGAACGCCACAGCTTCCAGAGCGCCCCGGTGGGTCCACCTCTGGCGCAGCGGAGAGGCCAGCAGCCGTACCACGGCCAGCACCGGCCGGGGATCGCCCATCGAAGCGACCTCGTCGAAAGCCGCGACCGTGTTCTTCATCACATGTGCAGAGACAATGGGAACCGAGAACGCGTCGGTGATCGACAGGTCCATCAGCGCGTCCCGGAGCGCATCGGCGCCGCCGGCAGCCAGCAGCGCCCGCGCCGCTCCCACCGCCCGCGGGGCGTCCGCGTCACCGACGGCGGCCAGAACATCATCGAGCTCCCCCTGAGACAGTGCTTCGGGCGGGCGAGCCTCGGGCCGCAGGTCCAACACGCGATGGTGGTTGATGAAGCGCGCGCCGAACAGCAACATCCGCAACACACCCGGCTCGGTGTACCGCTCCACCGCCGACCGCACCGCGTTCATGTACGTCTGGATGTGGGTGACGCTCAGCCAGTTGTCCTGGCAGTCCGTCCGCGTGTCGATGTCCGGATCAAACCGAAGCATCCGCTCCGCGGCGGCCACGCTCAGCACATCGACCAGCGCTTCCAGCGGAGCGCCCGCCTCCAGCGCCCCGATCAACGCCTTCAGCGCCGCGCGCTGCGTGCCGTCCAGCAGTGCCGCGAGCAGAGTGTCCCCGTCGTCCCAGTCCGAGTTGGTCCCTGCACGGGCATGGAGCTCGGGCAGGTCCAGCGCATCCACCGTCGTCCGGAAGCCCCGCCAGGCCGGCAGCACATCCTCCCGCGTACCGCAGACGATGCCGTACAGGTGACCACACAAGATCGCCTCGGCGTCGTCCCAGCCAGCCTCTTCCAGCAGATCGAACACCTTGATCTGGTAGATGAGCCGGTGGCCGAAGCTCAGGAAGTGGTCGGCGCACAGCGGGAAGAACCACGGCTCCAGCTCCGCCCGGCCCCACCCACGGGACAGCGCTCCCCGTAGAATCGCCTCAGCGCCGGGACCATCCTCGGCCTCCACGCGACGCCGCAGCTCCGCGCCCGCCGCCGCCGAATCGGCGCCCGGGTCTTCGGGGGTCGCCAGCGCGCGGATCGGTCGGCGCTGGCAGCCACGGATGGCGAGGTCGATGCCCTGCGCCAGCGGGATCGCGAAGCTGGGTCCGGGGTAGCGGTCCTGCCAGCGCAGCAGGTCGGCGGCGACCGCCACCGTGTGGTTGACGCCCCACTCAGCGCGCGCGCCGTCGAACGCGGCGACGATCGACGCCAGCCGCGCCGCCGGAACCCCCGTGCTCAGCAGACGGGTCGCGTCGCGTATGGCCTGTCCCTGCCGTCCGCGGACGAGGGCTTCGTCCAGGCTCGCCTGGTGCTTGGAGATGGCCAACGCGGAATCGAGCGGGCTCAAATCCAGCTCGACATGTCCAGCGGTGACACGGACCGGGAAGGTGCGGACCGCCTCCCCGCCCTTCGTACAGGCGCCGTCCCGAAGGTCGAACTTCCAGTTGTGCCAGCAGCAGGTGAGCGTGCAGCCCTGTCGCGCGCCCTGCGCCAGGGGGTAGCCCTCGTGCGGGCAGCGGTTGTCGATCGCGAACAGCTCGCCTTCGCTCACGCGGAACACCGCCACCTGCTGCGCGCCGCGCTTGACGGTGCGCACGCCGCCGGACGGCAGCTCGGTGAGGGGAAAGACGGTCTCCCAGCGGGGGGTATCGGATGCGTTCATGGGTGGCTCCTCGGGTTTCGGGTACCCCCTCTTCACCGCTAGATGGCCCGGAGGGACGGCGGATGACCACTCCCTTGGAGGATTGACCGGATGAGGGACAACCGACGGGGGAGCTCCACCACGATCACCCCGGGCGTCTCTGGCCGGTGCCAGCGCAGCAGGCGCCCGTTTCGATCGCTGATCCGGCTCTCCCCCTCGGCGGTGCTCCCCCGAGCCGGAGAGGGTCGCCAGCCAGCCGACCTGGGTGGCGAACAGATCGAGCGTCGCATCGCCCACCCGGTGGGATCTCCGCGACGGCAGCGCCTCCCCGCCGTCGAGCACCACCGGCTCCCCGTCCGTCGAGGCGTGGACGACCACCGGAGCCGTCACCGACGATTCGGTTACCCCCCGGGGTAGCGCTGGTCGCGGGACGACCACCACGTCCGCTGTGACGTCATCCAGTGGAGGCACCTCCCCGGGCCCGAGCCCGCCGACCACTGCCACACGCAGCCCGCGGTCGTCGCTCAGGACGTGGTGCCACGGAGCGGCGAGCAGCAGCAGGCCCACCCCGGCGGTCGCCAGCCCCGCGGCCGCACCACGCACACCGAGGAGCCCACCCGCCGCGGCGCCCGCCTGGAGCGCGAACATCCCCAGCACCAGACCGGGGGTTCCCAGGGCGTCGGTGGCCTCAGGGAACACCCCCGCCAGCGGCGCGCCGAGGCTCTGCGCAGCCCCCCCCGGACGCCACAGCCCGCTGCCCAGAACATCCACCGCCACGAACAGCGCCGTCGTCACCAGCGCCCGCCGGAGCGGCCCGGCCGCCAGCGCGACCGCCGCCGGGAGCACCAGGCCCAGCTCGCCGAGCAGCCAGAGCGGAGCCGGATCGAAGTCGCCGAGAAGCACCAGGACGACGCCCATCCCCGCCGCGGTCCACGCGCACAGCTCAGCGGCGCGACGCGGCCGGCACTCCGGCGAGAGGACCCTCCACAGCAGCGGCAGCCAGCACCACAGCAGCACCTCGGCGACCCCCATGCGTGGCTGCGCGAAAGCCAGCATCCCGCCGGTGATCAGGGCGCAGATCGCGCCGACCCTCTGTCCGACCACCACGCGCGCCCCCGAGGTTCCAGTCGCGAGGATAGCGGATGTGGTGACCACGCCCCCTCCCGCAGCCCCCCCTCCCACATCAGAGTCGGAGCTGCTCGCCCGCGCGGAGCGGCTGGCCGGGCGCCCGCTCCGATGGATCGCCGAGCGACAGGGTGTCGCCGTCCCGCCAGATCAGCGACGGCACAAAGGGTGGATCGGGCAGCTCTTCGAGCAGACCCTGGGCGCCAGCGCCGGCTCGGCGGCCCTCCCCGACTTTCCCCACCTGGGCGTCGAGATGAAGACCCTCCCGGTGGACGCCCGCGGGCGCCCCCGCGAGTCCACCTACGTGTGCACCGCGCCGCTGGACGGCTCGCTCGCGCAGACGTGGTCGGAGGCCTGGGTCCGCCGCAAGCTGTCGCGGGTGCTGTGGGTCCCCATCGTCGGAGACGCGCGGGTACCGCTGGGTGATCGCATCGCTGGCGCGCCGCTCTTGTGGAGCCCCACGCCCGATCAGGAGGCCGCGCTCCGCGCGGACTGGGAGGAGCTCACCGAGCCCCTGCTGCGCGGGGAGTACTGGCTGATCAGCGCCCGGATGGGGCAGTCCCTCCAGCTCCGCCCGAAGGCCGCGAACGCGCAGCAGACCACCTGGGCAGTCGACGACGACGGCGAGTGGATCCGCGTAAACCCGATGGGTTTCTACCTGCGGGCGCGCTTCACGCGGGATCTGCTGGCGCGGCACTTCGCGCTCGGTTGACCCGGGTGTTGACGGGGTAGGCCGCGAGCGCCTGCTCCAGCGCCCGCGCGAGGGCATCGCCGTCGCCGGTCGATGAGCACCCGAGGGCAGAGAGGCAGGCGTCCTCCAGGGGCTGCTCCGTGACGAGGATCTCCGCGACCGCCGGGGCCCTCTGAGGGTCCGCACCTATCTGCTGCTCCAGGAGGAACCCCAGCACGTACGGGAGGATGGTGCTCTCCGCGACGGGTCCGAACAGCTGCGGCTGCAGCGCCCAGCCCTCTGCGAAGGGGTCCGTCAGGGTCGGTCCCATCCACCTTCGGCGCACCTCGGCCGTCAGCTCGCACAGCTCCGCGGTCGTCCATCCCGGCCCGCGCGCGAGCAGCGCCTGCTCCAGCTCCAGCGCCGCGGGCATCTCCAGCAGGTAGCGCGCAGCGGCGCGCAGCAGCAGCCCCGGCTGATCCGACGTCCGACGCTCCAGCTCCCTGCGGGTGAGCCCCTCGACGAGCAGCGACGGCACCTCCACCTGCGCAGGCCGCGGCGGCCCGGCTCCGACGGCGCGGCGTAGCAGGAAGCCGTGGCCGTGCCCCAGCTCATGGGCCAGCGCGAGGACGGTCGGCAGCGACCCGTCGAAGCGCACCAGCGCCCGAAACTCCCCCACCGAGGGCAGCCCACAGCACAGACTCCTGCCAGCGCCAGGGGGAGTGCTGGCGTCGATCCAGCCGCGGGCGAGCGCCTGGCGCAGCACCCGCGCCATCTGTGGGTCGAAGCGCGTGACCGCCGAGACCACGAGCTGTTGCGCCAGGCTCCAGCTCCATCGGCGCGGGGGCGCGTCGGGCGGGGGGCCGTCCAGCCATGAGAACTCTCCGCGTCGGGCGAGGTACCGCCACAGCACCTCCCGAGCGCCTCTACAGACCTCCAGGCAGCGCGCCAGGATCTGCTCTTCTCGAGCAAGCGCAGCCTTCACAGGTGCGCGGGCCGCGAGCACCCGATCGAGCAGCGCCGCGGCCTCGGAGAGGTGCGCGCGCACCTGTCGCGGCTCGGACAGCCCGGAGACCAGACGACGGTGGCTCCGCGCGCAGTCCATCAGCTCCGTCACAGGCACGCGCGACAGAGCAGAGGCCGCGGCAACGCCGGGAGCGGCGCCGTACCGCTCGTGCCACAGACCAGCGAAGGCCACCAGATCTGCGATCTCCTCGTCGGCCTCCCCGCGCTGCGCGGCCGCCAGCCGCGCGGTGAACGCGGCCCCGCCGATCCCCCCCGGGTAGACCGACTCCAGCGACCACGACCGGGATCCGCGGTAGGGCAACCATCCCCCAACATGGTCAGGGTACTATCGCCCTCTCCCCGGAGCGCCGATGCCCGCCCTCACCCCCGCACACCTTCAGCACCTGATCTCATTTCTCAGCGGCCAGGATCTCGCCGATCCGAGCGCGTTGCAGGCGGCTCTGACGGAGCGCTTTCCGGTGTCCGGCCCCGACGTGCAGGCGATCGCAGCCCGGATGCGCGCTGGGGTGGAGTCCGGCGCGCTGTGCGATCGCGGGAAGATGCCGGTGAAGTGGTCGCGGGTCTTCCGCGCCAGCGAAGAGAGCGGGGGCTGGAGCGCCGACGCAGTGCTGATGAACGGCACGGGCCCGCGGCACCGGCACCCCGCAGGAGAGATCGATCTCTGCCTGGCCGAAGGGGGCGATCCCTGGTTCGACGGGCACCCCGAGGGGTGGGTTGTCTACGGGCCCGACTCGGAGCACGTGCCCACCGTGAGCGGCGGCACGATGCTCATCCTCTACCTGCTGCCGGGCGGCGCGATCGAATTCCAGCGCTGAGCGCGACGATCAGAACCCGTCCTCCGGCGACAGCTCCAGCCAGCCCAGCCACCACCCCGACGCCGCCAGCGTGAACAGCGCGACGTAGATCCCGATCCAGAGCAGGTGCCAGCGACGGGACTTCGAGCGGAAGAGGGCGGCTGGGAGCGGGCGGAAGAACCACCGATCCGCGAGCAGCGCCAGCGCCACCCCCGCGGCGCCGTCGACGAACCAGTGCTGATCGAGAGCCATGGTGCTGTACCAGATCAGGGCTGTGCAAAGCAGCAGGACATCGCCGACGGGTCGATCGTGGCGACGAACCAGCAGCGCTGCCAGGCACGACTCGGCCACGTGCATCGACGGAAAGCAATTGGCCGGAGGGTCGATGACGCGGGTGAGCGTCAGGCCATACGTCCAGAGATCGGTGATCGGAACCGGCTCCCGCGGCACCGTGACAGGCCAGAGGATCCAGAAGGGCATGCCCGCGGCCACCAGGAAGGTGAAGGCGAGGACGCCCTGACGCAACACCCGGCGCTCGGTGACGATCACCAGCGGCGCCCACACCTGAGCGAACAGCCAGAGATACGCGACCACCCAGGGGGGCGAGAGGGGCACCCGATCGTCGATCGGCAGCGGGAGCGTGTGCAGCGTCGCGCTGCGGAACTGCAGCAGGTTGACGCCGCCGTAGGCGAAGAAGAAGGAGAGCGCCACGCCGAGCCCGACGGCCACGCGGTGTCCGCCGTGGATCGGGGCGTCGCTGCGCAGGGGTCGGTGGGGGTTCTCCATCACGGACCTGAACAGTCTACTCCGACCGCTCGACCGCCCCCCCGAAACGATGGCCGCCCGTAGGTCTCCCCGCTATGATGCCCCCCGTGATGCGCCGTCGTTTTCTCACATTGCCGTGGTTGCTCCCCATCTCCGCGTGTGGAGGGTACGGGCTGCTGGCCTACAACGCCGACACGGGTCTCACCGGTCACCCGGACCTGTCGGACGACGATGATGATGACACGACGGAGACCGAGACCACTGGCTCGACGAGCGGCGGGAGCAGCTCGACCGGCGGTTCATCTGGAGGCTCGGGCGGCAGCAGCTCTTCTGGTGGCAGCGGCTCTTCGGGCGGCAGCGGCTCTTCGGGCGGCACGTCCGGTGGGACGACCTCTGGTGGCGGCGGCACCCCCACCTCTTGGACCGGCACCCGCACCATCCAGCTCGGGATCGCCGGGGGCGGCCCCGATCTCTGCAATGTCATCTGGGACACCAACGGCAGCCCCACCTCGACCTCGGTCCCCTGCTCCGGTTGCGACTTCATCTTCGAGGTGGTCGGCTCCAACCCCCGCGACACCCTCGGCGGCTGCACCGGGATGACCAACTTCGGCGACACGTTGGGGCTCGACACCTCGAGCTATGGCAGGCCGGTCATCATGTACTACTACTCGCGCTCCTGGTACCAGGCGTTCGACGCCACCTGGAGCTCGCCGTCGCTCTCCTACGACTACGCCTGGAACATGGCCGGCTACGCCTACGACTGGACCGGCACCGCGACCGTCCGGTAGCGGACTACACCGCGGCCCTATGCTGGTCGCAGCCCTATACCGGTCGGAAGTGCACCTGGGTTCCGGTGACCGGATCGCGGTGCAGGTCCACCGCGAACACCATGCGCGGATGCTCGCTGACCGTCAGCTCGAAGCGCCCCGAGAGCTGCCTGCCCGCTTCTCCAACCGGGAGAGAGGCGAGCTGCTGGAGCCCATCCTGCAGGCGGTTCCAGACCTCCAGCGGCGGCGACAGCGCCGGCAGGGTCTTGTTGCGGACCACATAGACCACCCGGAAACGCTGCACGCTGAACGTGTGGTGGAACCAGACCTCTTGCGCGCCGTGGGCCAGCGCGTCGAGCAGGAGCAGCCGGACCAGGCGCTCGGCGACCTGGCTGCGTTCTGCTGGCATCGTGCAGTGCTCCCCGACGCACACCCCGCCGTCTTCCAGGCCGATGGACGCGAGGGGCGTCATATCGCCATGCCCCAGGCTCGGCCCCCGGCCTGTGGGACGACTCGCCGCTCAGTCTACCCAGCGCAGAAGCGTGCCCTCGGTCTGGTTCGGCCCCCAGAGGAGCACCTCCGCGCGCCCATCGTCTCCGAGATCCGCCACGAAGAACCGCGCGTCCCCCCCTGGGAGCTCCAGCGAGAGAGAAGCCGCCGGAGGCTCCTCCAGCCCACCGGGCCGCCCGCGCAGCAGCCGAACCCGCCCCTCGACGTCCGCGACGATCAGATCCAGGCGACCGTCTCCGTCCACATCTCCTGAGAGGTCACGCGGGAGCTCCCCCGGGTGATCGACGGGGACCGAGAGACGGGTGAGCGTCTCCGGGGAGCTGCTCAAGCCGCTGGCGCTCATCTCGAACAGGCTGAGATCGACCCGCACGACCTGCGAGACCAGCGCGCGGGCGAGGTTGCCCATGTCCAGCTCGACCTGCGGCGCGATCATGTCGAGATCTCCGTCGCCGTCGAAGTCGATGGGGGTGACCGCCACGGCCGCTGCTTCGCTCCGAACGTGCTGCGGAGCGTCGAATCCTGCCCCGTTCCCGCGGCACCACGACAGCTCGGCGGTCGCGCCGAACCATGACCCCTCCACCACCCACCGATGCACCGCCAGATCCACCCGGCCGTCGCCGTCGAAGTCCCGGAACCAGACCCCGTCGATCTCGCGGCGGGTGCCGGACGATCCCGTGTCGTCAGGAGGCTCCAGATCGATGGGCAGCGCGGCCTCCAGACGCTCCGCCCCGATGCCGTCCGGGCCGGTGCGATGGAGCACGATCTGCGCCGCGCGGGGCTGCAGCAGATCGACCAGCCCGTCCCCGTCGATGTCTCCCGCGGCGATCGATGGCACGACCAGGGACGTCTCGAGCTGGCTTCCTCCGGCGCGGCCGTGTTCTCGGAGCCCGCCCTCCGCAGGCAGCGGGATGGTCCCCCGAAGCCCACCGTCCGCGGCGACCGCCCGGAGCTCCCCGCCGGTGTAGAGCAGCACCTCGGCGCTGCCGTCCCCCTCCAGATCGAGGGCGATGTCCGCGGCGATCGGGGTGGTACCGCCGAGGTACGCCAGCGGGGTCGGCGCGCTGTAGATCCGCCGCGGCGCGCCGCCGTGGGGGTCGAGCGCCAGCACGCCGCCGCCGTCGATGCCCCACAGCCCCGCCTGGATGTCCCACAGCAGGGGTTCAGGCGGGAGCTCGAGCGCGCCGCCCGCGGTGAGCTCCTCATCCAGCTTCATCCAGGTCAGGCGTACAGCCACCGGCGCGGCGCTGTCCGCCCGCGAGACCAGCACCAGCTCCGCGGCCCCGTCGGCGTCGATGTCACCGGCGCGGACCTCCACCAGCTCCGCGGGGAGGGCGATCGGGGTAGCGATGAGCGGCACTCAGGGCCCCATCTCAGAGAGACCTGGTTCAGCGAGCAGGATCTCCAGCCGATCCGGGAGGGCCCCCTCGAATCGAGCCTGGTACTCCGGCCGGAGCAGACGCGCGCGGACCGTCCACAGCGTGGGATCAGATGGATCGCGCATGACCTGCGGCCGCGCTCCGGGTGCCAGCCAGGGGCTGAGCAGGGCGGCCTCCTCCAGCGCCGCCCGGCAGCGCGCCGCGGGCGCCGGGGGCAGACGGAGCCGCACCACGAACTCGGTGAACTCCTCGAGATCGATCCGCTGCGGCGTGCGGAGGAGCACGCGGTTCGGGATCCCGATGTGGTGGCCGTGCCGATCGACCAGCCACACCGCCCGCAGGCCGATCGTCTCGATGCGCCCCTCGAACCCGTCCACCTGCAGCCACTGTCCCAGCGCCAGGCGCCGCTCGGTGGCCAGGAGCAGCCCGGCCACCAGATCGGCGATCGGCTCCCGCGCCGACCACCCCACGGCCACCGCGGTGGCGAGCATCACCCAGGGAAGCGCGGAGGCCAGCGACGGGGGGAGGAACGAGCCGATGGCGCCCAGAATCAGGAGCAAGGCCACCCCTCGCCCCACCATGGCCGCCCCGTGCAGCAATGCCGTGAGCCGACCGCCCGATCGCAGCTGACGCCGGACTGCCGCAGCCGCCTGCGACAGCGCCCAGATGGCGATGCCCATCACGAGCAGCTCGACACCCTGCGCGCTGGAGGGGATCCACGGCATCCAGGCGTCGAGGCCGGGCCCGCCAGGCGTGGCCTGAGCAGCCTCTGCCGCCGCTGACGCGCTCCCCGATGCTCCGATCAGCGCAACCATCCCCGCTCCGTGAGAGTCTGCACCACAGCCGTGAACAGGTGGGGGGCGATGCGCCAGATGTCGCCGTCGGGCTCCAGGATCCCCCAGTGCGCCAGCTTGCCCAGCCAGGCCCGCGCGGTGTCGAGATCGGTCCCGAACAGCGAGGCGTGGACATCCTCGCTCATCCACCCCTGCCCGACCGTCATCCGCAGGGTGAGCAGCGCGCGGGAAGGGAGTCGCTCGAGGCGATGCCGCGGCGGCTGCTGGAGCGGTCCGAGGGTCAGCACCCCCCGGCCCTCATCGACCACCTGAACCGACGCCAGCCAGAGCCGGAGCGCGTCGCGCATCACGCCGCCCGAGGCGCGGTACAGCGCAGAGAACCACGCCCGCTGCGCCGCCAACGCCTCCTCCTCTTCCTGCCAGCGGAGGACCGGCCAGCGCAGCTCGTCGCCCGGTCGAAACTCCAGCTCGTAGCCGCTCAGCGCGTGACGACGAAGCAGCGCGCCCCGCAGGGCGGTCGGCCCCATGGGGGCGAGCTCCAGCAAGCTGGGGAAGGCGTCGACCAGGGGGGCGAACGCGCTCGCCTGGCTCCAGACTGCTCGATCGACGCTGACGATCCACGCTCGCTCCGCCCCCTGGTCGAGCACCCCGCGCACGAACCGGCGCAGCGGACGCGCCCCGCCCGGACGGAGCTGAAACAGCCAGCGCAGCCCGTCCACCACGTTGATCAGGCCGGCGTCGCGGAGCCACTCCTCCACGGTCTCCTCATCGACAGGGGCGCGCGGTGCGCGGATGACCACCCCCTCCATGTCCTCGATGATCTCCCGAGCGATGCCGGAGGTGCCGGTGCCCGCGGGCCCCACGAGGGCCAGGCAGCGCCGATGCCCCACGCGATCGGCCCCCAGGATGACCCTGCCCGCCTCCACCAGCTCCGAGTGCTGATTGAGGATCTCATCCAGCTCAGCGCTCTGGTGAGAGAACAGGCGCCGGTAGAGCACCGGGCAGTCCACGGCAGGAAGGGGCGCCAGCGCGGCGCGCAGCTCCGACTCCGGCGCCTCCGCGGTGGGGAGCCCCAGCCAATGGGCGAGCAGACGCAGGCGCTCCTCGCCCAGCGCCGCGCGAGAGACTCGGGCGACGCTCTGCCGCGTCCGCGCCACCACGTTGTTCAGCTCCGCGGCCTGCCGGGAGATGCGCTCTCGCAGCTCCACGTCGCGTGTGAGGAGCTGGAGGGTGACCCCTTCTCCGGCCAGCACCAGATCGCGCACCTGCGCCAGCTCGCCGCGCACCTGGGCAGCGATGGTGTCGCCGGACTCCTCACCCAACCCCAGCACGTCGGTGAGCATGCGCTGCAGGCGCGCATGGCTGCGCCCGATCGCCCCGCCGACCATCTCGTCGATCAGAGCGCGCGTCTCCGAGGAGAGCGGACTCTCGGCTCGGACATGCAGCTCGGCGTTGGCCAGATCGAGGTTGAAGGAGGAGATCCTCTCAGCCTCCTCCAGCGCCGCGTCGATCTCGCCCACCCGCTCGGCGAGCGCTGAAGACAGCTCCAACAGCGACCGGCTGAGCGAGGTCTCGATCCGGGTGAGCAGGAGGCGCTGGAGCGGAAGCACCGCCACGGTGGCGGTGGTCAGGTGCTCCCAGGTGTGCGGGGACTCCAGCTCCCTTGAGGGGACCCGCACCTCGTGGCTGAGCGTATCCGCCAGGCCGAGGATCCCCTCGCGGACCGGCGCGATCACCGAGCCGCTGGAGGTGGCCTCGAGCAGCGACCCCGAAGAGCGGCGGGCCTGGTCGATCCGTCCGGCGAGCGGCGGGCGGCGAGCGTCGATGAAGGCGCTGAGCTCAGCGCTGCCGCAGCCTCCCTCCGCGAGCGCGGAGATCTCTTCCAACACAGCGGACAGACCGTTGATCACCGCGTCCAGCGGTACGACGAGATCAGACTGTAGACGCGCCGCGAGGCGACCGATCTCGACATCGAGGACGGCGTCACAGCGACGCTCCAGGGCCGACAGCTCCAGCTCCAGCGCCAGCACCTGGTAGCACGCGCTCAGGGTCTCCCGGGCCCGGGGAAAACCATCGCACAGCAGCGAAAGGCCGCGGCTGCGATCGTCGAACACGTGTCCGAAGCGCCGCGCGCCGCGCGGCAGGTCCGGCGTGCCCTCGGCGATCAGATCTCCCTTGATCCGACTCATCGCCCCGCCGAGGAGCTCGACCAGGAGGTTGGAGATGGCCTCGGTGTCGGCCTGGAGGCGCGCCTGGGACTGCGCGATGCGGCTGTCGAACCCCCGGCTGAGCCGCCCCAGCTCTTCAGCCTGAGAGCCACCACCCGAGCCGAGGCTGTCGTACCGCTGCGAGATCTCCTGGAACAGCTCCGTCACCTCCGCGGCCACGCGCAGCTCGCTGCCTGCGACCTCCGCGGCGAGAGCGGTGAGCTGCAGTGGCATGCGCCCGCTCAGATGATAGCGAGCCGTCAGGCGCACCCCCACCTCCCGCTCCCCCGGCCGCACCCGCCGCCACAAGCGAAACAGCGAGCGACGCCAGCGGCGAAGAGGCGGATCGTCCGCGCGGAACACCAGCGAGCGCTCCTCGACCGGCGCGGAGACCTGCTCGGGCTGGTCGTCGGCGAGCCGATCGAGGGCAGCGATCAGCACCAGCGGATTCCAGGTGCGTTCCTGCACATGCCGCTCACGCTGCAGGACGCGCTGCCGCCAGCAGTCCGCGAGCCGGGCGATGTGCTCGGCGGCCCTTCGCTGGAGCATCCGTCCCTGCCCCGGCGCGGTCGCCAGCTCCTCATGCAGGCGCAGGAAGTCCAGGCGCAGTCCGGCCAGCCACTCGTCGGCCTCTGCCTGCCGGCGCGCCAGCGGACCGCTGCTGACCTGCTCGCAGATCTCCTGCAGCGCCTCCTCCTGCTGCCGCGCGAGTCGTGCCAGCTCCGGGGAGTTCGTCTGAAGCGGGGCCCCCCACCCGACGAACTGCTGACTCTCGACCTGCGGAGTGGGCTCTGCCGCGCTGACCTCCCCGATCTCCCCGTCGGCCGATGGGATCTCCCCCGCGCGGGAGAGCGAGAACTGGAGCAGCGCCGGGCCGATGATCTCGTTGATGGCCACGCCCGCGAGCACCAGGGTGCGCAGCGCGCCGCCGGTCTCCGGCCCGTAGATATCCGGGAGCTGCTCCGCCAGCGTGATCGACAGCCCCGCCTGCGAGATGAAGCCCAGCCATCCCAGCTTGCGGGTGTTCGGATCGGCACCCGCGAGCCGCGCGCCGATCCCCACCCCGCCGTACAGCGCGATCATGCGGATGGCGACCAGCGCCAACGCGAACGGCGCCAGCGCCACGAGATCGTGCAGGTGGAGCTTCGCGCCGGCCAGGGTGAAGAACACCACGAACACCGGCATCGAGAGGCGCTCGACCTCGTGGATGAGGCGGTCTCCGTAGTCGGAGTAGTTGGAGGCGACGAAGCCCGCGGCGATGAAGATCAACGCGGTCTCTGCCTGCAGGTTCTCCGAGACGTACGAGACGGTGAAGATGACGCCCACGAGGAACAGGAGCACCTCCGCGCCGATGTACTTGAGGTACAGGTGCAGCAGCAGGCCCAGGCCCGCGCCCGCCAGACCAGAGACAGCGATCATCACCAGCGAGTGGCCGAGCCCGTGGCCGCCCGAGGCGCCGACCACCATGTTGGTGACCGTGATCATCGCCGAGAACGCGATGACGACGATCACGTCCTTGATCACCGCCACCGAGATGATGTTGGTGGTCATCGGGCCGCGCGCGCGCGTGCTGACGATGATCGCGATGGTGGCCGCGGCGGAGGTCGCCATCGAGATCACCGCCACGATGCCGCCGAATGACAGCGCAGCGCCGGTGGACATCCCGCCCAGGCCCGGCATGCCCAGCGCCGGGATCACGCCGGAGATCAGGTAGAAGAAGCCCACCGTGCCCACGGTGAGCGTGATCATCTGGCCGGTGAGCACCCCCAGGATGGGGCGGATCGCCTTGCGGATCGTGCCCACGTCCAGCTCTCCGCCCGCCGTGAGGCAGATGAGCGGGAGCGCCAGGGTGTTCAGGAGATCGAGCTGTCCGATGGTCTCGTCGTTGAGGATGCCGTGGTCGAACGGCGCGGGGAGCACGCCGCCCAGCGCCTGCGCTGTGGATGGTCCCAGGGCCAGCCCGGCCAGCAGGTAGCCGGTGATGTGGGGCAGCCGGATGACCTCGGCGAGCTGACCGATGGTGTACGCCGCCAACACCACGAACCCGAAGGCCAGCAGCCCCCGGGGGTCGAACCCGTCGCCCATGACCGCGTAGTTGTGCAGCAGCAGCAGCGCCCCGAACAGGGCCACCACGATGAGTGACTTCTGGACGACATCGACCGGGTGTCCGTGGCTGCTCCCTCCCATCAGGCGCGCGCCTCGAGCTGGGGGACGTCGTGGCGCAGGTCACCGGCGTCGATCAGCAGCCCCTTGAGCACCCGCGGGGCGATCAGCTCGTAGAAGACCACCGAGGCGAGGATGGCTGTGTAGGCCAGATCGACCGCCGGCCCGGAGTACACCAGGCGGAACATCAGCGCGATCGCCAGCGCCACATGCCCCTGGGCCAGCAGACCCCGCACGAGGTCATCGCGGAGGCTCGTCCCCATGCTGGCGATCCAGCATCCCAGGGCCTTGCAGACGAACCGCAGGACGATGAAGCCCACGCTGAGCGCGATCGCCGGCAGGGCGGGGACGGGCGTCCACAGCACCCCCGCGAACACCAGCAAGATCAGCGACGCGGGCTTCTGGGTGCCGGCGAGGGTGGAGTGGATGGCCTCACCATGGCGGCTGTGGACCAGCACGACCCCCAACAGGAGGTTCACCGTCAGCGCCGAGAGATCCAGAAAGAACGCGGCCCCCGAGGCGAACGAGATGATGCCCACCAGGGCCAGGAAGCGGCTGTTCTCGCTGTCGTCGTCGCCCAGGAACACCACGAACAGCGCGCCGAGGGAGAGCCCGAGCCCCGCCGTGAGCAGCACCCACGTCGATGGATCCGGGGGGTTCTCCAGCGCGGCGTCGCCGTGATGGAACCGGCACATCAGCACCCCGAAGGCGGCGATGGCGAGGATGTCGCCCAGGCGCGCGGTGCGTCGCAGGAGCGGCAGGAGGCGGGTCGCCACCTCGTGGTAGCGCGACAGCAGCAGATCGACAGCAGAGGATGATCCCGCGGCGGCCGCGCAGCCCATCACCGCCGCGCTCAGCCAGGCCTCATCCGAGGAGATCTCCCCTACGAACGCCCCGGAGCGGAACACCGCGGCCGCCGCCGCCGCCACCCCGCAGCCGGTGATCGCGCTCTCCACGCCCGCGAGGCGCATCGTGCGGCCCGCCTCTGCCGAGGACGCTCGGCGACCCACCGGGAGCTCGACCTCCATGCCATACAGCAGACCGATCCACCCCGCGCCGAACGCGATGACCGGCGCCAGGGAGTCCAGATCGGTGAGCACATGCAGGTTCGGGCCCAGCAGCACCCCCAGCAGGATGTACTCCAGACCGGACGCAAACAAGAAGCGCCGCTGCAGGCGATCGACGACGAAGTGCGTGAGCAGGTAGGCCACCGCCACGAAGGCCAGCAGGATGAGCAGCACCCCCATCGAGTCGCCGCCCTCCGGGGCGGGCGCGCTCGAGGCGGCGGCGGGTGCAGCACAGATGAGCCAGACGGTGAGCCAGACGGGAAGCGAGGCAGACTCCTCTTGGGTGATCTCGCGCAGGGTACCAGACCCCGTTCATCCTGTTTGCGCGTGGGGCTCCTGACCTCTACCCGACTGAGTGTCGTTGAGGAGGTTCAGGTGAACAGCTTGAGGAACGCGCCCACCGCCTTGCCGTACGGCGGCGAGATGAGGTGCTGGATCGGTGCCAGCGCGCTCTGCTGATAGACCGAGCGGCGATGCGAGAAGGTGCGGAAGCCGTCCTCACCGTGCGTCGCGCCGATGCCGCTCGTCCCCACGCCGCCGAACGGCAGCATCTCGGCCGAGCAGTGCAGCATGGTGTCGTTGATCGTCGCGCCCCCGCTGATGGTGCGGGACAGCAGATCCTTGACCCGCCGGGACCGGCGATCGAAGTAGTACAGCGCCAGCGGCCGGGGGCGGGCGTTCACGTACTCGATGGCCGCGGAGATGTCCGCGAACGGGACGATGGGCAGGATGGGACCGAACAGCTCCTCCTGCAGCACGCGGGAGTCGGGGGGCGCGTTCCGCACCAGCGTGGGCGCGATCTTGCGGGTGCCCGACAGGTCTTCTTCGGCCGGGTTCACGTCGATCAGCGTCGCGCCCCGATCGTGGGCGTCGGCGAGGCAGTCGCGCAGCCGGCGGTAGTGGCGTTCGTTGACGATCGAGGTGTAGTCAGGGTTGTCACGCAGGCGAGGGTAGCGCCGGGAGATCGCCGCGCGGAGCGCCGCCACCATGTCGTCTACCCGCGCTGCCGGACAGAGCAGGTAGTCCGGCGCGATGCAGGTCTGGCCCGCGTTGAACAGCTTTCCGCCAGCGATGCGATCCGCCGCGCGTCGCAGGGGGAACGAGGGGTGGACGATGGCGGGAGACTTCCCCCCCAGCTCCAATGTGACCGGCGTCAGGTTCGCGGCAGCGGCTGCCATCACGTGGCGCCCCACCCCCGGTGAGCCGGTGAACAGCAGGTGATCGAGCGGAAGGCCCGCCATGGCCGCGCCGACCGTGGCGTCGCCGTGCACCACCCGAGCGACCTCGGGGGCCAGGGCGTCGGTGATCAGCTCTTCGAGGACCTCCGACGTGCGCGGCGTGAATTCGGAGGGCTTGAGCAGCGCGCGGTTTCCCGCGGCAAGGGCCGACACCAGCGGCGACAGCAGCAGGTAGCACGGGTAGTTCCACGGCGCGATGATCCCCACCACGCCAAGCGGCTGGATGATCACCCGCGCGGAGGCGGGGTGCATGGTGAGCGGCAGCGCGCGCGACTGCGGCTCGATCCAGTCCCGCAGATGCTCGCGGGCATGCGCGATCCCCTCCAAGGTGAGGTACACCTCCGACAGGAGCGTCTCGTGACGAGAGCGCCCACCGAAGTCGGCGTTGATCGCATCGGCGATGCGCCCGGAGCGCGCCTTCAGCGCCCGCGACAGACGCCTCAGCGCTCGCATCCGCTCGCGGTAGGGCAGCCCACCGTCGCGCTTCCAGGCGTCTCGGAGCTGCTGGTAACGGGCCTGAAGCTCGGCGACGCCAGCGGGACCGGGCCGGGCAGCCTCATCAGTCGCGGGGTCAGCGCGATCGACATTGAGAGGGGTACTGAGAGGGGTGCTGTGAGATGAGTTCATGACCGGCCTCGGCTCATGGGTACCAGTTGACGCATGACAGAAGTGGTAAACCACTCTCGCCGACTGCGTTGCGCAGCAGAATGCACCGACTGCATCCCACACCAGCCGGTGTTGTCGGGGGCCTGCCCCCCGGCCCGATGCCACGGACCCTGCTGGAGCGCGGAAACCGCGTTGCGATTCCCGCAAAGCACCACTTAGTATCTCCACACCACGGATAACGGGCAATCCACCGCCCCAGGAGACGCAGATGACCCCTTCCCCCCGCACCCTCCTCGCCTTGTCACTGCTCCTCGGAGCCTGCAAGAAGGACGAGGCAGCCGCCATGGACACCGCCTCCACCAGCTCCGGCACCATCGACGGGATCTACATGGTCGAGGTCCCCATCGAGTCGAACGACAACTGCACCGACACCATCGAGCACAACTTCGCCGACGCCTACCTGCCCGACGACAACGAGGAGTGGACGAACGACACCAGCAGCGCTCAGTCCAGCAGCCTCACGTTCATCCAGATCATCCAGATCGATGAAGAGAACGCCATCTTGATCTGGGAGAATGACGCGTTCCCGGGCACCGGAGAGGACGAGGACTGGACGTTCCTGTGGTCCGGCGAGGAGAGCAACTCGACCAGCGAGTCCCACGAGTCCGGCTACGAGTTCTCCACCAGCACCTCCGCGACGTCGTCGGTGGTCTTCGCAGCCGAATTCGACGAGGGCGAGCTGAGCGGCACCTGGGAGAGCGTGAGCCGGACCAACACCCAGTGGACGGAGTCGGACACCTGGAGCAAGACCCTCCTCGCCTCTCCGCAGCTGGGCGAGACCGGCCAGATCCCTTCAGCGCTCTACCTGGTCGTCGACATGGAGCAGCTCAACCCCAAGACCGGCCAGACGATGATCATCGAGGGGGCTGCGCAGACCAACGAGTGGGACTCGTTCGACTGCACCGCCGAGCCCTGCTCCCTCAAGGTCGTCGCGGCCTGCGAGGGCTCCTACGAGATCACCGGGGTCTGGACCGGCTACACCGAAGACGACGCCAAGGCCTATGAGGGCGTGGGCGGTGTGGGTCAGCCCCCCGGATCCTGATCCTACAAGACCTCGGGCGCTCCTGGGAGCCTCCTGTCTCCCAGAGCGCACTCCCACAGCTCGGGATCGTCCAGGAGCGCCCGCATCCGCTCCATATCGCGGAACAAGACCCGGTCTTCTGCGAGGTGCAGGATGCCGGCGTCTGCGATCAGACCGCAGACCCGGCGGATGGCTCCCCCGGGCATCAGCGGCCTTCGGAAGCTCAGCGCCTGGTGCGCAGAGAGCAGCTCCACCGCCAGCACCCACCGCACGTTCCCCAGCACCTCGGCGGCCTGACGAGCGGCGATGGTTCCCATGCTGACGTGATCCTCGCTGTTGGCGCAGGTGGGGATGGAGTCGACGCTGGCGGGGTGGGCCAGCACCTTGTTCTCGCTGACCAGCGCGGCGGCGGTGTATTGCGGGATCATGAAGCCGCTGTTGAGCCCGCTGCGCTCGATGAGGAAGGCCGGCAGCCCGCGAGAGAGCGCGGGATCGATGAGGTGCGCGACGCGGCGCTCGGCGATGTTGCCCGCCTCGGCGATGGCGATGGTGAGGTAGTCCATCGCGATGGCGACCGGCTCGCCGTGGAAATTCCCTCCCCCGATGACGCCCTCGCGACAGGCGGTGATGCGCGCGGGATCGGCGCGGAGCCACGCCCGATAGGCCTCTGGCTCGGCGAGCGCGGGGTCGCCCGTGCGCGGCGGAAACAGCAGCGGGTTGTCGGTGGCGGAGTTCGCCTCGACGGTGATCACCTCGCCGACGTGGTCGAGCGCGCGGTACGCGCACGCCAGCACCTGCGGGAAGCAGCGGAAGGAGTAGTCGTCCTGGACGTAGGGGCTGTCCGGCACCGCCGCCTTGAGCTGGCGCTGCGCCTCCACCAGCGCGCTCTCGCACTTGCTGGTGGCGGGCGTCTGCGGGAAGGTCGCCTGCGCGAGGCTGCCGATGAGGCTGGAGATCTCCAGCCGGCAGCGGGCCGTGTGCCGGTGAAAGAACGCGATCTGCTCGCGGCTGGAGCGCTCCAACCACGCCGCGACCTGCTCCGCGTCGGCGACCCCGTCCGCCTGTGGGATGAGGTGCTGCACTCGCTGCGACAGGCGCGCGACGGCGCGATCGGCTTGTCGCAGCGAGGCCGGCGCCTCGACGGTGCGCGCCGCGAGGGTCCGACGGACGCGCGTCAGGTGGTCGGCGGCCTCGGAGAGGTGGATGCGCGCTGAGCTCAAGTGCGCGGAGTTGAGGTAGAGGTCGAGGATCTGGCTGCCGGTGCAGTGGTCGATCACCCGCCGCGCGACGGCGGCCTGGTGACGCTGCGGGCGGGCGTTGTGGATGCGGGGATCGAAGGCGTCGCGGATCCCGCGGTTGGCCTCCAGGCTCATCGCGCATGCCAGCTCGCCGCACCGGAGCGTGAAGAAGGTGTCGTAGACCACGAGCGCGCCGACGGCGGTCATGAACTGGGTGCCGTTGTTGAGCGCCAGCCCCTCCTTGGCCTCCAGCTGCACGGGGCGAAACCGCCAGTCCCGCTCGACGCAGAGGGCGCCGGCCCCTCCCAGCTCGCCGAGGGCGCGAAAGTCGGCTGAAGCCGCGGACCGCCCCACGGCGCCGACCTGCTCCCGGGGATGCACGCGCCCCTCCGGATCGCCGATCAGCACCAGCGCCAGGTGCGACAGGGGCGCCAGATCTCCGCTGGCCCCCACCGAGCCCTTCTGCGGGACGAACGGGAACACGTCGTCGTTGAGCAGATGGATGAACTGCTCCAGCACCGCCAGGCGCACCCCGGAGTTCCCCCGGCACAGGGTGTTGGCGCGCAGGAGGATGGCCGCGCGCACGACGTCCTCGGCGAACGGCTCTCCCACCCCGCAGGCGTGGCTGCGGATCAGGTTGTCCTGCAGGCGCCGGGTGTCCGCGGCGGGCACGATGATGTCGCGGAGCTTGCCGAATCCGGTGTTCAGTCCGTACACCTTCTGGTTCAGCTCCAGCAGCACCTCCACCATCACGCGACAGCGCCGCACCCGCTGCGCCGCCGACGACGCGATCCGCACCCGCCGGCGGTGCCGCGCCACGCCGACAATGTCGTCGATGGTCAGGGAGTGGCCGTCGAGCTCGAGGACCTCGTCCACCTGCGGTCGCGTGGAGAATTTCTGGGGGCTCATCGCGCCTCCCGGGAGAGACGGTCGATGGCGTCGGCCAGCGGGCTGGGCTGCTGCGTCCCGGTCTCCAGATCCCGGAGCGCCACCTGGCCGGTCTGCCACTCTTCTGCGCCGAAGATCACGGCGAAACGCGCCCCCGCGTGGTTGGCTCGGCCGACCTGGTGCCGGAGCGAGAGGGCGTCGCCCGAGTGGAGCTGCGGGAGGGTGCAGGAGGCCTGGACGCCGCGGGTCCGGAGCTGCGCGACGAACGTGAAGGCCGCGTGCTGGAGGTCCGGATGCTGGACCGCGACGTAGACCCCGCGGCGCGCTGCCGGTCGGGGAGGAGGCAGGGCCGCGGCGAGGCGCTCCACGCCGAAAGACATCCCCACGCCCGTGAGCAGATCGCCGATGTGCTCCAGCGGCGGCGGGGCGCGACCGGTCCGCAGGGCCCGCGTCTCCCGCGCCCGCTCGTACAGCCAGCGGTGGAGATCCTCGTAGCGCCCCCCGCCGCAGATGTCGGTGTGGGTGGCGGCGGTGTTCGGGGTGTGGATCTCGAAGGTCAGGCCCGTGTAGTAGCGGATCCCCCTACTGGCCGAGGCGGTGAGGAGGAGGGGGACCGGCGCCGCGTCGGGCAGCCCACCAAGCTCATCGCACAGCCAACGCAGGCGATCGCGGTGCGCGCGCGCTGCGTCTCCGGTGATGAGTGGATCGATCTGCGCGAAGAAGCGATCGGGCTCGGGATCGAGCGCCGCCAGCGTCAGCACCGTCCGACTCACGTCTTCCCAGCTTCCGCCCTGCGGCCAGCCGGGGCGATGGGTCTGGTTCCAGAGCATCCAGAGCGCCTCGTCGTACAGCTCCGGCAGCCGGGCGCGCCAGCGCGACAGGGGCACCTCAGTCGGCGAGAACAGCTCAGGCCAGCGCCGCTCCGCCTCTTCCCGGGACGCCCCGGTCAGGTGGGTGAGTCGACGCAGCAGCTCCGGGATCAGGCCGCGCATGTAGTTGGCGAGCTGGGCGTCGCTGCCGCGAACCCGCATCCGGACACGCGAGGAGATCACCAGGCCGTTGGCGACGGCATCGCGGGTCTTCCCGGTGAGGCCGAGGTCGGAGAGGATCTCGCGGAACAGCGCGTTGTGCCCGAGGTGCAGCCGCCAATCGGGCACGCCCACGGCCGTCATGCAGTCTCGGGCCACGCACAGCACCTCCAGATCCGCGTAGGCGCTGGAGCTGCCCACCAGCTCGATCCCGATCTGCCGGAACTCGCGAAATCGCAGCGGCGAGGGGTGGACGTCCCGGAACACCTGCCCCGCGTACGCCAGTCGATGCGGCAGATCCGGCGGGCGGCCGTGGTCGAGCAGGCGCGTGACGAACGCCCGGGCCAGGGGAGCGGTGAAGTCGGGGCGGAGGGCGACGTCGTGGGTGGGCTCGACAGGACCCGCGCCCGGCACACCGCCGGGGAACTCCGCAGCGTCCGAGACCCGCGCCATCACGAGCTGGTGGTAGAGCGACTCGCCGATGCGATCGGGGTGGTACAGCTCCCGGTACTCGATGGTGGGCACGCCGGTGGGCTCGAAGCCATACCGCTCGAACACCTCCATCAGCCGCGCTTCGATCCATCGATGGCGGCGACTGGTGGCGCGGGTCTGATCGGGGACGCCTGCGGGGCGCGTGTAGTCCAGCGCGGTCAGCTCAGCGGGGGCCACATCGGGCTGTGAAGGTGGATGCACCGATGGACCTCCGGGCGAGTCGCGCCGGGAGCAGCTAACACGGCCCCCCTCCGCGAACTCAGGAAGAGACCCACAGCGACAGCCCCCGATGATCCGAGCCGGGGATCGCGAAGTGCGCGACGCCGCCCGCGCTCGCGGCGCCGACCAGGACATGATCCAGCACGAAGAACGGGGCCTTCGGCCACCCCCCGCCGACCGGCCAGCTCACCGCCCGCAGCCCCCAGCGCAGCAGGGGATCAGACAGCCCCTGCGTCACGAGTCTGCGCCACGCAGCGCCGAGGGGCACCCCGTTCAGATCGCCGGCGACGACCACACCGTCTCCGGCGCGGCACGGCCCCCAGTCCCGGACCATGCGCCCGCCAGCGATCGCGTCGGCGATCCGGGCGACGTAGGGGCCGAGCCCGGTGGGGTCGTAGGGAGCCGGCGGCGGCCCGTGGATGCCGAGCAGGCAGAGACCAGACGACAGGCGGACCAGCGCGAGCGGCATCGCCATCGTCTGAGAGCCGAACGTCGGCGTGACCGCGGCCGCGCAGCCCGGATCGCGGCAGAAGACCGCGGTGCCGTGCGAGACCCGCGGCATCTCCTCGTCGTAGTTGTCGGCGACGCGGTGGTAGCCCGGCAGGGACTCAGCCCGCCGCTCGATGGTGACGACCACCGCGGCGCCGGTCGCCGCCAGGGCCGCGGCCATCGCGGGGGTGGTCGCGGCGTCCGCGAAGGAGTTGACGTTGGCGACGACCACGTGGGTGCCCACGGCGGGCCCCTCCGGGGGCGGGAGCCAGCCGCCAGCGACCACGCCGACCACCCCACACAGCAGGGGAGCGACGACAGCGCGGCGACGCAGCCCGACCGCCAGGGCCCACAGCGGCCACACGGCGAGCAGCCAACGCGGCGCCATCGCCAGCAGGGCCGCCGCGGCCTGACCGGTGACGTGTTGAGTCGGACAGAGGAGCGACAGGACCAGACAGAGCGCGCTCAGGAGGGCGGGCCCCAGGCTCCAGAGCAGGGTCTGCGCAGTCATCACCTGTGCAGCATGGTGTCGCGGTCGCCGACCACTACATAGGTCCAACCCAACGCCTCCATACGGGTATAGAACACGAGCGCGGGCTCATCTCTGTGCGACACCTCGTCGAAGCCCGAGGCGCCCTCTCGCACCGCTCTGGCTACCGACTCGATTGGGAAGGGAGGCAGCTCCAGCACGTCGGTGCCCGTCGCGGTCTGGGCCTGCTCTCCCGAGCGCACCACGACCCGAGCTTGTTCATCGAGCAGGTAGGTCTCCCACACCCCGGGGACCGTCGGGAGGTCGAGAAGCTGCTCGATCACGAACTCAAACGTGAACTCGACGCCCGCCACGCCGCGAAAGGCGCCCTCGTCTCCGTACAGCGACATGGCGCAGGGGAGAATCAGCCCCTGGCCGAGGGCATCCAGGTAGGGGCTCCCCCACTGGGGGCCTTCTTGATGGGCCGCCAGCTGGTACCACGGCCGGGTCCGGGGATCGTACCCGGCGGGATAGCCGCCCTTGCCCGGGTAGCTGTTGTGTATCCCCTCCTCGAGGGCCACATACGACCAGACCAGCGGCACGCCCTCGTCCATGATCAGGTCTCTCGCCTCATCCCGGGTCAGATGGCTGGCCCCGGGCCCCCTGCTCGACAGCATCATCTGCTTGAACTGATGACGCAAGGGCGCCAGCTGCAGCAAGCGGGTGCGGATCGTCGCCCCGTCGTCCAGGGGAGTCTCCAGAGAAACCCCGGGAGCCAGCTTGAACACGGTCCAGTCCAGGCTCACGTTTCTGCGGTAGCGGGCGGACGACGTCACGCCTGGAGGTGAGCTGGCGGGATCTGAGAAGTCCGCCGCCAGGTAGAACGGCTGGGCCCCTGTTTCCTGTCTGTGGGGCTCTTGCCTGAGGGCCTGCACCGCTGCGGCCGCCAGCCCCTGGAGCAAGCCCTCGTAGATCAAGAAGTGGGCGTCGATGTGGTGGGCCTGCGTAGAGACGGAGGTGAGCAGGCTGCCCAACGTGTCTGCTCGCACGCGGGCGGTCTCCTGGCCGTGCGTGTAGGTGACCAGCGAGCCGGTGACCGTCAGGAACAGAACACCCAACATGACCAGCATGATCACGAGGGTGGTCTCGTAGTGGGATCGGACCCAGCGGGCGGCGCTCTGGAGCGGGGTGTCCGGGGCCGCGATCACCGCCTCTCCGCCGAGGAACCGCCGGATGTCCTCGGCGAAGGCCTCGACGGTGGGGTAGCGGTCTTCGGGGTCGATCATGGTGGCCTTGTCGATGATGGCCCGGAGCTCCCACGGGATCGTCACGCCAGAGACATAGTGTTCGATTGGGTTTCGGACGCCCTCCTGCGCGCTCGTGATCAGCGCGTCGTCCTTGCCTGGCACCGCTCGCGTGAGCGTGACCAGCTCGAAGAGCACCAGCCCGAGGCCGTAGAGATCGCTCCTGGGATCAAGGCTGGCGGGATCGCCCAGGGCCTGCTCAGGCGACATATGGGAGAACGTGCCGACGATAGCGCCGCTTCGGGCCTCTTCGCTGGGAAGCGCAGACTCGCTGCTGGCGAGATCCAGGCCGCCGTCCGGCAGAGAGTCCCGAGCGACGCTGCGCGCGACGCCCCAATCCATGAGGTACACCTCATTGTAGGGGCCGATCATGATGTTGGAGGGCTTGAGATCCCGATGGATGATGCCCTTCCCGTGGGCATAGGCCAGGGCATCACAGATCTTGAGGAAGTGCTCGAGTCGAGTGGCGAGTCTGTGCTCCTCCGGCAGGGGCTGTGCCTGATCACGGAGCTTTCGGCTCTCGAAGATGTACCGCTTGAGCGTGCGGCCCTGGATGAGCTTCATGGTGTAGGAGAGGCTGCCCCCGGTCTCGAACATCTGGTAGACAGGGACAATGTTGGGGTGCTCGAGCTGGGCCGTTATCTGAACCTCTCGAAAGAAACGCAGCTTGGCGTCAGAGACGCTGATCGCCGCGGGCAAGATGCGCTTGAGAGCGACCGTACGGCGAAGATCATGCTCGCGGACTGCGAAGATCTCCCCCTCCCCCCCCTTGCCGATCGGCCCCAGCAGATCGAGCTTGCCGTCGATGTGCGGCATCCCGTCGTCGGCGTCCTCGACCTCCAGGCACGCGACCGGCAGGTCGGAGACCCCGGCTTCCGAGCCCGACTGCAGCGACTGGTGGGTCTCGGCGTCGATGTGATCGCGGTTCAGCAGCCAGTACAGAAAGCGATGGATGTTCTCCGAGCCCGTGTCCTCTTTGAACGTCCCGTACAACGCTCGAAGCCTAGGGGCGGGGATGGGGAGCACCTTCTGGAGCTCGGCAAAGTCCATATGGAGCTCCCGTGCTGGGGTCCAGCTACCACGGAGGTCGTCTCACCGGCCTGGAGCGGCGGACCGGGCGGATGCAGCCGCTGAAGGGGCGAGAGACCACCAGGCTGGGGCGGCGATACGACGCCGTGAATTCAGGTTGATACAGTGCCTCCCTGCCCCTCGAGGTGCCCATGACAGCGTCCCTGATCCTGTGTCTGCTCACCACCGCGCTGGCCCAGGATCTCCCCACCGATTCCCCTCCGGAGCCGCTGCCGGAGGTCCCAGAGCCGCTGCCGGAGGTGCTGGAGCTGCCACCCGAGCCGCCGAACCCCAACGCCTGCCGGGGGAGCGCGATCTTCCCAGCACCCGACTGGAGCGACGTCAGCGCGCAGATCCGCTCCGAGCGCCCCGAGGCCGTCGCCGCGTTGGAGGAATACGCCTTCTCTCCCGACCTGGATCGCGCCGATCCCGAGCGCCGCGGCGTACGCACCGACGGCGTGGTCATCGTGCATGGCGGGCGGATTATCTACGAGCGCTACGGCGGACCCTACGGCCCGGACACCCTCCACCTGGCGTGGTCGATGTCCAAGACCCTGGTCGGGCTGTACGCCGGCATCGCCGTGGGAGATGGCTCGCTCACCCTGGACAGCTCCGCCTGCGACGCCGTCGCCGGGCTGCCCGAGACAAGCTGCGCCGTCCACCTCGACCACCTGCTGCAGTTCTCGTCGGGCTTCGACTGGCTGGAGACCTACGAGGGCCAGAGCCCGGTCGCCTCCAGCGTGCTCGCCATGCTGTACGGACAGGGCCAGGACGGCATGGGCGCCTTCGTCGCCGGCCACGCGGCCCGCGACGCCCCTGGCAGCACCTACATGTACAGCTCCGGCGACACCAACGTGATCACCCGCATGCTCGACGAGGCGTGGCGGCCGGAGCACGGCGAGCGCTGGCCCCACGCCCGGCTGTTCGAGCCGCTGGGCATGCCGCGCGCTGTCTTCGAGCGGGATCGCAGCGGCGTCATCGTCGGCAGCAGCTGGTGGTGGTCGACGCCGCGAGACATGGCGCGGGTGGGGCTGCTGCTGCGCGAGGACGGCTGCTGGCAGGGAGAGCGGCTCGTGCCCCCCGGTTGGATCGGCTCGATGAGCAGCATGAACGACGCCATCCAGCAGGCCGCCTGGGACCGATCCGGCAGCGACGTGCAGGGGCGCCAGCTCTGGCTCAATCAGCAGGTCGACTCGCAGGGGATGGTCCGGCGGCCCTGGCCCCACGTGCCCGACGACGCCGTGGCCGCCATGGGTCACTGGAAGCAGTCGATCACGGTGATCCCCAGCCTCGACCTGGTGGTCGTGCGCACCGGCGACGACCGCGACGGCAGCTTCAGCCCCGATCGCTTCCTGTCGCTGTCCATCGCCGTGTCGGGACAGGGGCCCATCCTGGAGCCCGGCGACTTCGACGCCCCGGACAACCCACCGTCCGCGCTCGCCCCGAACCGGGAGCGCAAGTACGACACCGGGCTGCTCCGCATCGCCACCGGCTTCGCCGCCAAGGAGGGGTGTAGCTGCGCGTTCGTCGCCGGACTCGACGACGACACCTGCCGGGAGTGGCTGAAGGTCAGCCCCGACGTCGCGAAGATGCGCTTTGATCACGACGAGAAAGCGGTGCGCGCGCGGGCCCTGGGGATGGCCCGGCGCAGCGCGGTGTATGTGAACGCCGAGCAGGGGTGTCGGCTGGAGCCCTGACGAGGGCCATCGCGACTCGGGGCCATCCGGGCCGGGTCCTCATAGAGCGAGTCTGGAATCCGCCCCCCCGCTGCGTTACCCGCCCCACCCGCCTCCAGACCGCCGGTGCTCCGTGGCAACCGTGGCCGCATATTTCGACGTCGATGGCACCCTGGTCGGCTCCAACCTGCTGGGTCCGACCTGGGTGTACCTGAGCAATCAGGCCCACCCGCGCCAGTCGCTGATGCGCGTCGGCCGCGCGCTGCTCAGCGGCCCGGCCATGGCCTTCGCTGAGCTGCGCGATCGACGCCTGTTCAACGAGATGCTCTTCTCGCACTTCCGCGGCATGAGCCGCGACCGCATCCGGGTGCTGGCCGAGGAGGTCTTCGAGGACATGCTGCGTCCGCGCATCTTCCTCGGCGCGAGCGATCTGGTCCAGCGCTGCCACGACGCCGGTCAGCGGGTCGTGCTCGTGACGGGCAGCCTGGACTGCTACATCCAGCCGCTCGCCGAGCACCTGGGCGCCGATCACGTCATCGCCAACCGCCTGGAGTACAAGGAGGGCAAGGCCACCGGCAAGCTGCTCCGCCCGGTGGTAGCAGGCCCCGAGAAGGCCGGCTTGATCGTGAAGGACGCCCATGCCCACGGCTGCGACCTCTCCCGCAGCTTCGCCTACTCCGACTCCTACTCAGACGTGCCGATGCTCTCGGTGGTCGGCCACCCGGCCTGCATCAACCCCGACAAGCGCCTGGCGCGGCTGGCCCGCGCGTACGACTGGCCCATCCTGGACATCGACCAGCCCCCTCGCGGCAGCGCAGGTGCCCCATGACCGTCTCCCACCCCTGCGTGGTCACCATCGATCATCGCTCCAAGCCCCGCGTGCTGTTCAGCGGTGATCAGCTCGTGGAGGTCGATCTCCCCGTGGGCACCCGGGTGATCTACCCCAAGCCGCCCATGGAGCCGCTGCCCAACCCGGCCGCAGCGGTGCGCTACGCGCTCAGCCACCCGCTGGACAGCGAGCCGCTCCACGCCAAGCTGCGCCCCGGCATGAAGGTGACGATCGCCATCGACGATCTGAGCATGCCGCTGCCGCCCATGCGCAGCCCGGACTGCCGGCAGCTCGTGCTGGAGCCGGTCATCGCGATGCTCGACGACTACGGCGTAGAAGACATCGAGCTGATCATCGCCACGGCCTTCCACCGGCCGATGTCGGAGGCCGAGATCCGCCACATCGTCGGCGGGCGGACCTTCGAGCGCTTCTGGCCCGACCGCCTGTACAACCACGACGCCGAGCGGCCCGGAGGGCTCAAGTACCTGGGCACCACCGAGGACGGAATCGAGGTGGAGATCAACCGGCGCGCCGCCGAGAGCGATCTCGTCATCTATGTGAACCTGACGTTCGTGCCGATGAACGGCGGCCACAAGTCCCTGGGCACCGGCCTGGTGGGCTACCGCACGCTGCGCCACCACCACAACCCGCAGACCATCCGCGAGTGCGGATCGTACATGGAGCCGAAGCGGTCTGCGCTGTCGGCCAAGATGGATCGGGTGGGTGAGCTGATCGAGTCCAAGGTCGAGGTCTTCCACATCGAGACGACGGTGAACAACCGGATGTTCGCGGGGCCGCTGGAGTTCCTGTCCCGCAACGAGGACGATCTGACCCACGCCGAGGAGCGCGCGCTGAAGGCGCTGGTCCGCAGCCTGAAGCTGCTGCCCCAGCCGGCCCGCCACGCCATCTTCACCCGCGTGCCCGCGCCCTACGAGATGATCGCGGTGTACGCCGGGGGCTGCGAGGCGGTGCACGCGGCCATCCTGGAGGTGGTCCACCGGCAGCTCTGCGTGCCCGTCGAGGGGCAGGCCGACATCGTCGTGTTCCCCATCCCCTACATCAGCCCCTACAACGTGGGCGCCCACCTGAACCCGCTGCTGGTCAGCGTGATGGCCGAGGGGTACCTGTTCAACCTCCACCGGGGCGCGCCGCTGCTCCGCGAGGGCGGCACGATCATCCTGCTGCACCCGTGCTCCGACAAGTTCGATCGGGATCAGCACCCCGCCTACGTGGAGTTCTTCCATCGGCTGCTGCCGCAGACCCGCGACGCGATGGAGCTGCACAAGCGGTTCGAGCGTGACTTCGCAGCAAACCCCGCGTACATCCAGCTCTACCGGACGGGCAAGGCCTACCACCCCGCCCACCCCTTCTACATGTGGTACTGGGGCGAGAACGGCCGCCGCTACCGCAGCCGGGTGATCGTCGTCGGCGCCGACAACGAGTACGTGCCAGGCATCCTGGGCTACGAGACCGCGCGCACCATGGACGAGGCCCTGCGCATGGCGCGGGAGACCGCCCCGCCCGACCCGGACATCTCGGTGTTCCGGATCTGTCCCGTGCTGATGGCCGACGTCACCATTCCGTCCGACACTGCGGCCGAGGCCCAGATAGTGGGCGAAGCAAAGTGACCATGCTCGACGTCGCGGCTCAGCTCTCCGGACGGCAGCTCCTCGTGATGGGGGGCACCGGCTTCCTGGGCAAGGTCTGGGTGTCCATGCTGCTGGCGCGGTTCCCCGACGTCGCTCACCTGCACATGGTGGTCCGCGAGCGACGAGGGCCCGACGGCGCGCTGCGTCAGTCCAGCGAGGAGCGATTCTGGGGCGAGATCGTGCCCTCGCCGGTCTTCGACCCGATCCGCGAGCAGCACGGCGACGGCTTCGAGGCGTTCATCCGGCAGAAGATCACCCCCATCCCCGGCGACGTCACCCGACCCTTCGCCGGCGTGCCGGACGAGGTCCGCGATCGGCTGCGGGGCAAGCTGCACGCGCTGGTCAACGCCTCGGGCGTGGTGGACTTCAACCCGCCGCTCGATCACGCGCTGGAGGTCAACGCCTTCGGCATGCAGAACCTCGTGGCCCTCGTTCGCGACCTGACGCCGGAGGGCGCCCCCGCGCTGTCCACCCTGCACACCTCCACCTGCTATGTCGCCGGCGATCGCACCGGGCAGGTCGATGAGGTGAACCCGCTGGATCACCCGTTCCCCCGCTGCGGAGAGCTGGAGCGCTCACACTGGGACCCCGCCCGGGAGATCTCCGAGTGCGTTGATCTGATCGACAACGTGCGCCACCGCTCCGCCGACGCCTTTCGGCAGTCCGCCTTTCTGGACGAGGCCTGCCGCAACCTCACCGACAAGAGCGAGCCGACCCGAGGCACCGCGCTCGCAGACGAGCTGGCGCGGGTCAAGCGCAAGTACGAAGAGAATCAGCTCACAGAGGGCGGCACCGAGCGCGCGAAGTACTGGGGCTGGCACAACACCTACACGTACACCAAGTCGATCGGCGAGCAGATCCTGCTGACGAGTGACGTGCCGTGCTGCATCGTCCGCCCCGCGGTGATCGAGTCGGCCCTGGTCTTCCCCAGCCGCGGCTGGAACGAGGGGATCAACACCTCGGCGCCGCTGATCTACATGTGCCTTCAGGGGCCCGTCTGGTACCCATCGCGCGAAGACACCGTGCTGGATGTGATCGCCGTAGACCATGTCGCGATCGGAATGTTGCTGGCGCTGGCCGAGCTGCTGGAGGGCGCCCCCCAGGTGATCTACCAGATGGGCACCTCGGACACCGCGCCGCTGGGCATCATGCGCCTGATCGAGCTCACCGGTCTGTACAAGCGCCGCAGCCTGCGCCGCAACCCCAGGGGCAACCCGCTGGTGTCGTGGGTGCAGGCCCGCGCCGAGCCGGTCCCGCTGTCGACCGAGGACTACTACGCGCGGGGACCGCGCCACAAGGCCGCCCAGACGCGGAAACTCTCAGGGCTGCTCGGGCGCTTCAAGAAGGGACCGCTGGCCCCGTTCGCGGCCCCCCTTCAGAAGGGCATCGACTCGGTGACGAAGGGCCTGGAGGTGCATGCGTACATCTCCGACCAGTTCGTGCCGTTCATGGCGACCCACAACTACCGGTTCTCCTGCGCGCACACCCGCGCGGCGTTCGGCCGCCTGAGCGACGCCGAGAAAGAGCTGCTGCCCTGGGCTCCCGAGGAGATGGACTGGTTCGACTACCTGATGGAGATCCACTACCCGGGCATCGAGCGCAACGTCACGCCGCTGATCGAAGCGAAGATGAAGCGCGACTCCAAGCCGCTGCGCCGCTACGACCACCTGATCGACCTGCTCGACGAGGCCGCCGATCGGCACGACCTCGCCCCCGCGCTCCAGCTGATGGAGGAGGACGGGCTGAGCCGGGTGAGCTACCGCGACCTGCGCGGCCGGGCCATCGCCGTGGCGACGCGCCTGCACAGCGTGGGCCTGAAGAAGGGCGATCGCGTGCTGCTGGCCGGCAACAACCACCCCGACTGGTCGATCGCCTACTTCGGGATCCTCCGGGCGGGCTGCGTCGCGGTGCCCATGGACGCCGGGATCGAGCCGCCGAAGGCCGCCGGCATCGCCGCGGCGTCGGGCGCCAGCCTCGCCATCCTCGACCAGACCGCGCGGGACCACCTCGGTACCGCGGTGACGATGCCCATCGCCGATCTGCACGAGGTCTCCGCGATGGGCGCCGTTGGGATCCGCCCCGAGCCGAGCACCGCCCCGGACGACCTCGCGAGCGTCCTGTTCACGTCAGGCACCACCGGCGATCCCAAGGGGGTGATGCTCACCCACGGAAACTTCACAGCGCTGCTGTCCAGCCTGGGCAAGCTGTTCCCGCTGGAGGAGAGCGATCGCCTGCTGAGCGTGCTGCCGCTGCACCACGCCTTTGAATTCACCTGCGGCCTGCTGCTGCCGCTGTCGATGGGCGCGCGTATCCTGTACCCGGGCGAGATCACCGGGGAGCGGCTGGCGGAGGGGCTCCAGAAGGGACGCATCACCTGCATGGTGGGCGTGCCTGCGCTGTGGCAGCTCTTGGAGCGGCGCATCCGCAGCCAGGTCGATCAGCGCGGGCGCATCTTCTCGACGGGCTTCGACGGCGCGCTCGAGGCCAACCGGAAGATCGGCAGGGTCACCGGCCTCGACCTGGGCCGCCTGATGTTCGGCAGCATCCACTCGCGCTTCGGCGGTAACATCCGCATGCTCATCTCGGGCGGCGCCGCGCTCCCGAAGGACACCCAGAAGCTCTTCTCCGGCCTGGGGCTGCACCTGTCGGAGGGCTACGGGCTCACCGAGGCCGCTCCCGTGCTGACGGTGGCGATGCCCGGTCCGGGCAGCTCCGCGGGCCACGTGGGCAAGCCCATCCCCGGCGTGAAGATCCGCATCCGCGCCCCTGACGAGGCGGGCATCGGCGAGGTGGAGGCCTCCGGCGACAACGTGATGGCAGGCTACTTCGGCAACCGCGAGGCCACCGCGTCGGTGCTCAGCGAGGACGGCTGGCTGCGCACCGGCGATCTGGGACGCCTGGACCACAAGGGTCGGCTGGTCCTGGTGGGGCGCGCCAAGGAGGTGGTGGTCACGTCTGCTGGGGAGAACATCTACCTCGACGACACCGAGTCCTCCCTGGGCCGCATCGCGAACGTCAAGGAGTACGCGCTGGTCGGGCTCGCCGATCCGCGCGGCGGCGAGCGGTTGGGCCTTCTGGCCGTGCTCGATGACGAAGACGATCGGCCCACGGACGAGCGCCACCGCGCCGCCCGCGCGTCCATCGACGCCGCGGTCAGCAGACTCTCGGCGGTGCAGCGCCCCGCGGTGATTCACCTGGTCGACGCCGATCTTCCCCGCACCCGCACCCGTAAGGTCCAGCGCAAGGCCGTCGCAGAGACGCTGGAGCGCATCACCCGTGCGGCTCCCCGGCGGCGAGGCGGCGGAGTCGACGCCAACGTGGCGCACGCCATCGCGGCGGTGGCTGGTATCTCTGCCGATGATCTCCACCCCGGCGCCCAGCTGCGCGCCGAGCACGGCTTCGACTCGCTGATGTTCGTCGAGCTGGCCGCGGCGCTGGCCGCCGCCGCCGGCGCGCCCCCCGACGCCGAGGCGCGGGAGCGCTGTGAGACGGTGGCCGACGTCGTGGCGCTGGTGGGCGCGCCCACGCCGGTGGTCACCGAGGAGCGCGAGCGCGGCCCCGGACCGGTCGATATCCCGCAGTTCCTGGCCGACCCCATGAAGCAGGCGATGGGCGTCGTCCAGGACACCTTCAACGGCCCGCTGCTCGGCACCCGCGTGCTCGGCCGCGCCAACATCCCGCAGAACCGCAACGTCATCGTCGTCAGCAACCACACGTCTCATCTGGACATGGGGCTGATCAAGCACGCGCTCGGCGAGTACGGCCAGCGGATCGTGGCGCTCGCGGCCAAGGACTACTTCTTCGAGGGCAACCGCTGGAAGGTCGCGTACTTCCGCTACCTCACCAACGTCGAGCCCATCGATCGCCGAGCGGGCTTCCGCACCAGCTACAACCAGGCCCGCGAGATCATCGAGAGCGGCGCCATCGTGCTGCTGTTCCCCGAAGGCACCCGCCAGACCTCCGGGATGCTCGCCGAGTTCAAGCCGATGATCGGCAAGCTGGCGCTGGAGACCGCCACCGACATCCTGCCGCTGCACATCGACGGGGCCTACGCGTCGATGCCCAAGGGCGCGCTGCTGCCGAAGAAGCGCGGCATCACCATGCGCATCGGCCCGCCGCTGCGCCACACCGACATGATCCGGCACACGGACGGCATGAAGGCGTCCGACGCTGCGCGCAGGGTCGCTCAGCTCACCCGCGCCGCGGTAGAGCGTCTCGGGAACGGCCAGGTGCTCGACCTGCAGCACGAGGCGCCGCCCAAAGCCGACGCGCCCCGCGCCATGACCCCCTCCGAGCTGGCCGAGCGGGCCTTCAAGAGCCTCTCCAGCAAGTACGATCCCGCGCGGATCGAGCGCCCGGTGTGCTGGTACTTCTCCCTGGGGAAGAAGGACGGCCCGCGGTGGACGGTCTCGGTGGACAAGGAGCGCTGCCTCGTCAAGCCAGGCCGGCCTGAGGGCGCGGCGGACTGCGTGGTGAAGACCTCAGAGGATCTGTTCACGCGGCTGGTGCGGGACCGGTATGTGCCCACTCCCGCGGAGTTCATGTCCGGCGCGATCAAGACCAATGACCTGGCGCTGCTGATCGAGTTCTCGCGCGTCTTCCAGCTCTCCGAGGTGGAGCTGTGAGCAGTCGCATAGCCATCACGGGCGCCACGGGTTTCCTGGGCCGTCACCTGATCGCCCGCCTGCAAGGCGAGCACGACCTCGTGGCCCTGAGCCGCCGCGGCCACGCCCCGGACGGCGTCGACGGTCGCTCGGTGGACGTGCTCGACCCCGCCGCGCTGACGGACGCGCTGGCAGGCTGCGACGCGGTGGTGCACGCCGCCGGTAACGTCTCCCACGAGCAGGCCGACGCCGCCCAGACCTGGCGCGTGCACGTCGACGGCACGAAGAACGTGCTGGCCGCCGCGCGCGCCGCCGGGGTGAAGCGGGTGCTGCACATCTCCTCGTCCGGCACCATCGCGATCTCCGAAGATCCGAACGACATCGCAGACGACGAGGCGCCCTGGGCGCTGCCCCTGGCTTCGGCCTGGCCGTACTACCGGGCCAAGATCTTCGCCGAGATGGCCGCGCTCGACGCCGCGGGAGACGACCTGGAGGTGCTCAGCCTCAACCCGTCGCTGCTGCTCGGCCCCGGAGACGACTTCTACGGCACCGCCACCGAGGCCGTCCGCCTGTTTCTGGACGACGGCGTCCCGTTCGCGCCGTCGGGCGGGCTGGCCTTCGTCGACGTGCGCGACGTCGCCGACGCGGTGGCGCTGGCGCTCACGCGCGGTCGCTCGGGCCGGCGGTACCTGCTCAACGCCTGCAACCTTCGCTTCTCCGAATTCTACGGACGGCTGGCGCGGCTGACCGGCAAGCAGGCGCCCGTGGCCCGACTGCCCAACATCACGCGGCGGGTGCTGTCGTGGCTGCCTGACCTGGGGCGCGACGACGGCTTCGGTGGGATGGTCGGTGCCCGGCTGAGCCGGGAGCAGATGGAGCTGGCGTCGGTGTTCTGGTACTGCTCCAGCCGCGGCGCAGAGTCGGAGCTGGGCTGGCAGGCGCGCGACCCCAACCAGACCCTGGCTGACACCGTTGGAGATCTCCGGGCGCTGAACACCTGAGAGTCGATAGGGTGGTTCAATACCAATGAATACCCCCCAACGACAGGAGCGAAGGCGGTTCTCGCCGCGATTCATCGAGAGTCGAGAGGACCTGGTCTACATTGGCCTCCTATACACGACGAGCCTGGGCCTGATAGCCGCCATCTTCATCGGGCGCTCCCTGGGGATCCCGCCGGTCTCCGTTTCGCTGGATGAGATGCCGGAGCGCTTTGTCAGCGCCGTCATTCCAACAACCAAAGAACTAGCACGAAGGGAGTTTTTTGAGCCGGTGCGGCGAGAAGAAGAGGCAAGGCAGAAGGAGGAATGCAAGCGTAGATACGGTCACAACGCATGGACGATGTGCAGTGGGGGACCTCCCAGATGGAGAAGACACCGACGCCCCACCATGACCATGATAGACGTCTTCGCAGACTCCGACGGGAACTTCATGAGCCTCTCCGAGGCGCTGGAAGGGGTCGGGGGGGTTGAACTGGCCCAGGGCGGCGGCTCGCCCGACGTCGATGAGATCGCTGCGCCGAGGGGCACCGTGAAGCTCGACGAGTTCGCGACCTCTACAAGCGAGAGCGCGGACACCATCCGCCGCGTGCTCCGAGCCAAGCAGAGACTTATCAAGTACTGCTACGAGAAACAGCTCAAGGTCAACCCCAGGCTGACGGGGCGCGTCGTGACCACGCTGTCGATCTCCGCCGGCAAGGTCACGTCGGTTGAGATCGGCGAGAACTCCACCGGAGACTCCGAACTCGGAAAGTGCATCGTCGGCTGGATACGTCGGTGTCGATTCCCCAAAGAGACGACAGAAGTCGTTCAGCTCCCCTGGGTGCTCGCCCCCAATTGAGTGGGGCCGCTATACCCATCCACCTCCCCTGCCTGCGGGCCGGCGGCCCTCGGCGCAGTTACCCTACCTCGCTGATGGAGCGCCACATGTGGATCGTCATCTTCCTCGCCTGCGCACGCGACGGCACCGACACCGCGCCCGTCACCACCGAGACGGGCACCACACCGCCCTCTTCCACCACATCGACCACCACCACGACCCCGCCCGAGCTGCTCTCGCGCGACGACGGCTGGCTCCGCGGCGATCTGCACATCCACACCACCTACGACGGCGGCACCGAAGACGTCGCCACCGTGATCGAGCTGGCCGAGTACCTGGGCTCGGAGACCTTCCTGAGCGCCCACCCCGAGTTCTCGGGGCATCATCTCGACTTCCTGTCCATCACCGATCACCGCACCGTCGAGCAGCAGTCCGACCCGGGCTACGCCAGCGACGCGCTGATCCTGGTCGGCGGCGAGGAGTTCGGCAGCGACGGCCACGCCGGCACGCACGGGATCTCGGAATTCGTCGATCACGACCCCGACGACGACGGCACCACCCTGGTCGATCTGTACAATGCCATCGAGGCCACCCACGACCAGGGCGGCACCTTCTCGCCGAACCACCCGATGCTCCCGTCGATCTCCTGGCCGTGGGACACCCGCGATCACGACGGCGTCGAGGTGTGGAACGCCGGGTGGGCGCTGATGGCACCGGACAACACGATCGAGAACGTAGACACATGGGAGGCCGAACACGGGATCGCGGCCAGCCCGCTGTATCGGCGCGCAGTCGCCGAGACGGGCGGCGGCTCCGGCGCCCAGGCGCTGAGCTGGTACGAGGCCCAGCTCATGCGCGACATCCACCTGGCGATGATCGGCGGCAGTGATCGCCACGCCGTCCTGCTACCGGGCTTTCCCACCACCTGGGTGAAGGCCCCGACGACCGACGAAGCCGGTGTGGTTCAGGGGATACGCGATCGGCGCACGTTCATCTCACGCACCCCGGCCTCCGTCCAGCTCGACCTCTCAGTGAGCGCCGGTGCAGAGACCGGCGGCATCGGAGACGCGCTGACGGTCACCGACGATTCGGAGGTCACGATCCAGGTCGATGTCTCACGCGCGGAGGGCGGGCTGCTTCGGCTGATCGGCGGCAGCGCAGTCGACACCGATGAGGCGCTGGAGCACGCCGAGCTGGGTGTGGTGCTGGAAGAGGTCGAGATCGACGCCGAGCGCTTCACCCACACCACCACGCTCACGGTCTCCCCGGGCGACTGGGTCTATCCGCTGGTCCTGGAGTCCCTGGTCCCATCCGACGCCACCGAAGCCCAGGCCGACGCTGTGCGCCGGATCGCTGAAGCGGCCGCCGCGACCGGAGAGGAGGACTTCGCAGGTCTGGCGACGATGGCCGCGGAATTCGTCGACGCCGAGGTCCTGGTGAACGGTGCTGAGTGCGATCCCGCCGACTGGGATCCGGAGATGATGCAGTGTTTCCCCGCCGACGCGAGCGGCCTCGGCAGCTTCTATGTTCCCGATCTGTTGGATCGCGGCCTCAACGCCTGGCGCGAAGACGGGCAGATCACGGACTGGTGCCTCGGCGCGGTGGGCTCGGCGGTGCTCTTCACCGACGGGTGAGCAACGCCCGATTCACCGCATCCGGTGCGACCGAGCGCGAGGCCTGGCAGGATTGACCCAAAGTAGGGTTTCGGCGCTATCAGCAGGGAGCACGGCTGCCGCTGGTTCGGTGATATCTCGCCTTGGACCGAGATACAGGTAGTTGTGGCAAGATGTGGGAAGTCGTGCATATTGGCCTGCGAGTCATCCCCGGTCGCTACACTTGAGTCGTGATGGAAGTGCAACGCCAGACACTGGCGCTGCAGTCCGGCGTGCTCGATCTCCAGACCGGGCTCCTGGTGACTGCGGCCGGAGAGCGTCGTCTGACGGGTACCGAGTTGGCCCTGTTGCGGTACCTCGTGGAGCACCAGGGGCGGCCGGTCTCGCGGGGCGAGCTGCTGTCACAGGTCTGGGGAAGGCCCCCCACGCCCCTCAGCCGCGCCCCCGATGACACCATGCGCCGGCTCCGCGCCAAGATCGAGCGAGAACCCAGCGCGCCGAGACACCTGATCACCGTGCATGGCGCAGGCTACCGGTTCAACCCAGGCCCGACCCCGCGCGGCGAGCACGACGAGACCGCCGTCCCCGCCCCGCAGACCCTGGCGCTGGAGACCGGCGTCATGGACATGCAGACCGGCGTTCTGTTCAGCGATCGAGGCGAGATACGGCTATCGACCATGGAGCTGGCGCTGCTGGCCCACCTCGCCGCGCGCCCCGGAGTCATCGTCTCGCGCACCCAGTTGCTGCGCGAGGCCTGGGGCTACGCACCTGGCGTGACCAGCCGCGCCGCCGACGACACGATGCACCGGCTCCGCACCAAGGTCGAGTGCGACCCTGGTGAGCCGCGTCACCTGCTCACCGTGCATGGGGGCGGCTACCGCTTCGTTCCCTCCGAGCCCCTGGTCGATGACGCCCTCGACTACGGCGCTGTGCGCATCGACTTCGACCGACATATCGTCGCCCGGCGAGACGGTGCGGAGGAGACGCTGACCGCGCCCGAGGCGATCCTGCTGTCTACGCTCGCCGCGCAGGACGGAGGTGTCGTCAGCCGAGCAGAGCTCCTTCGTGGTCTGCGGCGACGCGGGCTTCCGGCGAAGAGACGCTCGATAGATGCCCTGATTCAGCGTCTCCGACGCCGCATAGAGCCGGACCCTTCTTCTCCGCACATCATCATCAACGTCCGCGGCCGCGGCTATCGCCTGGCGCCTCCGCCGCCTCTGCCGCCGGTTGAGGACCTGCCTGCGCTTCGAAGCACGCTGATCGGGCGCCGCGGAGAGCTGCGTCGTCTGGACGCGCTGCTGTCGGAGCCGGGCATCACCTGCATCACCGGTCCGGGGGGTATGGGCAAGACAACACTGGCTCTGCATGCGGCCCACCGCGCGGCGGGCTGGCAGTCGGTGAGTGGGGTCATCTTCGTCGACGTCGGCGGCCTGTCCGATCCGAACCTGCTCATCCGCGAGATGGCGGCCCGGGTGCGCCCCGGCCTGGTGATGCGGCCGGATCCGGTGTCAGCCCTGGCGCGAGCCTTGCGCGCGATGAGATTCCCCCTTGTCGTCCTCGACTGCATCGATCGTCTGGTCCCCGACGGCGTGGACATCCTCGTACAGCTCTGTTCGCTCGCGCCGCGAGCCCGCCTGCTGGTCACCACCCGGTTCTCACCCGGTCTGGACCGACTGCTGCGGCTGGGACCGATGCCGACCGAGGAGGCCGTCGAGCTGTTCGCGCAGCGCGCACCCGAAGCCGTTCGGGACGGTGGTTCCCTGTCGCGCCTGGTCGAAAAGTTGGACTGTGTGCCGCTGGCGGTGGAGCTAGCCACCCGGCGCAGCGGTCAGCTCTCACCAGAGCAGATGCACGAGCGCCTCGACGAGCGCCTCGACCTCCTGTCTGCGGATCACCCCGAGACCGCGCGCCACGCCTCTCTGCGGGCCTCCGTCACCTGGTCGTGGGAGATGCTGCCCGAGATGGCGCAGGAGGCGCTGGCCTGCTGCGGCCTGTTCAAGGGACCGTTCACGGCGGCGGACTTCGCTGCAGTGGTCGGTCAAGATGACGACACGGCGGCGCGTATCCTGGAGTCGCTGATCGCGGCCTCGCTCGTAGTCCCGGCCCAGGTCGCTGCGCTGCAGGGCGTCCGGTTCTTCCGGTTGTTGGACATCCTGGCACAGTTCGCCCGGGAGTTCCTCGAAGCGTCGCCCGACTCGGACCGGCTCACTGTTCGCTTCGTCTGTGCGATGGCGGATCGGGGGGAGTCTCTGTCCCGACGGGGTACTCTGTTTGGAGATCCGCGCGCAGAAAGGCTGCGGGTCGTCGCCCTTCCGAACCTGCTGGCGGCCTCCGCCCGCGCGCTCGATCAAAGACAGGCCGCCCGGCTTCTCCTGTGCCTGTCGTCTCTTCTGCGGCAGTCGAGCCGCACAGCGCTCCTCATCGACAAACTCCAGCAGACGCTGAGCGCTCTTCCCCCCAGGCTCCAGTACGAGCGCGGCCACCTGTCGCAGGAGCTGGCGTTCGTGTTCATCCAGGCGCGTAGACTCGACGAGGCCGAGAACCTCCTCCGAACCAGCCTGGATGTGGCCACTGACACCGACGACACCCAGCTGCTCAGCCGTGTCTACGCCGCGCTGGGCATGCTGGCCTGGACCCGAGGCGCATTCGATGAGGCGAAGGCTCATCTGCTGGAGGCGCTGGAGACCTGCCGACAGCACGGTGTGTTGGGCATCACCGCGTCTGTGCATACCCTTCTGGGAAATCTGGCGAATCTACGGGGCCGCTACGCCGAAGGTCTGAAGAGATACCAACAGACGCTGGCGATGCTCCCGTCTGAAGGGTTCTACCGACTCCGCGGTGGGCTGATGTACAACATCGCCAGCTCGGATCTGAATCGGGGCCGGATGGCCGCCGCCGAGTTCCACTACCGCCGCGCGATGGAGCTGGCCCGCCTCGGCGATCGGCCCACGACCGTGCTCAAGTCGCGGTGCGCGCTGGGTCTGATCGCCTGGTGCACCGGCCGGCCGAGTGAAGGCCGCCGGATGATGGCAGAGGGGATCCGCGCCCTTGAGGCAAACGGCGACCGGGAGGGCGCCGCCGCGTTCGGGTCCGAGCTGGGGAAGGCAATGCTCCTCGATGGCGACCATGCCGCCTCCGAGCGCGTGCTCCGGCACTGCCTCCACGCCGCCCGAGCCCCCTGGACGCGGGTTCCAGCGCTGTCTCTGCTCGCGGCCTGTGAGGCCCTGGGCGGACGCAGCGCTGACGCCCGAGCGACCCTCGACGAGGCCGAGCGGATGGAGGGAGACACCGGACTGCGCGTCCTCCCCCGGATCATCCGTTTCGCGATGGGCGACGGCCCCCACCCGACGCTGGATGCCACCAACGCGGAGTGGAACACCATGCATATCGGCCATGCCTGGCAGGCGGCGGCCCTCCTGGATCCGGTCGGTCGATGGCGATCCGGCTCTCCCACAACCTGCGACAATTCTCTGTAAGACCAGTTGCTACGGTGAGCCCGTCAGCGATGACACCCCCAGGAGCCCCAAGGAGCCCCCACAATGACCATCCGACCGAGCCTGCTAGCCCCCGTCGCTCTCCTCCTCCCCTCCGTCGCTGTGGCCGAGGACATCACCATCGATCTCACCGCCGAGGTGTACTACGTCGATGATTGTGGCAGCACCTTGGGGAGCGCCGCTGTCGGCGATACGATCACCGCCTCGTACACCTATGACACGACGACCCCCGACTCGGGCACCGCGCCGACGGTGGGCTTCTACTACCACACGACCCCGGGCACGCCGTACGGGATGACGATCGAGGCGGGCGGGAACACCTTCCAGACCGACGCGAGCGCGCCGAATTTCCTGGTGGAGCCCATCAACAATCACGGCGGCGGCTACCCCTACGACGCCTTCGTCCTCATCAGCTACGAGAACGAACCCGTCGGGGAGGATCTGGTCAATTACCTGGGGCTGCAGCTCACCGACCATGACACGGCGACCGCGATCGATAGCATCAGCCTACCGACCACAGCGCCCGATCTCGACGCCTGGGAGTCGGACAGCCTCGGTCTGTTCATCGACACCTCCTGCGTCGTCACGCCCGAGTGCCCTTTCGCGGATATTCCGTCCCTGGAGTTCTTGTGCGATGTCTATTTCGGGCCACAGATCACCGGGGACGGCTACCTCCGCGCGAACATCACCTCCGCCGTCAACCGCTGCTCGGACCCGGACGGGGACGGCGTGTGTGACGAAGACGACAACTGCCCGTCCGACGCCAACGCCGATCAGACCGACTCGGACGCCGACGGCGCCGGCGACACCTGCGATGTCTGCCCGCTGGACGCCGACGACGACGCCGACGCCGACGGGGTGTGCGGCGACGTCGATGACTGCGCCAACACTGCCGACGGCGACGTGGCGGACGACGCGGGCTGCTCGGTCGCGGACTACTGCCCGTGCGACGCCGACATGGACGGCGACGGGTGGAAGAACCACGGCAAGTACGTCTCCTGCGTCTCCAACACGAACGAGGATTTCGTCGATGCCGGCCTGCTGACCGAGGACGAGGCCGATGACATCCAGTCCGACGCCGGCTCCTCCGACTGCGGGCACAAGAACAAGTAGTCGCATGGGTGGAGGGATGAGCCCCCTGTGCTCTGCCCTCCGCCCCAGACCCTCCCCAAACACCGCTTTCCGGATAGTGGGAAGATGAGTTCATTCATCTTCCCACATTCATCTTGTTGAGATTTGACCGCAACACACGGAAATACGCTGGCGCTCCGCAGTGGGGTGCTCGACCTGCAGAACGGTCTGCTGGTCACAGGGCAGGGCGAGTTCCACTGTAAGCACCGTCTGATACCCAGCCGCTGCGATCCCGTAGCCGTGTGACATGGG
>CAYXGP010000002.1:0-76932 GCA_964464515.1 uncultured Enterobacterales bacterium
TTGTCGCCGAGCAGGTGGCCGACCGCCACGCGAGCTTCTTGAGTTGAGTCCCCCAAGCCTCCGATCAGCGAAGGGACGGCCGCCTCCTCCAGGGGGCCTCCGCAGCCGCCCCGATTCAAGGACACTTCAAGGACACTTCAGGGACACTCCAGCGACGCGACGATCTCACCGTCCCCGGAGATCTCCGTGTGCAGGAAGGTGCCCTCGTGCTGAAAGCGCCTGCCTCCAGCCCCTCCAGGCGACCGGGGATGCGATGGGCGAACGGCTCTGCGAACACGTCGAGCAGCCAGCCGGGCTCCCCCTCGGTGGTGAGCACCCCGCTGCCGTTGTCGAACGACCACCAGGCCGTGCTGCCGCCGCGGGACTCCACAACCTGCAGAACGGAGCGGACGTAGTCGTCCTCGCCGCCCAGCGCCGAGAAGATGCCGAACTCGCCGAGGAGCGTCGGCACCCCGGCGGCCTGGCCGAAGTCCATCAGGCGGCTGAGGGCGTCGGCCTCGTATTCGAAGTCGCCGTCGTAGCCGGTGCCCTCCTCGGCATAGAGCGGGTAGAAGTGCGGCGTGAAGCCGATGCGGTCGTCGTCGAGGTTGGACAGATCGAGCTGCGGAGAGACCACCAGGTTGTTGGCCACCGAAGGCGCCAGCCACAGCCGAAGATCCGGATCTGCGGACCGGACCGCTGCCAGCACAGCGGCGTAGAAGGCGGGCAGGATCACCTGATCGTGCTCGACCACCTCGTAGCTGCCCCAGTAGGGCTCGTTGATCACGTCGAGGCCGGTGACCGCGGGGTGATCGCCGACGGCGCTGGTGAGGTGGGCCGTCATCCGGGCGTAGGCCTCCTGCAGATCGGCGGACGCCCAGAACGCATCGAAGCAGGCGATCAGGGCCGGGTCGGTGTACGCGGAGTACCACGCGCCGTCGCTCGACTCAAAGGCGTCGTACAGTGTGTCGTCGCAGGTCCACCCCGGGAAGCCGGTGGCGCCGAATCCCTCCCCGTAGAGATCCTGGTGCAGATCGAGCACCACCTCCAGACCCAGCGCGTCCAGCGCGTCGAGATCGGCGCGGACCTGCGCCAGGTAGTCGTCGTCGTAGTCGCCCTCGGCGGGCTCGACCGCCTCCCAGAAGACCAGGTAGCGCACCGCGGTGATCCCGTAGGCCGGCAGCAACGCCAGCTCTTCCGGGCTGCGCCCGTGGTGGTAGGTGGGGTCGCTCTTGGCGTCGTTGGAGAGGTTGATCCCGCGATGGATCACGGTCCGTCCGTCGGCGCCGACCAGGTGTTCGGGGGCGGGAGAGAGCGTGGATGCGGTCGTGCTCGTGGACCCGCTGCTGGACGCGGCCGCGGTGTCGGTCGTGCCCGTCGCCGGATCGGCAGGACCCGTGCACCCGAGCAGGCACACCCCGAAGAACCATGAGAAGAGAGAGGCCTGCATGCTACCGCTCCTCAGCGACCGCGTCGTCGGCCACGGCCAGATCGTTGTCTCCCGCGGCGCCGTCCGAGATGCCCAGATCCGCCTCGGTGGAGTGGAGGAGCGTGGCCCCGGAGCCGACGCCGATGGCCCCACCCTCGGTCGCTGAGTTGGGCCGCTCCAGAAAAACCCCTATCCACCCTCGACGCGGATGCGCGTCGCCCCTCGGCTCGCCACGCTCTGGAAGTATCCAGATACGACTGCGAGCGAGGCGAGCCAATGGGCTCGCGCCTCCACGCCGATCATTGGATATCTCTTTTCCTGGAGCGGCCTTGGACGAGAACCAGGGCCCGGCCGCGCTGACCTCGACATGGCCGGTGGCCGACGTGTGGTAGATGTACAGCCCGCCGCCGCGATCGGTCGCGGTGTTGGCCTCGAAGCCCACGTCCGTGAAGGTGGGCTCGGTGGGCGGGAACTGGCTGGCGTTGTCGTCGATGTAGACGCCGCCGCCGGAGCCGCCCGCGCTGTTGCCCTCGAAGGTGCTGGTGGTGACCTCGGTGCAGCCGCCGTAGTCGATGTACAGCGCCCCCCCGCGATCGGTGGCCGTGTTGCCCGAGAACAGCGCGCCCGTGATGCTGGCGCTCACCGCCACCCGGAACAGGGCAGCCCCGCCCCGCGTCGCGGAGTTGGCGATGAACTGCACCCCGCTGAGCGCGGGGTAGGCGAGCTGATCGAAGGTGCCACAGACCCCGTTGGAGTCGGGCTCGTCGGCGTTGTTGGCGTAGACCATCATCGCCCCGCCCTCGACCGCCGAGTTGCCGGTGAACACGACACTCTGAAGGTCGGGCGAGCGGTCGGGTGCGTCCTCGAAAAGGGGGCACCCGCGCTCTCGCGGAAAAGGAGCTTACCAAGCACTCTATCGACGGGATTGCTGACACCATTTCAATTTCGGCTGAGAGCCGTTGAGAGCCGCCGAGGCGTCTCTTCCGGTAGATTTCGTGGGTTCTCCCGGCTCCCCAGCACGAGATTTCAGTGGGTTAGAGGTAGGCGCGCCGCTCAAAGTGCACCCTTTTCACCGACAGACCCCGAGCGGTCCTCGTAGGCCAGCAGGCCGCCGCCGCGCCCGTGGAAGTGATCGCCGTCCGCCGCGCCGCCCTCGATGACCAGGCCGTTCAACGAGGCCCCCCTGGCGCCCACGACGACGTGGTAGCTGTTGGCCCCCGCCGCGGTGTCGGTGTCTTGATCGATGTCACCGGAGAGGGTGGTCTGACAGGTGAAGCTCAGGCGACCGTCCAGGCCCGTGGAGATCCCGCGATCTTCTGAGCTGCTTTCGTCGCCGCAGAACCCCCCGAACACCGAGACGCCTTCTCTCAACACGAACGCAGCCGCGCGATCCGTGGTGTCGTCGGTGGGCCGGTACGTGCCCTCAGAGATCCAGATGGCGTCGCCGGACTGCGCCACGTCGAGCGCATCGGTCAGCGAGCCCAGCGCGCTGGCCCAACTCAAGCCGTCGCCGGCGCCCCCGAGGCTGACATGGAACACCCGTCCGCCGGCCCCTGTCTGCGGGGCGGTGTCATAGGGAAACGCGTCCACCTCGACCGGCTGCAGGTCGGTGACCAGGCTCTCCCAGTCCGACCAGTCGCGGCCGGGCGCCCAACCCAGCGTCGCGTCGACGGCGCTGTAGTCGCCGCCGGCCAGATCGACCAGCACGTCGCCCGCGCTCAGCTCGCCGTCGATCTCCTCGATGATCGAGTCAGCGTCAGCGTCGATCCCGTCGTCGTGCCACAGGCTGATCGAGGAGGAGGACGCCCCGCTTGTGTTGGCCACCACGATCGACCGGCGCAGGTGCGCTGTGTTGGGATCGCCCATGTAGGTGCCCATGTAGAGACCGGCGCCGATGTCGCCGGCGTTGTTGCCGACGATCGTGGTGTAGACCAGCACCGGGAACGACGAGCCGTCCCCCACGACGGCCGCTCCGCGCTCCGCGCTGTTGCCGACGAAGAGTGCGTTCACCAGCACCGGGTTGCAGCCGGCGTCGTTGTAGAGCGCCCCGCCCTTCGACGACGTGGTGTTGCCCTCGAAGGTGACGTCGAAGAAGGAAGGGCTGGTGGAGAAGTCGTTGTTGATCGCACCGCCGCGCGCGAACGCCTCGTTGCCCGAGAACGTGACGTTCTCAAAGGTAGCGGCCTCGCCAGCATTCTCCGGTCGCGCCGGGAAGGTGGTGGCCACCATGTTGTAGACCGCGCCGCCCTTGCTCGCGGTGTTCCCCTCGAAGGTTGTGTTGCGCACGGTGGGCGCGGCCTGGATGTTGATCATCCCCGCGCCGGCCACCGACATGTAGCCGTCGAGCACCCGCAGCAGCTCCTCGTCCTCCATCCCCGCCTCGATCTCGAGGATGTCCTCGGCGGCGCCCACCATCTCCTCTCCCGCGCCGGGCTGCGCGTAGCCGTCGGAGATCACGAAGCCGTCGATCACCGCACTGGTGGCCCCGGTGACCACGTGGTAGCTGTTGTCCTCCAGGCTGCCGGCGTCGCCGATCTCACCGGACAGGATGGTGGGGTTCGCCGCCCAGTCCCGCTGATCGCTGGCAGTCTCGGTGCCCGCGAAGCCGCCGAGCAGCGTGAGCCCGTCGTGCAGCGCGAACGTGTCCCAGCGATCGCTGCCGGGCGTGTAGGTGCCGGCCGCCACCCAGATCTCCCCGCCGGATGCCGCCTGCGCGAGCGCGTCGGTCAGGCTGATCATGGCGTCCTGCCAGCTCGCGCCGTCTCCCGCGCCGGTGGCGTCGGCGCGGACGTACACCACGCCGCCGGTCGGAGGGGGCGAGCCGGTGGTGGTCGTGCTGGTCGCGTAGGAGGACGTGACCGTGGTCGTGGTGCCCGCTGCTGTGCCGGTGTCTTCGCCGCCGTTGCAGGCCGGCAGCAGGCCCGCCGAGAGGAGGAGGATCGAGCGGGGGGTGGACATCACACTCTCCAGGCGAGCCCCGAAGGTAAGCACGTACGCGTCGCCCCTCGGCCCACGAGCCCTGTCCCGGATCAGCCTGATGAGCCCTCGGCCAGCTCCCCCGCCGCCAGCCACGTCAGCGACATGGTGGGCAGCATGGTGTGCGTGGAGGAGGTCGTCGGGAAGATCGACGCGTCCATGACGTGCAGGTTGCTCACGCCGTGCACGCGCAGGCTGGGATCGACCACCGACGTGGCCGGGTCGGACCCCATCCGGCACGTGCCCTGGGGGTGCGCGGAGATCAGCGGGGAACGGGCCGCGATCACCTCGGCGCGATCCAGGGCGGCCAGCCCGGCCTCGTCGCGGATCGGACCCAGCTCGGGGAAGGGCAGGAGCGCGCTGTCGGCGCCAGCGGCCAGATAGACCCGCGCGGCGTCGCGGGCGGCCTGTATCAGCCGCGCGCGCACGTCGGCGGTCAGCGTGTAGTCGATGACCGGGCGATCATCGCCGTCGATCGAGACGCTCCCGGCGGGGCGATCAGGCACCAGACACAGGCAGGCCGTCAGGTGCCGATAGCGCGTCATCACCGCGTGGATCTGCTCGCCCATGCCCATCACGCTGGCGGCCGCCATGCCGGGCATCGCCGAGACCGACTCGATGCGGTACCCGCCGAGCCCCCCCGCGGCGGTGCGGGTCTCCTCGCTGTCGAGGAAGGTGGCCTGCGGGATCTGCCGGTGGAAGACGACCTCGTCGGGGAAGGTGGCGGCCACCGGGATCTGCGGCTGGAGTGACAGGTTGCGGCCCACGACCGGTCCGCCCAGCCCCGACCGCTGCAGGATCAGCGGGCTGTGGATGGCGCCGGCGCTGAGCACGAAGCGCTCCGCCTCCACCCGGAACGGGGCCCGCGCGATCCCGGTGGTGATGTCGATCAGCTCTCCGACCGCCGCGACCACGCGCCCGCGGTCGCTCTCCAGCGCGCGTACGCGGGCCTCGGTCTGCACGACCACCCGCCCGGTGGCCAGGGCGCGAGGGATCCAGGTCAGGGCCACCGAGCGCTTGGCGTCGTAGGCGCAGCCGATCAGGCAGTAGCCGGCCCCCACGCAGCCCACGCGGTTGGTGACGAACACCCCGCCAGACAGCCCGATCTTCGCGCCGCCCTCCAGCAGGATGCGGTTGTTGCGGTTGATGAGCCCGGCCGGCACCGGCTGCGCGCCGATGGCCTGCATGCACGCGCGATCCGCCGTCCGCACGTCGGCCAGCGTGTACCGCGAGACGCCGAAGTGCTCTCGCCAGTGGTCCAGCACCGGCGCGGGGATCTCCACCACGTCGGCGGCGTTGATGACAGTGCTGCCGCCGAGCGCGCGCCCCTGCAGCACCGAGACGCCGCCGTCGGTGGTCATCTGGTTGCCGCCGTCGCGGTAGAGCAGCGGGTACATCTGCTCCTCCCGCTGCGTCATCTGCGCGCCGGGCACGTGCGGGCCCTCTTCGAGCAGGACCACCTCTCGCCCCGCCTCCGCGAGGATCGCCGCGGCCACGCCGCCGCCCGAGCCGGAGCCGATCACGCAGACCTGCGTGCGCAGGGTGAACCCGTCGGGAGCGTCGTCGCCAGTGCGAACGGTCAGACCCATGGTCCCTCGTACCCGATGGCCGCCCACGACGCGGGGTTGGTGTAGTGCGAGAACACCACCACCTTGCGAACCGCGGCGAAGATCTGGCGGCGCCAGCCCAGCGGGGAGTCACGCCAACGCTCCAGCACGGCGCGGCGATCCTGGACGGAGCGACGGGAGAACCGCGACAGCGGCCCCGACAGGTGCTCCAGCGCGCAGAGCGCCAGCCAGAGCTGGTTCCCGGTGATCGGATCGCTGCCCGCGAGGAAGCCGTCCACCCCCTCGGCCAGCCCACGCGGATCGCCGCCGGGGGGCAGGATCGCCTCCGCCGCAGACTCCAGCGTGATCAGCGCCGCGCCCAGCCACGCGCTGGGGCGCTCCGGCAGCGGCCGGTGCCCGAACAACACCACCGACGCGGTCGCGCCGATCGCGAGTGCGGTGCTCCCCGCGAGGAGCTGGCGGCGGGAGGGCCGGGGCATGTCGATCATGGTACCGGGCTCAGGTCGCCGAGGAACCCATGAAGATCACCCGCATCGATCTGTGGCACGTCACGGTGCCCCTGCCGGCCCCCTTCCACCCCTCGTGGATCCCGGGCTTCCGCCAGACCGAGAACCGCTTCGACCTGATCCGCCTGGCGACGGCCGACGGCATCGAGGGCTACAGCGCCGCCCCGTGCATGGGCAGCGAGCGGGACGGGCTCGGCGCCCTGCTGGGGCCCTACCTGCTGGGCGAGCGCGCCGACGACATCCCGTCGATCCGGCAGCGTATCCGCGAGATGGGCTACCTCGGGCTGCGCATCGGATGGATCGAGGCCGCCTGCTGGGACATCATCGGCAAGGCCGCCGGCAAGCCCGTCTACCAGCTCCTGGGCGGCGCGCCGGGGCGCGTGGGGCTGTACGCCTCGACCGGCGAGGTCCGCACCGGCGCAGAGCGCGCGACCGAGGTCGCCGCGCGCGCCGAGGAGGGCTTCAAGGCGATCAAGCTGCGGGTGCATGCACAGACACTGGAAGAAGACGTCGCGCAGATTCAGCAGACCCGCGACGCGGTGGGCGACGGGCCGATCCTTGGGGTCGACGCCAACCAGGGGTGGCGCGTGGCGGTGATCGCCGACGCCCCGCGCTGGGACTACGACCGCGCGCTGGCGTTCTGTCGCGCCGCCGAGGCGGCGAAGCTGAAGTGGGTCGAGGAGCCGCTGGCCATGGACGCCTACGACGATCTGGCGCGCCTCCGGGCCGCCACGACCGTCGACATCACCGGAGGCGAGCTCAACAACCAGGGCCAGCCCGAGTTCGGCGTGATGCTGAAGCGGGGCTGCTACGACGCCTACCAGCCGGACGCGGTCTTCACCGGGGGCGTCGCCGAGACGTGGGAGATCATCTCGCAGATCACCGCAGCCGGCGCGCGCTACAGCCCACACACCTGGACCAACGGCATCGGCTTCGCGATCAACCTGGCGCTGTTCGGCGCGTCGTCGTTCCGCGACCAGACCCTGCTGGAGTACCCCTACGATCCCCCGGGCTGGGTGCCCGAAGGACGAGACGGCCTGCTGGTCAAGCCGTGGCTGCACGAGCGGGGAGAGCTGGCGCTGCCGGAGAAGCCCGGGTTGGGGTTCGAGATCGACGGTCGCGCGCTGCGTCGATACGGGCGTCGGTTCTTCACGGGGACGAAGGTTCGGGTGTCGCTGAGCGCGGTTCGGCAGCGGGGGCTGCGGGAGGCGAAGCACCTGGGCGCTGTGCGCGACGCGCGGTTGGCGGATCGGCACCGGGAGTTGGAGGAGATGTTTGCGGGGGGGGCGGATCCGGTGGGGTTGGCGCTGGAAGGTGTGAAGGACTGATCGCGTCACGGTCGTCGAGATCGGGGAGGGGGATGTGTCGGGTGGAGGTGCGAGGCTGACCGCGCCTACCCCGGAGCGCCGTCCACCCGCGGCCGCACCAACATCGGCGCATACACCCACAGAAAAATCCCCATCGCGATCGTCCACAGCGTGCCAGAAGCATGTAGCGCCCCCACGCTGCCCGGCGCAACCACCCGGACCACCCCCGCCAGCACCATGCACCCGTAGCTGACCGCCATCGGGGCCGGCGCGATCAGGGTCCGGCCCGTGTGCCCCAGCGCGACCCGAGACATCATGCCCAACGTATAGGTGCCCAACACTCCAACCGTGACGGCATGCAGCGCCGCCGACAGCGACAACACATCCGGCCGCAGCGCAGCAAGCGACCACAGCCCCAACGCGACCGCCACCCAGGCGTAGCCCGCATGCAGCACCCACAAAATGGGAGACGAAAAAACCTGCGTGGTGTGCCAGCCGCGCATGCGCAGGGCGTTGAGCAGCGCGCCCACGCCCGCCACCGCCGCCGTCGGCCACGCCAATTCGGGGAACGCGGCCAGCGGCACCAGTATCAGCGCGCAGCCGATAGCGGCGTCGTCCAGGCGCGACCGGGGCCGCACCGTCGCCTTGAGCGCGTTGCGGGTGAACAGCGGCGTGATGCGACCGCCGAAGATCACCACCACCGACAGCGCCGCGAACACCGCGACCCGAAGACCGACGACCGCGTGGGCCGGCGAGAGGTGTCCGGCGGCGTCGCCGATAGCCATGATCAGCACGAGCAGCGGGAACCACGCGTTGCGCACCGAGCGGGCTCGGAAGATCGGCCGGCCGATGACAGCGGCCAGGACCAACAGAAAAATCACGTCCAGCGCCACCGCGGGCCCTACAAACATCACCCGCGCAACCCGCCCGGCCATCCAGAGCCCGGCCAACCCGGCCAGCGCCGCTCCGGTCAACGGCGGGCTCTTCGTCCACTTCGGCACCGCGGTGAGGAAGAAGCCCCCGAGCACCGCGCCGACGAAGCCGAACAGCATCTCGTGGGCATGCCACAGCATGTCGATGCCGGGCAGCGCGTGGCCAGACAGCGCCGCCAGCCACACCGGCACCAGCAGGACCGCGCAGACGCCAGCCAGCAGGAAGAAGACCCGAAAGCCCATCGCGAAGATCACAGTCTCTCCAGCAACAGTATCTCCAGCAACAGCAGTGTCTCCAGCAACAGTGTCTCCAGCAACAGCAGTGTCTCCAGCAACAGGGTCTCCAGCAACAGGGTCTCCAACAGCAGCGGGGGGCCTCAGAGGGCGAGCCCGACGGAGAGCGTGACGTCCAACATGGCGGTGCCGTGGAGCTGTCCACCATCGGCGTACCAGACCCACCCGCTGGCGGCACCCAGCCGCGCCGAGGGACGCGCGATGAACCTGCGCGCCGGCAGCCACTCCAGGGCGAGCGAGGGCACCGGCGTCAGGCTCATCGCAACCAGCTCCGGATCGTCGGGTGTCAGCAGCAGGAAGCCGGCCAGCCCCAGGCCGGCGCGGGCCTGGAGACTCCCCGGGTTGAGCGCGCGCTCCAGGCCGAGCCCCGCGCTTCCAGTCGGCCGCGGCCAGCGCACAGTGGCCACGCCCCAGCCGGTGATCTCCCAGGGGGGCCGCAGCGGCCGGGCGATCCTTCCAGCCACGGCGATCCCACCCAGCCGCTCATCGCCGAAGGACCACCCGCCGAGTCCGCCGGAAACCCGCACGCGATCGCGCCGCACCAGCGACTCCAGCCCCACCCGCGAGGCGTCATCCTCCAGCTTCAGGCGCCGCCGGGCGACCACCGTCCCGGTGTGGGGGGCGACCAGCTCGACCCGGTGGGTGCCCGGACCCAGCACGATCTGGCCGGGCAGCTCCCCCTTGGTCTCCCCGTCGATCCGCACGCCGTAGCCGTGGAGTCCGGCGCTGTACGAGACGACGCTGGGCAGGGGCGCGCGGCGCGGCGTGCCGGAGAGCACGATCGGATCGCCCCCCAGCATCTCGGCGCGCAGGTACGGCCGCTGCGCGCCGTCGGTGAACGCAAACGTGCGCCCGCGGGCGTAGCCGTGGGCCTCTGTGGCGGTGACCGCGCCGTCTCCGTCGGCGTCGCCCTTCTCCAGCGCCTCCAGGAAGAACCCGGTGTAGATGTCGTGGCCCAGCGCCTCCGACTCCCGCGCCACCTCGTCCATCGCGCAGACCCCGATCACCATCACCGCCTCGGAGACGCGCAGCAGGTCGTCCAGATCCGGACCCTTGCGACTCGCCAGCTCCTGGCGAACCGCCGGCGCCCACGCGCTCTTGCCGCGCCCCGAGTGGCAGGTGGCGAGCAGCGCCAGCCGCCGCCGGGACGGCAGCCCCTCCAGCCACGCCCACAGCTCAGCGTGAGAGAGCGCGGTGCCCGGGATGTCCGCCATGCGGGTGTCCGAGAGCACGAGGTACTGCTCCAGATCTCCCGAGGCGTCAGGGGACAGCGTGCCGTGGGTGGAGAAGTAGACGAAGACCATGTCGTCGGGGCTGCGCGCGACCGCCGTGATCTCCTCCAGGGCGGCGCGCACCGCGGGCCGCGTGGTCTCGTGGGGCTGCGTCAGGACGATCACCCGGTCGAAGTCCCCCACCGCGGGGTCGTCCAGCAGGCTCCCCAGCGCGCGGGCGTCGTCGTCGGTGTACCGCAGCGGCGCGAAGTCGGCCGAGAAGCCAGCCGGCCCCACCAGCAGCGCGATCCGGCGGCCGACGAACGGCGCACCCTGCACCCCCGCGGCCGGCAACCGGAGGGGACCCGCGAGCGCCGTCAGCACCAGCCAGAGCGCGATGATCACGGGTCCACCACGATCTCCAGGGCCGCGTGACCCACCCCCTCCAGCGGAGATCCGCGCTGCCAGGCCGCGATGACCGCCGCTGGATCGTGGGCGTCCGTCGCTGCGACGGCGACCAGCGTCACGGCGCCGGCCTGATCATCGAGCCCCAGCGCCACCCAGTCGGAGCCCACGGCCACGCGACGCGCCCCGCCCGGCTCGACGACCGCCGCGCCTCCGGGGGGCGGCGAGAGCTGGGTGACCTGCCCCGCGGCGTCGATCGCGAACAACATCCGGGCCGCCGGCTCAGCGACGTCCAGCGAGAAGATAAGCACCTGCTCCCGAGAGAGACGCATGCCAGCGTTCACCGGCGTCTCGAACCGACCGCCGACGCCCGCCAGGACGCGCAGCGCCACCGCCGGCGCCGCCGCGACGCCCTTCTCACCGGTCCAGCCCTCCTCTCCCGGCTCAGGAGACGTCGGCTCCGTGGGAGAGAGGATCGGCATCGCGAACACCAGCACCAGCGCCGCGGCGATCAGCGCCCCGAACCAGCGACGGCTCTGCAAGACCTTCGTGGGCGGCGGGGCCTGGATCGCCCGCCACATCTCCTGCTGCTCGTCTGCCGACGGCGCCACCGGGCTCGCCGCCTCGGCCTCGATGAGCCGCAGCAGGATGTCCACTGTGAGCCCCTGGTCCAGCACCCGCTCGCAGTCGGGGCAGCCACCGGAGAGGTGCTCCGCCAGCGCCCGCAGCTCCGACGGCGGCAACTCGCCCGCGAGCAGGGACTCCAGACGGTCGGCGGTCAGGTGGTCCACGGCGAGCCCTCCAGGGCGTCGATGAGCTGTCCCAGCTTCCGGCGCTTGAGCCAGCTACGGAATCTGTGCAGGCGGGTGGTGACGGCGGTGCGGCTCAGCCCGAGCTGATCGGCGATCTGCTGCGTGGTGTGGCCGGGGGTGGAGTAGAACAGGGCGGCGGCCTGGCGCTGACCCGGGTCGGGGCACGCCGCGATGACCTCTGCCACCGCGGTGATCAGATGGGCCTCATCGCCATCTCTGGTGGTGGGCTCTCGCGCCATGAGGGTCAGCACCTTGCGCTCACGCTGCTGCCCCTCGACCCAGCGCAGGCACGCGCGGCGGGTGATGGTCATCAGCCACCCCGAGAAGCGCTCCGGATCGCGCAGATCGTCCAGCGCAGACAGCGCGCGGGCGAAGCTCTCCTGCGTGAGATCCTGCGCTCGGGCGCGGTCGCCGCGGGCGAAGGCCAGGCAATAGCCGAAGACCGCGTCGACGTGGGTGGTGTACAGAGACTCCTGCGCGGCCGGATCGCCAGCGCGGGCCCTGTGCACCAGGCGGGGAATGCCGGGATCGATGGCCGGAACCTCTGCGCCGAATCTGCGATGACGGGTAGCGTACCCGCCGCGCAGCCCACGGGATAACCCCACCCCGGCTGAGCTGGATCGCGTTCACAGCCGCACCGAGCCGCCGAGGCCCAGCTCCGTCCAGCCTGGCTCTCCATTCCAGCGCAGCACGCGATCCGCGCGGGCGGTGATCGACAGCCCCCACAGCGCCAGCCAGCTCACGCGACCGCCAGCGCGAAGCTGAAGCTCCAGCGGATCGGCTGTCGCCGTCCACGGCTCAACCTGCACGGGCAGCATCAGCTCGGGATGGGCGACCGCGGAGATCCGCCACCAGCGGGAGTCCAGCAGCTCGAACACCGGACCGGCGCTGGCGCCGAGGGCGAGGCCGGCGGGCAGGGTGCCGCCTTCGATGCCCAGACTCAGGTGAGGCTTCAGACCGTAGTCCAACGCCACGCGGACAGCCGGATCTCCCTGGGGAGTGAGCGCCGCGCTTCCTCCGGCGACGAAGCGACCAGGAGCCGCCTGGGCGACTTGAGGGAGCGAGAGGATCGAGAGCAGAAGGAAGAGGGGGGTCATGGGGTGTCCTCGTAGGCGGCGATCCCGTGGAGAGAGAGGCCGCAGATGCCGTGGCCGTCGAGGCCGGGGCGATGGTGGCGGCAGCCGCCGTGGGCGCAGCGACTGCGGGGCGCCCGGGTGGGCGTGAGGGGGCGGGCCTGAGCGGTGCCGGCCAGGATCAGGGCTGCGCAGCCGCCCAGGAAGCTGCGTCGGTTGGGGCGCGCGGAGTTCATGGCGCCTCCGAGCGGAACAGGGCGCGCGCGAGGGGGACACGGGCCCCCACCTGCTCGACGAACGCCAGGGTGTCGATCGCTTCGCCATAGAGCTCGCCGGTGGCGTGGGCCGGGCCGGCGAACATGGGCGCGGGGAACACCCACAGCTCCTGATCGTCCTGGTCGGCGGTCACCGTCAGCGAGATCTCGGGGGCTTCGAGCGTCCAGGCCACCGGCCAGCGGGCGCCGCTGCGGCGGCTGCGCCAGGTGCGGATCGGCGTGACCTGCAGATCCTCCAGCGGGATCACCTCACCCCGCGCGTCCGAGATCCAGGCCATCGAGCCCGGCAGGCCGCGCATGCCACCCGCCTGGAGCCAGGCCACCGACAGCGAGCGATCCCCGGGGAGATCCATGGAGATCCACTCGAAGCCGTCCAGGCTGTCGTCGTACAGGCGACCCCACTGGTGCTTGGCAAAGCCAGTGCCGGAGACCCAGCGGGTCCGGCGGCCGTCCTGCAGGCGACCCTGCACGGCCATCGCCTCCTGCTGCACCCACAGGTGGCGCGAACCGGGCACCAGCTCCACCAGCCCGTCGCGGCCGGGGGTGACCGGATCACGGGTGGGAACGAGGCGAAGGTCCAGGCGCTGCGAGCCGGCGCCGACCTCCAGCACCAGCGCGCCGGCCTCCCACGCGATCCGCCAGTCTCCGTGGCGCAGATCCAGGCCGTCTCCCTTGAAGCGGGCGGCCGGCAGATCGGGGAAGTTGGATCGATCGGCCACCCAGCTGTCATCGCCGACCTGGATCCGCACCAGGGCCAGATGAAACGGGTTCACGCCCCAGGCGACCGGCACGGGGCCCACGAAGTCCAGATCGGTGCGCTGCGCGACGAAGCCCGCGAACACATGGATCGGCTCGCCCTCCGGGTCGGTGAGATCGGCATGCACATGCCACAGCTCGGTCTGGGCGCCCGGGTGGGGGGCCGCGTCGGCGGGCATCGAGACCGCAGCGTCTACAGGCAGACCCCGCAGCGGGTGGTGGGCGCAGGCGACAGTGGTCATCAGAACGGGCGTCACCAGAACAGGCGCCAACAGAAAGCCCGGAAGCAACAAACCCGAGAACAGCGAACGGGTCACGCCGCACCTCGCAGCAGGCGGTCCATCACCAGGTCAGCGGCGTGACGACCCGAGCGGATCGCGTTCTCCATGCAGGGAAAGTCCAGCGGCGTGCGCACCCAGTCGCCGGCCAGGTACATGCCCTCCAGCGGAGTCTGCGAGCGCGGCTTGTGGCGCAGAGAGCCCGGCTCGGCGTTCCAGTAGCGCTTGTGGGGGGCGCGGTTGCGCACCACCTCGAAGTCGATCACACCGTCCAGCGTGAAGTCCTCGTAGCCCCGCACGCGGCAGACGCTCTCCAGGGCGCGGATCAGCAAGGTGAGGTCGTCGTCGTCCTCGAAGCCGGTCTCCTGCCCCACGAAGTGCAGGGCCGCGCCCAGCGCGGGATCGTCTCGGTACTCGGGGTAGTTCGGCTTGTTGTCGATCACGAAGCCCAGCGGCGGCTCCAGACCGCCCAGGATCGTGCGATGCCGGGCGCGCACGGCGGCGCGGTGCCACACGTGCAGCCCCAGCGGCGCCACCGACGTCAGGTGCGGGATCCCCGACAGTCCTGGCAGCGCGCAGAGCGCCGGGTCCTTCGCCAGCACCGCCGCCAGCGCCGGGGCGGGCAGGGTGAGGATGGCGGCGTCGAAGTCGCTCCAGGTCTGCTCGCTGCCGGGCACCGTGGGCACGGGGCCGTCGACGTACCGCTCGCCAGGGCGGTGCGGCTGCGGCGTGGCGAAGGTCAGCCCGGTCAGCCGACGTCCGTCGTGCTCCAACCCGACCAGCTTGTGGTAGCGGACGACGGCGCCGCCCAGGGCGGTGATGCGATCGGCGACGGGCTGCCACCAGATCCTGCTCATGCCGCCCGCGGGGATGCGCGCCTCCGCGGTGGTGGCGTCGCGCCCGGCGATGCGGATGGTCTTGAGCATCGAGTAGGCGGAGATCTCACCCGGCCAGTTGAGCTGCGCCTCGCGGGACATACGGAAGGCGTTGGTGCGCAGGATCGACAGGGGCAGATCGCGCTCCAGGCACCACGCGGTCAGGCAGATGTCGTCCCAGGACTCCGGCGGGCCGGCCGCCACCCGGGGCAGCGCCCGCGCGAACAGCTGCACGAAGCCTGCTTTCTCGCGCAGCGACCAGCCGCTGTAGAACAGCCCCTTCGCCAGCGTAGCCAGCGTCGAGTGCGACAGGTGCAGATGGTGCGTTCCGCCATCGCGATCTTCGTAGATGATGAAGCGACCGCGACCGGAGACCGAGGTGGCGTCGGGGTCCACGCCGGAGCGGTGCAGCAAGGCGCGCATCTCGTCGTAGAAGCCCAGCATGACGTGCTGGCCGTGCTCGACGGTCAGACCGTCGGGCCTCTGCCACGAACACGCCTTGCCGCCGAGGTGGTGGCCGAGCGTGGCCAGGGTGACGCGGGCGTAGGGGGCGATCGCTTCGGCCGCGGCGAGGCCGGCCGGACCGGCGCCGACGACGACGATGTGAGGGGTGCTGCGGTCCATCTGGCTCCTCCGTGGGGTTTCACGGGGAAGGAGCGACGGGCCGCGGAGATGTCACCAGAAAATAGGGAGAAGATCCCACGACTCACTCGCCGGAGATGGAACCACTCCTGATCAGCCGTCGTAGATGTTCCAGCGGTACCGGGCCGGCGGCGGGTGGAGCAGGGCGATGTGCCGGAGCCAGGCGGCCTCCACCTCTGCCCCCTCCAGTCCAGCCACGTGGCGCTCGATCCTGAGGATGGCCAGCTCTTCGACCCGCTCTCTGAGCGCCTGGTCGAGCTGGAAGCTGAGCACTCTCCCCATCTCCTCTCGGCTCCGCCACTCGTTGACGCGGTCTTCGCCGGCCATCCCCTCAGCCATCCGGCGCAGCCGCGGTGTTGGATCGGGGGCGGCCCGCTGGGTGACGAGCTCCTCGCCCTCGGGGGAGACCAGGGCCACCACCCGCTCGTAGGTGCCGCTCCAGATCTGGAGCTGATCGGCGACGAAGACCTCGCGGGTCGTCATGACGGACCGGGTGGCCTCGGGGTTGGAGAAACGCAGGGCGCGGCGTCGCTCGTCGGCCTCTCGCTGGCGATCGGAGCAGTAGGTGATCTGGGGCGGAGTCTCCGCGGCTGGCGTCGCCTCCCAGGTGGTCGTCGTGATCTCCTCGACCACCCGACGACAGCCCTGCCCCGGGGGGCAGTCCAGGCGCTGCTCGGTGCGGGTCCGCGTCGCCACGGGGTCCCAACCACCGGGATCGTAATGGCCGGCCGTGACCTGCTGACGCCCTCCCGGGCAGTCCTGCACCACCGCCTGCCAGTAGTCCGACTCGGCCTGCCGGGTGGCGAGCTTCCAGTCGTTGACAGCGTCCTGCTGGGAGACCGTGTGGGTGCCGTAGCAGGTGATCGTTCGGCCCTCGCCCTGCTGCTGCACGTCCTCCACGAGCCGGTCCCGGGTGCTGCGGATCTCGATCTCCAGATCGCCCGAGGCCGGGTCCCGGGACGTGGCCAGGCGCTCAGGGACCAGGCGGAAGCGATCCTTGAACTCCTGGTACGGCGGACGGTCCCAGTTCATGACCAGGGTGTTGGCCAACACCCTGGAGCCCCAGGCGGTGGCCGTCCGACCCTGGGCGTCGAGGACGTCCGCGTCGGCCCGCAGGGCGACCGCGAAGTCGGCCCGGTTGCCCCCGTTCCATCCCTCTACAGACTGATCTGCCTCGAGCACGCGATGGGCCAGGGCCTGACGCTCGACGGGGTCGGTGGTCGCCAGGCCGTCCACCAGGACTTGCCCGTAGATGGGCAGGGCGGCCTCGTAGATCTGCGAGGACAGCTCCCCGTGAAGCTCCCCCTCCGCGCCCAGGCCGCCGGCCTCGAGGATGAGCATCGCCTGCCAGATCAGGCCCTCCGACAACGCCGCCTGCATGAGCCTCTCGGTGGTGCGGATGGGCACCAGCGCCGGGAATACCTCGACCAGCTCCCGGCCATCCAGGACGCGGAGCAGAAACACCCCGCCCTGCTCCCGAGCGGACGAGCGCCTGCCGCGATCCCAGGCCTTGCCGCCCGCGAGCTTGAGGTAGACGTCCTCATGCCGGGTGGTGTACCAGACGCCCTGCTTCCCCCACCAGGGGCTCGACTCGGGGTGATAGCCGCCGGCGATGGCCTCGCCGATGCCCCAGCGGGCCGGGTCAGCCTTGCCCACGACGGGCCAGAAGATGACGTGGCTCGGGCCGGCGTCCCCGACCGCGCGGCTGACCTCGATCTCACTGAAGGCGCCCTTGTACAGACGCGCGCTGTTCTGCGAGCCCCTGCGGGGAGCCCGGTAGTCGTTGCCCTCCAGCTCAGCCCAGGGGACGCCGTCGACGCCATCGGCGAGCACCACGCTGGCGGACTGGGGCGTCATGTCGGCGGCGTGAGCGAGGCCTGCGGCGAGGATGATCATCATGGAGACCCGACCGGAGCTTGACGGTCAAGCCGATAACGAGCCAGCGCCCGCGCAGCCCGCCACCGTGCGGCGCCGCGCGCTCGGTGCCCGTGTCCGCGCCTCGGCGCACCGCAGCGACCTGCTCCGAACTCAGCGATCGGTGCGAACCGCGGCTCCCCCCTCGTACCGCCACGCGTATCGAAAGACCGACCGATGGTTGTGCCGCTTCTCCAACGCGATGATGCGTCCCTGGTCGTCGTACATCGCGACGTAGTGGGTCTGGCCGGCCCCCGCGCGCTGGTGGGCTTCGCCGGCCGTGATCTCGCCGGTAGGCCGCGCCGGGTTCACCTTCAGGTTGGCGCCGGAGAACAGCTTCGTGGGTTGCGTCGAGAGGCCCTCGACCACCGCATACACCGGGTAGATGGGCTCCCCGGTGCGCGCGTCCGGAGTGGGGTCTCCCCCGTGGTAGCTCAGGTAGAGCTGCATCTGTCGGTAGTCGGCGAGCGGAGAGACCCCGTTCATCCACCCCCACAGCCCGCGAACGAAAAAACGGGAGCCGTCTTCGGTCTCCCACCACCCCTCGACGGATCGCCCGCTCATCCCGGCCGGCTGGAGCGAAAACGAGCCGTCTGAAGACAGGCGCATCACGCTCGATCCATCGGTGTACGCGAACGCCCCGTGCTCCGCGATGTTCGATTGAACAGACGGACTCACGGGGGACTCCGCGTGGAGCGCGTTCGAGAAGAGGAGCGCGGAGAGGAGCGCGAGCACCCTACAGGAACCCGTACTCCGGACCGTCGCCGCCCTCCGGCGGAACCCAGCGGATGATCTGGTACGGATCGCGGATGTCGCACGTCTTGCAATGTACGCAGTTGGAGAAGTCGACCTGCATCTCCTTCCGGCCCGTCTCTTCGTTCATCACCATGTTGTAGACCTGGGCCGGACAGAACCGCTCGCAGGGGTTGCCGTACTCCTCGGCGCAGCGCGTGGCGCAGACGTTGGTGTCTTCGATCTTGAGATGACACGGCTGGTGCTCGTCGTGCTTGGTGCCCGACAGGTAGACGTCGGTGAGCTTGTCGACCAGATACTCGCCGTCGTAGGTGAGATCGTCGCGCGACGAGAGGGCGCCGTTCGCCTTGGCCATGTGCGCGTAGTCGGCCTTGAACGGCTTGATGTTCTTGCCCGGGCCGAACACCATCTGCATGCCGGTCTTGATGAGGCCGCTCCAGCGCCCGCCCTCGAACGCCTGGTGGAAGTTCTTCTGCGGCTCCATCTCCTCGCGCACCCAGGAGGCGTCGAGCTTCTCCTTGTAGAGCTTCATCACCTCCTCGGTGGCCTCGCCGCGCTTCATCGCCTCGAAGGCGGCGTCGGCGGCGAGTATGCCCGACTTCATCGACAGGTGGATGCCCTTGATGCGCTGCGGATTCAGGAAGCTGGCGGAGTCGCCGACGATCATGGCGCCCGGCGCATAGAGCTTGGGCATGCTCGCCCAGCCGCCGACCGTGACGGTCTTGGCGCCGTACTTGATGACCTTGCCGCCCTTCAGCCGCTCGCGGATCTTGGGGTGGTTCTTGAGCTGCTGCAGCATGTAGTGGGCGTCCATCGACGGATCGGGGGCGTCCAGGCCCACCATCATGCCGACGCAGACACGATCACCGCCCATCGTGTAGATGAACGCGCCGCCGAAGGTGTCGGCGTTGAGCGGGTAGCCCATCGTGAGCGTGACCCCGCCCTGCTTGACGGTGCCCTCCGGCAGCTCGAGCACCTCCTTGACGCCGATCTCGTAGACCTGCGGCTGGGAGTCTGCGTCGAGCCCCAGCTTGGAGATGAGCTGCCGGGCCAGGTGGCCGCGCGGACCCTCGCCGATGATGGTGACCGGACTCTCCAGGTCCATGCCCGGCTCGAAGGTGTCCTTGGGCTCGCCGTCGGGGCCCACGCCCTTGTCGCCGCAGCGCACGCCGATGACGGTCTTGCCGTCTTCGTCCCACAGCAGCTTGTCGCCAGCGAAGCCGGGGAAGATCATCACCCCCTTCTCCTCGGCGATCTCGGCCAGCCACTTCTGGAACCTGCCGATGGAGATGATCGGCATCCCCATGTCGTGCAGGGGAGGCGGCATCATCGGGGCCTTCATGGCGCCCTTCTCGGTGAGGTAGATCATCTCCTCGTGCTCGACCCAGCGCTCCACCGGGAAGTCACGATCGCGCCAGTCGGGCAGCAATTCCTCGAGCGCGCGCGGGTCCAGCACCGCGCCGGAGATGGCATGCGAGCCGATCTCCGAGCCCTTCTCGATGAGGCAGATCATCGGCTCCTCCATCTGGGAGTCCTCATCTGCCGTCTCGTTGTGCGCCTCGATCAGGTCCATCAGATGGATGGCGCCCGCCAGGCAGGCCGGGCCGCCGCCGACGAACAGCGCATCGACAGGCATCTCCTCTCTTTCGAAATCTTCAGACATCTGCTGTCCTCCAACAACCATCTCGATCTGGAGGGAAGCCCCCTCCACGTGCGGGGTTGCTAACGCCTCCGACCCTGCGATGCCGTTCGGCATCCGCCCACGGTTTTGCCCCGCCCGGGCTCGTGGATTACCCGGGTCGCTTTGGAGGCTGGGGTGATCCAGACCCGCTTCAAGTGGTTCGGCGTCGTCGGCGTGATCTCGGTGGTCCTCGATCAGTGGACCAAGATGCTGGTGCAGGAGCACATCCCCCTGGGCCGCGGCGAGATCACGCTCATCGACGGGTTCCTCTCGCTGGTCCACGCCGAGAATTCCGGCGCGGCCTTCGGCATGGGCAACGACTGGGAGTACCGCATGGTGGTCTTCGCGGTGTTCACCGTGGTGGCCCTCGGCGTGCTGGTCAAGATGCTGCTGGAGCTGCCGACCTCCGATCGCTTCCAGAGCACCGCGCTGGGGCTCATCACCAGCGGCGCCGTCGGCAACGCCATCGATCGGGCGGACAAACAGAGCGTCACCGACTTCATCCGGGTCTACACCGAGCACGAGACCCTCCGTCCCACGCTGATCGAGTGGTTCGGCACCGCCGAGTGGCCCAGCTTCAACGTGGCCGACGCCGCCATCGTCATCGGCCTGTTGATGTTCGTCGTCCACTGGATCTTCCTCGAGAAGGACGAAGAAGACCTGCAGTCCGAGCCGCCTGCCCGCTCCCTCCCCGATGATCCCGGGCTCCCCGATGATCCCGGGCTCCCCGATGATCCCGGACAGGCCACCGGGTAGCTCACTCTCCCCGCTCACCCTCCGGCGGCGTCGGCGCCCCTCGAACCCCGCTGAAGGTGTAGACCCACCAGCTCGGCGGGCGGCGGAACCAGCGCCCCTGCTCCCGCGCCAGGCGCCGCTCCCGCGTCGCCAGCGGCACCCAGTCGGCCTCCGGCTCCACGCCGGTGATCTCGCTCGACCAGCCCTTCAGACGCGCCTCGTGCACCCGGTGGTAGTCCATCGGCAGCGCGACGCAGGCGGGCTGATCCCACCGCTGCAGCAGCTTACAGGCCAGCTTCACGTGCGAGGCGTCGCTGGCGATGCCGAAGCGCGTCCAGCCCAGGCGCCGACCCAGCGCCATCGAGTAGGCGATGTTCTCGTCGGTGTGCAGCGCCTGCTCCTCGACGTGGATGACCTCTCCCGGCACCCCCTGCGCGATCATCGCGGCCCGGATCATGCGCGCCTCGGGCCACGGGGTGTGCACCGCCGCGCCCGACGTGATGAACCGCGGGGCCACCCCGTCGCGGTAGAGCATCGCCGCCCACGTGGCCCTGCGCCACTGGCAGAACGACAGCCGGCCGTCCGCCTCGCTGGGACAGCCCGGCACGATGGCGGCGTCGATCTCGGGCGCGCCGATGGCCGGACGGGCCGACAACAGGGAGAGCAGCCAGACCAGAAGACGGGCGATCACGGCGCTGCGCCCAGGCGCATACGGGCGCGCATCCCGGTGCGGCTCTCGGACTCCCGCGTCAGCCACGCATCAAAGAAGGCCCGCTGTCGATCTGCGGACAGATCGGCGCCCACCAGCGCCCGCCGACGGTGGGTGAGCCGCCCCAGGACGATCGCCGCCGCCGCGGAGACGTTGAGCGAGGTCGTCAGCCCCACGGTGGGGATGCACACCCGCCCGTCGGCCAGCGCGCGGGCGGCGTCGCTCACCCCGGCCAGCTCCGCACCGAACAGGATGGCCAGGGGGGTGTCGATCGGCGCCTCGTCGGGTGTCACCGCGTCGGGCCCGAAGTCGGCCACCAGAAAACGAAAGCCGCGCTCCCGCAGCCCCGCCACGCAGGGCTCCAGGGCGCCGTACCGGGTGATCTCCAGCCAGCGCTCCGCGCCGCGGGCCGCCCCCTTGCTGGGCCGGAATGTGCCGGTGACCATATGGATCTCGTGCACGCCGAACGCCTCGGCGCTCCGCAGGATGGCGCTCACGTTGTGACGGCGGTGCACCGCCTCGACCACCACGACCACGCTGCCCAATCGCTGAGCCAGCGCCTGCCGCACGCGCGTCTGCCGAGCCTGCGTGATGGTCACGGCCGCCCCTCCCGTCCAGGCCTCCGCGTGTGGGGGTATCGCGGCGGCCTCCCGAACGCTGATCCGGAGCATCCGCGCGGCGAGTCCCCGCGGCGCCCGGCCCCGGGGGAGCTACGCTGGCCTCACTGGGAGGATCCCTGGTGTCTCTCGTCTCCTTCATACCCCTCCTCGTGCTCAGCGCTTGCGCGTCATCCACGCCGCCAGCGACCGCCGACTCCGGCACCGCGACGACGCACCCGCTCCCGGAGCACAGCGACTGCAGGCCTGAAGGGGAGGCGATGGACGACGAGACCTGCCTGGCGTTCCTCGAAGCCGACGGTCGGCTGCCCACCGAGAGCAGCGATCGCTCCGGGGTGCCGCCGCAAGACGACGACACGCGCGCGCACGATCCGGAGCTGGCCTGGCTGGCCGGGCAGATCTCCCGCTGCACCTGCTCGTGCTGTCACCGCAGCTCATTGGGCGGGTGCGGCGCGCATCGGTACGATATCGAGTGGTCTCCGGTCTGGATCGACAGCGCCAGCAGCTGGTCGCTCCGGGTTCTCAGCGGCGACGTCGAGAGCGAGAACCAGTTCCTTCCGATCGAGGATCTCGACCGCGTGCGCGAGATCGTGGACACCGAGCGACAGCGCCGGGCCGACCTCGCGCCCTGATGGCCGGGTTCCCCGACCACAAACGGGGTACCGGGGTCCATGCGCCGCATGCTCAAGGACTGGGGCCTCGCCCTGCTGGCCGCCGCGATCGTCTACACGCTGGCGAGCTGGCTGAAGGTGCGGGTGGACGTGCCCGAGGACGCCCCGGCCTTCTCGCTCACCTCGCTGGAGGGCGACGCGCTCCAGCTCGCCGACTTCGAGGGGCAGACGGTCGTGCTCAATTTCTGGGCCTCGTGGTGCGGGCCCTGCCGCGCCGAGGTGCCCGCGTTCAACCGCTTCGCCGCCGAGCACCCCGAGGTGGCCGTGCTGGGGTTGGCGGTGCAGTCGGGCGGCAAGGCCGAGGTGGAGCGCGCCGCGGCGCAGTTCGGCATCGACTACCCGGTCGCCATCGCCGACAGCATCTCCGACAGCTACGGCGTGAGCGCACTGCCCACCACCGTGGTGGTCGACGGAGACGGCCGGGTGGTGGCCGCCCACGCCGGGGCGCTCTCGCTGTCAGCGCTGGAGCGGGCGGCGCTGCGCTGAGTCCCTGGTCATTCTCCCAGCGGGTCCAAGTCGTCCGAGAACCGCCAGGGAGCCGCGCGGGGGCGCTGCACCTTCATCCGACGGAGCCCCTCCAGGTAGCGCGCTCGGGGGATGTGCTCGGCGCCGAAGCGCTCCAGGTGATCCGTGTGCACCTGGCAGTCGATCAGCTCAAAGCCCCAGCGGGCGAGCTGCCGCACCAGCCACACGAAGGCCACCTTCGAGGCGTCGGGTTCCCGGGCGAACATCGACTCGCCGGAGAACAGCGTGCCCAGCGACACGCCGTACAGCCCGCCGACCAGCACCCCGTCCTGCCACGCCTCCACGCTGTGCGCGAAGCCCTGCTGGTGGAGGGCGATGTACGCGGCCTCCATGTCGCGGGTGATCCAGGTGCCGCGCTGCCGCGGGCGACGCGTGACCTTGCAGCGCCGGATCACCTCGGCGAAGGCGGTGTCCATCGTGATCTCGTAGCGGCCCTGCTTCACCCGCTTGCGCAGGCTGCGGGCCACGCGCAGCCGCTCCGGGTACAGCACGAACCGTGGATCAGGCGAGAACCACAGGATGGGCTGGCGCTCGCTGTACCAGGGGAAGATCGCGCTGGCGTACCCCAGCATCAGCCGATGGGGGTGTAGATCTCCCCCGATGGCCAGCAGGCCGTCGGGCTCCGCCAGGCTGGGGTGGGGGAACACGTGCTCATCGGGCAGGCGGTAAATCGGCACGGCAGATCGACCTGACGACTCAGAGCGCCGGCCGCCAGCCCGCCAGCGCGTGGCCGACCAGCTCCAGGCGGTCCTGTCCCCACACCAGCATCGACGCCAGCTCAGGGCGTTCAAGCTCAGGGCGTTCAGGATCACGGTGCTCCAGATGGAACGAGGGCACACCGCAGGCCCCCAGCGCGATGGCCGCCGCCGTGTTCTCGCGCAGGGCGCGGCGGGCCTCTCCCGCGCGATCGATCAGGGTGGGATCGAGCCCCGCGGCGAGCACCTCCGCCACCACCTCCGGCTGCCCGATGTCGCGGTCTTCCACCCACAGCGCTCGGTACAGCGGCCCCACGGCGCGGGGCTCGAGGATCGACACACGCAGCGGGAGCACGGTGCGCACCGGGAAGGTGCTCGGCCAGCTGAAGTCGACGCCCCACCACGCCGCCCAGTCGTCGAGATCGCGGCGGACGTAGCGCTGACGGGCGGGGTTCATCGCCAGCATCGGCACGTTCGGGGTGCCGATCTCCTTGAACAGCGCCCCCAGCAGGATGGGGTGCCAGACCAGCCGCGCGCCGTGGCGCTCCGCCAGCGCCGCCACCTGCGTAGACGCCAGGTAGCTGAACGGACTGGCGAAGTCGTGGATGAACCGGAGCGTGGTGGCCGCTCCGGCTGGACCGGGCGCAGCCGACGCGGGTCGCTCACCGCCCAGGGCCTGCTCCACCAGATGCAGGCGATCGCCGCCCCACCAGATCCGCCGCCCCCGCGCGACGGACGACTGCCCGTCAGAGGTTGACAGCTCGAAGGTGGGCACGCCGAACGCCCCGGCCTCCACCGCCCGCGCCGTGGTGTCGAACAGCCCCTGACGCGCCGCGGGGGTGTGTCGCGCCGCGGGATCGACCCCGACCTGCCGCGCGATGGCGTCGAGCACCGCGGGATCGGTGATGTCGCGCTCCTCCACCCAGTAGGCCGCGTACAGCGCCGCCGTCAGCGCGGGGCGCTCGTCGGGGGGAGCGGCGACCAGCATGCGCATCGCCTCGACCGTTCGCTGGGGGTGCGCCGCCGGAAACCGCAGCGGAACACCGAGCCGCTCTGCCTGCCGGTGCAGGTCAACCAGATCCAGCACGGCCTTCTGCGGCGCCCAGGTGGCCGCCGGCACCTGCGGAGCCCCGATCGAGCGGTAGATCCCGCCGAGCAGCACCGGGCTCCAGACCAGCCGCGCGCCGCGGCGCTCCGCCAGCGCCGCCACCTGCGTGGACGCCAGATACGCATACGGACAGACGATGTCGTAGTGGAAGATCAGATCCATGGCTCCCACCTGATCGGTTTCAAGCGACAGCAGTTTCAAGTCGATGAGAGCATCGATCGGCTCAGACCCGGTCAGTTCAGTCTGTGAGGGTACGCGCCAGTCTAAAGCCCAGGTCGGACGCCTTCCAGTTCGGATCCAGCCAGTACCGGTAGGAGACGCGCGCCCAGCGGGCCACCATCCCGAAGCAGCCCCCCCGGCTGAGGTGCAGACCGTTGTCTGGAGCCACCACGGGGTCGACCACGTTGCCGCCCGGGTAGTCGCGGTAGCCGTCCCAGATCCACTCCCAGACGTTCCCGCTCATGTCGAACAGCCCCCAGCCGTTGGGGTGCTTGCACCCGACGGCGTGGGTCTGGTTGCCGCTGTTGCCCTGGAACCAGGCCACCGCGTCGATCTGATCGGAGCCGGCGTAGCGGTTGCGCCCCCCGGCACGGGCCGCGTACTCCCACTCAGCCTCGGTGGGCAGGCGATACCCCCCCGCCCGGGTGTTCCACTCCACCTCCCCGCTCCCGCGCGAGCGCTGGATGTGGTAGGCGGGCTCGAGCCCCTCCAGCTCGGAGAGCTGGTTGCAGAACCCCACCGCCTCGAGCCACTGGACCTGCTCGACGGGGCGCTGCTCGCTGTCGGGACCGCTCTTGAAGTAGCTCGGGCGCTCACCCGTGAGGACATGGTAGAACGCCTGGGTCACGGGCGTCGCCCCCAGCAGGAAGGGGCGGGTGATCGTCACGCGGCGTTGGGGACGCTCGTTGCGAAGGGCCACTTCGTCGTCGTCGTTGGCGCCCATGAGGAACGAGCCAGGCGGCACCTCCACCATGTCGAACCGGACACCGCCCAGGCGCGGGCGCGGAGCCGGCGCAGCGCCACCCACCGCGGCGACGACCGCGTCATTGGAGGGTCCGCGCCGCGCCGGGCTCCGGAGCCGGACCAGATTGGGCGGCGTCAGCGGCACCTCTGGCGGCCGGTTGGTCGGATCGTCGGTCGGATCGTCCTCCGGATCCTCAGGGAACGATGGCATCGCGACGTGCGTGGAGGCGACATCGAATTCCGCGAGCAGCCGCGCCTTGATTCGCTCGAACTCGGGCCGGGTGAGCGCGCCCTTCTCGACCAGGGACCAGAGATCCTCGATCGCAGACAGAAACGACCGCAGAGAGCTGTGGGGCATGGAGATCTCTGTGGTCAAGGCTATGAGACCAGGGGTGGCCGATGAGCGATCTGCGTCGATTTTGTCAAAAATCATCTTAACCGCTCACCTCGATGACAACCTCTCGCAGAGGAAGTGACGCGATGGGACACAGAGACATCCGGACTGAATCGTCGACTGAAGACAACGACACCGTCCGCCTGGATCGCTGGCTCTGGGCCGCTCGTGCCTTCAAGACCCGCACCCTGGCGGCGCGCGCCTGCGCGGCCGGACAGGTCTCGGTGGAGGGGCGCACCGCGAAGGCCAGCCGGAGCGTGCGCCCTGGAGATGTGGTGTCGTTCCGGACACCAGCCGGCGCTCGGGTCTGGCGGATCCGCGCCCTGGCCGTCCGCCGTGGCCCGGCCGCGCAGGCCGTCACCCTGTACGAAGACGAGACACCCGCCGCGCCCCCTCGCCCCGCTGCGCCGATCTGGGACCGTCCCGATCCGGCCGCCGGGCAGCGCCCCAGCAAGCGCGACCGCCGCGCCCGACGGCGGTTCAAGGGCTCGCGTTGACCTTGAGGTTGACTCTCAGCTGGGGGATCATCGGCGTCGGGCGTGCCGGACGAGCGCGCGCGGCGGCGATCGAAGCGGATCCCCGCGCCTGCCTGGTGGCGACCTTCCGGGGCGCCCGGCTGCCGGATGTGCAGCGCGTAGAAAGCACCGCGGCGCTGATCGACGCGGTCGACGCGGTGGCCATCTGCTCGCCCGACGACACCCACGCCCCCCTGGTCGCGCAGGCGCTGGCGGCGGGCAGACACGTCCTCTGCGAGTTCCCATTGGCGCTGTCGGCGACCCGCGCCCGAGCGCTCGTGGCGCTCGCCGAGCAGCAGAACCGAACGCTCCACGTCGCACACATCGCCCTGCTCAGCTCCACCGCCGCCTGGCTGCGGGCACGCTGCAGCCATCAGCCGGTGCGCTCTGGCGTCCTCCGCTTCACGTCCGCGCCCCAGCCCGGGCAGGGCTCGATCGCCCACGCGAACATCTCGCGACTACATCGGCTCTGTGACCTGATGGGGCTGCCCAGCGGGGTGTCGTCGCTCACCCACATCCCGGCGTCCGAGACGCTCCCCGATCGCTCTCTGTCAGCGCGGCTCAAGTTCGCCAGCGGCGTGATCGACCTCGACCTGCGGCAGTCGCCCGGGGCCTCCCGCCGACTGGAGATGGTGCTGACGCTCGATTCAGGCACCGTGATGATCCTCGGCCGATCGCTGTTGTGGAACGGCATCCCCCAGGCTCTCCCCCCCGCAAAAGGGCTCTTCCTGCGAGACCAGCAAGTCGCCACCGCCACCATCCTGGACGGCACCCCCGGAATCGTTGGTCACGAGCGACTGGTCGGTGTTCTGGAGCTGGCCGACCGGCTGATGTCGGGTGAGGTCGGCCCGCCGATTCGATCCTGATCACGGGCGGGCACAACCGGCGACACGCACAGATCCATCGGTTCGGTTGCGCCCACGGGCATTGATTCAGAACAGGGCAGGTGCTTGAATCGCAGGGACCTCTTGAACCTCCCCTGCCCAGAGAAATTGAGACGCCCCCCGATGTCTCGATGAAGATCGGCGAATTCGCGCAGAAACAAGGACCCCCATGTCGGATGTACAGCAGATCAATTCGCTGCTCGACCAGCTCTCCGAAGAGAGACGCCGCGGCAAGACCACGCGCATCGGCTTGACCAGCGCGATCGTGCTCATCATAGGAGGCTTCGTCGGCAACCTCTATTACAAGGTGACCCACTTCGACTCCGACGCCCTGCTCCGACACATGGAGACGCAGGCCTCCCAGACGGTGTGGCCGGTCTACAACCGTGAGCTGCAGGCGCTGGCCAGCGACGCCGTGCCGGCGATCACCGAGGCGCTGGAGAACGAAGCCGAGGCGCTGCTGCCGAAGGTCTCCGAGCGCCTGGGCAAGGAGGCGGTGCTGTTCCAGGAGAACATGTCGAAGACCTTCAAGGCGTCGCTCACCCGCAACTTCAACAACTCCATCCGCGGTCACGAGGCGGAGTTCAAGAAGCGCTTCCCCGACTTCGAGGACCGCGAGGAGGTCTACGAGGAGCTGGCCCGGCGGATGGAGAAGGGCGCCCGCGACTGGGCCCAGCGCAAGCTGGACACCACGTTCGCCGAGCACCTCCTGATCCTGCAGTCGATCAACGAGACGGTGATGGCGCTGATGGAAGAGGCGGCATCCGACCTCAAGGACGGCAAGAAGGCCAACGTGGACGATGTCCTGTCGATCATGGCCGAGATCCTGAACACCCGCGTGGCCGGGGAGGGCTGAGTCATGGCTGGCAACGATCTGAACAGCGTGGTCTCTCGTCTCAAGAGCGATCTGGGCAGCGAACAGCAAGCCAACAAGCAGCTCGTCATCGGCGGCGGGATCGTGGTCGTGGTGCTGCTCGGCTACCTCGCCTGGGTCACCTCGATGGTGCAGCAGTTCCTGGAGCCGGAGTCTCTGGCGTACGCCAGCGCGGGCGCCGCGGTCGACGTCGCCCCCACCGTCTCGGGCCATCTGCGGGTGGTGGTGGTCGACGGCGCACCAGACATGGCCCGCATGGCCTCCGACGCGGTCGTCAACCTCATCCCCAACTACCGTGAGATCCTCGAGATGGAGCTGCGGCCGGTGGTCGACGAGGTGTGCGTCATCCTGGCGCAGACCGCCGCCAGCCAGATGCTCAAGTCGAACTTCGACGGCGCCATCGGTCAGCGAGAGGGCTTGCAGGGGGCGGCCAACGCGGTCGTCAACCGGCTCGATGCCACGCTCGAGGGCGCGATGGACGAGCCCATGGAGATGGACGGCCCCACCCCGCGGCAGATGATCGACAGCACCCTGTCGCAGCTCCGCACCGTCGATCGCGGCCTCAAGCAGCTCGCCTCGAACCGGGGCACCCCGGAGGAGAAGGAGCTCATCCTCGCCTGGCTCAACGTGCTGACGCAGTTCCAGGCCGACCGCGACACCGCGGACCAGGAGGCCTACAAGGAGCAGAACAGCGGAAACGCGAGCACCGCCACCCCCACGCCGCCCGCAGACAAGGCAGAGGGCGAGGCGGCCCCCAAGAAGGCGGCCAAGGCCGTCAAGGCGAAGGGCTCGAAGGGGGGCGCCAAGAGCAAGTCCGGCGGGAAGTCCTCCGGCGCTGCGAAGAGCGCGACCCCTGCGGCTGCTCCGGCGAAGGCCGGAAAGGCTGGCAAGGCCGGGAAGGCGAAGGGCAGGTAGACCCCTCCCTCCCCGATGAACCACGGGCCCCGGACGGGGCCCGTTCTTTTTTCCCGGTCTACCGTGGGTGGGTGGGATCGCCCACCGGGTGGGATAGCAGAGAGCGCCCGCCGAACGGCCCGCACCTGAACGGAGAGCCCGTGCGTTTCCTGCTGATCAACCCCGCGATGAACCTGGAGAAGCTGGGTCGCTTCGCGGGCCTGCTGGAGCCCATGCCCTGCATCGGGCTCGCCTACGTCGCCGCGGCGGCCGAGGCGCAGGGCAGCCTGGTCCGCGCCATCGACATGTTCGCCGAGGGACTCGACGCCCGCGAGGTGGTGGAGCGCGCTCGTCGCTTCCGCCCCGATCTGGTGGGCATGACGGTGCTCACGCCGTCGGCGCCGGTCTGCTCACGCCTGGCTCAGATGCTCCGGCGCGCCATCCCCGGGGTGAAGATCATCTGGGGCGGGGTGCATGCCGACGTGTTCGGGGCGGAGATCGTCCGCTCGGGAGACGCCGATCTGTGCGCCCACGGCGACGGCGAGATCACCATCCACGAGGTGCTCGACGCGCTCGATCGCGGCGACGACGATCTCTCGGCCATCGACGGCCTGACGTGGCGCGCCGTGGACGGGGAGGTGATCACCAACCGCGCGCGCCCCCTCAACCGCGATCTCGACGCGCTGCCCTACCCCGCCTGGCATCTGCTGCCGGTCCACAGGTACGGGCTGCTGCCGTTCGCTGACTTCGCCAAGCCCGTGCTGACGATGGCCGGCTCGCGGGGGTGTCCCTACCGCTGCGACTACTGCAGCCTGATCAACACCGGCGGCAAGGTGTACCGCCGCCGCGATCCCATCAAGCTCGTCGACGAGTACGAGTACCTGGTCGATCGCTTCGGCGTGAAGCAGATCGGCTTCATCGATCCGATCTTCCCGCTGGTCAAGAAGGACCTGCGGCCGCTGTGTGAGGAGCTCGTCCGCCGGGGGCTCGATCAGCGCTGTCAGTGGCTCAGCGAGACGCGCGCCGATCGGCTCGACCGCGAGACCAGCGACCTGATGTACCAGGGAGGCTGCCGACGGGTGCTGCTGGGCATCGAGTCAGGCAGCGATCTGCTGCTGGGCAACGTCAACAAGACCGCCACCTGCTCAAAGGTGCGCGAGGGGGTGGCCAACGCGCGCGCGGCCGGCCTCCAGACGGTCGGCCTGTTCATGATCGGCCTGCCCGGCGAGACCCCCGAGATGACGCGCGAGACCGTGGAGTTCGCGGTCGAGCTGGACGTGGACTTCGCCAAGTTCGCCATCACCGTGCCGTTCCCCGGCTCCAAGCTGTTCGCCGAGCGCTGGCAGACCGACCTGTTCCGCGACGACTGGGAGAACTACACGACGTTCAACCCCGATCCGGACCGGCTGATCTACCACCCCGAGGGCTACGATCCCCGCGAGCTGATCAAGATGCAGAGCTGGGCGCTGCGGCGGTTCTACATGCGCCCGCGGCAGATCAAGCGGCAGATGCTCCAGCTCCGCACGATCAGCCCGAAGATGCTGCTCTACGGGCTGTACGGGATGGCGGTCTGACCCCTCCGGGTGAGGCGCTCAGCGCGGCGCCTCCAGGATCGTCACCCCACACAGCGCCTCATCGAACCCGACCACCCCGCCAGCGTTCTGCTGGAGACCGATGCGAGCCGGCCGCGTGACCTGCCGCGCCCCGGCCGCGCCCCGGAGCTGCGTCGTCAGCTCCTCGATCATCGCCAGCCCGGTCGCTCCCAGCGGATGACCGCGGGCGATCAGCCCCCCCGAGGTGTTGACGGGCCGAGAGCCCGCGCGCGTCGTCTCGGCCGAGGCCGCGTAGCCCCCCCCCGCTCCCGTCGCGCACAGATCGAGATCCTCCAGCGCCGCCACCTCGCAGAACGCGGTGGAGGCATGCACCTCGGCGATGTCGACGTCGTCGGGATGGATCTGTGCCCGCTCGTAGGCCCGCCGACCCGCCCGGGCCACCACGCTGGTCTCGCCGAGGTCGCGCCATCGCGCGCCCGCCAGTGTGCAGGCCCGAACCCGCACCGCCCGCTCCCGGTGCTCCGGCGGCAGGCGCTGCAGTCCGCGCGCCGACGCCAGGAGGACCGCCGCCGCGCCGTCGCTCACCGGGCAGCACATCGAGCGGGTGAATGGATCGACCACCGGGCGATCCGCCAGGACGGCGTCGGCGCTCATGGGCCGCTGCCGCTGCGCCGCGGGGTTGAGCGCGCCGTTATCCCGACACCGAGCCGCCACCTGCGCGAGCTGCCGCGCCGTCGTGCCATGGGCGCGCATGTGGTGGCGCGCCTGCATCGCGTGGACGTCGAGGAAGATCACGCGCTGACGATGGGGGGAGAACCCCACCCCGTGCCGCTCGCCGGCCTCAGCGTAGAACCGGCGCCAGGTGTCGGGGTCCTGATTGTCGATGCCGGCGGCGAAGACCTGAAAGGTCCGGACCGGATCGCCTTCGAAGATCGTCTTCTCGACGCCCACCGCCAGGGAGAGGTCGGCCTCGCCGGAGCGGATGTCCTTGAACGCGCCGTGCAGCGCCGCCGTGCCGCTGGCGCAACCCCCCTCGACGTTGATCACGGGGGTCCCGCGCGGCAGCGCCCCTGCGCGCATCAGCGGATCCAGACAGACCTGTCCGCGGATGTTGCCCTGGCCCCAGGCGTCCATGGCGCAATTGGAGAACCAGATCTGCTCGATCTCCCCCGCTTCGCCGGCGTCGGACAGCGCCGCGCGGACCGCCTCACCCGCCAGATCGTGGAACGTCCGGTCGGTCCAGCGACCGAAGCGCGTGGCGCCCACGCCGACGACGAATACATCGCTCATGGTTCTCCCCGGGCTGCCGGATGCATCGGCCCCCCCTGATATCCCAGCGCGCGGAGCTGCTCTGCCATCGGATCGGGCGTCCCCATGAGCGGCGCCGACCTGGCCGCCGCTCCGACCGCCGCGTGGTGCTCCTTCAGGCGCGTCCGCGCGTCGATCGAGGCGTCCAGCGGCCAAAGCTCACCCGGATCCTCGCTCCGCGAGAAGCGCGAGAATCCATCCGTCGTGGTGTCCCACAGGGTGGTCTCTCCGCCCTGGCGCAGCGCGCGGAGGAGCCGCCCCCCCGCCTGCGTCTCCGAGAAGACCGGCGCGGGCTCGGGGGGCTCACCCCGCCAGCCCAACAGGTCACCGCCAGCGGTCGGCTCCTGTCCGGCGAACGTGAGGAACGTGGCGGCCAGATCGGCCGTGGAGACCGCCGCAGCGATCCGTCGCGGAGGGCTCCCCCCCGGCGGCCGGATGACCAGCGGCACCCCCACCTGCTCGACGTGCAGATCGCGGCCGTGGCCGAAGTCGCCGTGCTCCCAGAACGCCTCGCCGTGATCACCGACGACCGCCAGCAGCGCGCCGGATCCCAGGCCGGCCCGCTCCAAGACGCCCTGCAGTCGGCGGAGCTGGGTGTCGACCGCGGTCAACTCCGCGTCGTACTGCGCCAGGTAGTAGTCGAGATCGAGTGCTGGCGCGCCGTCGCGCTGGAGCTTGAAGCAGTCGCCCATCCCATCGTACTGCGCCCGGGTGATCTGCCGCCCGGTGGGCACCGCGGGAGGCCAGTACCGCTCGTGGAGGCCCCGTGGGGGACGGTAGCGGCAGTGGGGCTCGAAGTAGTGAATCACCAGCAGGAGGGGCGCCGTGCTGCGCCGCTCCGTGAGGAACACCTCGACCTCACTCGTCAGGCGCCCACCTGACAGGCCGGGCCACGCCTGCCACGTCGCGAAGCCCCGCCGCAGGCCCCGGTCGGTCATGAAGTAGGGATTCACACCGAAAAAGGCGGTGTCGTAGCCGGCGTCTTGCAGACGACCGGCCAGGGTCTCTCCCGTCAGCCGGCGCTCGGCGTCCACCACCCCGTGCGCCGACGGCGGCATCCCGGTCAGCAGGGAGCCCACCGCGGGCAGGGTCCACGACGCGGGGGAGATGGCCCGCTCGAACCACAGCCCCTCCTGCGCGACGGCGTGGAGCGTGGGCATCACCTGTCGGCTGGCGCGATCGGCGCGCAGGGTCTCGATGATCACCAGGACCAGATCAGGCCCCCCCGTCGGCGGGGACGCGGCCTGACAGGCTGGCAGCGACACAGCGAGCAGCGCCCCGAGGGTGGCAGGGGCTCGTGAGGTGGGGGTTCGAGAGATGGGTCGGCCGGAAACTACTGCGGCAATTGGTGCTCCCAAACCGTTATCGTATGGTTGCGGTGCTGCTCCCCCGAACAGCCCGCGTTCTCTTTCGGTCGAGCGAATTCGTGTTCTCAGTTCAGGCGGTCAACGGCGAACACGAGGGGTTGGTCTTCCCCGTCAACGAGCGCCTCCTCCTGGGGCGCTCCAGCCGCTGCGACATCACGCTGGTCGACAAGCGCGTGAGCCGGCGCCATGCCTGCTTCCACAACCTGGGCCGGCAGCTCCACATCGAGGATCTCAAGAGCCAGAACGGCACCCACGTCAACTCCGTCCGCATCTCCGACGCCATCCTCTACGCTGGCGACGTGGTGCGCGTCGGGCGCACGAAGTTCCGGGTCTGCGCGCCCACGGCGTCGTCGTCGCACACCATCGAGCTGGTGGAGAGCCCCGAGCAGGCCAAGCCGCAGATCGTCAAGCGGGTCAACCCCACGGTGCGGCCCAGCCTGCGGCGGATGAAGGCGGTCGATTACTTCACCGCCATCGGCGTCACCGAAGAATTCCAGCCCCAGCCGCCGTCCGATCAGCAGCTCCGCCGCAAGACCCGCGACTTCGCGGTGCTGTTCGAGATCTCACAGATCATCCAGCACAAGACCACCCTCGACGACATGCTGGAGTCGATCTCCGACGTGCTGATCGAGGTGCTGCGCTCCGACATGTGCCTGGTGGCGCTGCTCGACAACGATCAGCAGCTCGACCCGCGGGTCGTCCGCCGACGCACCCCCGAGGGCAAGCTCAAGACCAGCACGGAGCGCCTGCCGCTCAGCCGCACCGTCGCGCGCCTCGTGCTGGAAGACCGTTGCGGCGTCATCAGCGCCGACCCCCGCACCGATCATCGCTTCAAGGCCACCGACTCCAGCGACGGCGAGGCCGCCAACCGCTCCGTGCTGGCGGTGCCCATCCTGGAGGGCTCCCAGGTGACCGGCCTGATCGAGCTGGGCGGTCGCGTAGACACCGCGCGATTCGACGAGAGCGATCTCGATCTGCTGGGCGTGGTCTCATCGATGATGGGCGTCGCCATCAAGAACGTGGCGCTCGCCAAGCAGAAGGCCGAGACCATCGACGCCCTGCGGCGGGCCCAGGAGCAGATCAAGGCCACACAGGAGCGGCTGATCCGCACCGAGCACATGGCCGAGGTGGGCCGCGTCACGTACGGCATCACCCACGAGCTCAACAACTACCTCAACCCCCTCAACCTGGCGGAGATGCTTCAGGAGCGGTACCCGGCCGACGGCGAGCTGAACGAGATCGTCAGCACGATGATCGCGGGCCGGGAGCGCATCTTCGAGTTGGTCGAGGACATGCGCGCCTCGGCGGCCGGCAACCGTGAGGCGCCGCGGATCATGCCCCACGGCCTGGCCGATCTGGCTGGCGAGACCCTGCGCTTCCTCCACGGCGACGCAGACATCCGACGCTGTGACGTCCAGGTGGATCCCACCTCACCCAACCCCATCGTGCGGGTGGTCGCCAAGCGCATCCAGCAGGTGATCCTCAACCTGGTGCGCAACGCCGCGCAGGCGATGGCACCGGGCGGCGGGCGCATCGTCATCAGCGTGCAGCTCGGCACCGGCTTCGCGGCCATCCTCGTCGCCGACGACGGTCCCGGCATCCCCGAGAATATCGGCGCGAAGATCTTCGAGCCGAACTTCACCACCAAGGGACAGGGCGGCATGGGCATCGGCCTGCACCTGTCGCGCCGCATCGTCGAGGAGCACCAGGGTGAGCTGCAGTTCCGCTCCACGCTGGGCGAGGGCACGACCTTCATCCTCTCGCTGCCCATCGAGTCGCCCACCTGCACCGATCATGCGCCGACCAACGTTTGACCACTCAACGCCGTGATCCAGCGACAGCGGGGCTGGTGACAGCAGAACAGGTGACTGCGGGACAGGTGTCTGCGGCCGACATCCAGGCCGCCGCCGAGCGGCTGCGCGGGCGGGTCCATCGCACCCCCATCCTGACCAGCCGCGCCATCGACCGTCTGACGGGCTGCTCGGTGTTCTTCAAGGGAGAGCACCTCCAGCGGGGCGGCGCCTTCAAGTATCGGGGAGCGCTCAACGCGGTGCTCCAACTCACCGACGAAGAGGCGCGCCGCGGCGTGATCACCCACAGCAGCGGAAACCACGCCCAGGCCGTGGCCATCGCAGCCGCGGAGCGCGGGATCCCGGCGCACTTGATCATGCCTGAGGACAGCCTGCCGGTGAAGATCCGCGCGGTGCGCGGCTATGGCGGCGTGGTGCACCTCTGCCCGCCGACCCTCGCCGATCGGGCGACGACCGCCGCGCGCGTGCAGGCCGAGACCGGCGCGACGTTCGTCCACCCCTACGATCACCCCCGGATCATCGCCGGTCAGGCCGGCGTGGGTCTGGAGCTCGCCGAGCAGGTGTCCGACCTCGACGCGGTCATCGCCCCGGTCGGCGGCGGCGGGCTGCTCAGCGGCGTAGCGCTGGCGCTGCACCACGCGGCGCCGCACGTGACGGTATTCGGCGCAGAGCCCTCCGGGGCCGACGACGCCGCGCGCTCCCTCGCGGCGGGGCAGCGCCTCCCGCAGACCGATCCCCGCACCATCGCCGACGGCCTCCGCACCGGCCTCGGCGCGTGCAACTGGCCCATCATCAAGCAGCACGTGGCGGGGATCATCACGATCGATGACGACGCCATCATCGCGGCGATGCGCCTCATCTGGGAGCGCCTCAAGGCGGTGATCGAGCCCTCGGCGGCCGTGGGACTGGCAGCGCTCCTGGCGCAGCCCCACCGATTCGACAGACAGCAATTCGGCGGGCGGGTGGGGATCGTCCTCAGCGGCGGGAACGCCGATCTCGATCGGCTCCCCTTCGGGGAGCGTGTGATCCGCTGATCTCCGTGCGCAAGCGCCTCGGCCTGGGGCTGCTGCTCTGCCTGCTGCTGGCAGTGGCCGTGGAGCGTCACCTGGCCACGCCGGTGCCCACCGCAGAGCCCCACAGCGCGCCCGGTCGGCGGCTGTTCCTGCTGATCATCGACTCCCTGTCGCTGAGCGATGTGGAGGGCGTCCCCGCGCTTGAGACGCTGGCCGCGGAGGGCTACGCCGCGGAGATCGAGCCCTGCCTGGAGCGCATCACCGTCACGTGTGTCGGCGAGATGCTCACCGGCCGGCGCACGTTCTCGCTGCTGGGACTGTTCCGGAACCAGGGCGGCCGGGGCGACGATCCGGGGCCGAATCTGCTGCGGCAGGCCCGCGCGGACGACCGCCGCGTGGGGATGATCTCCGCGGGTGACCTGGGCCGCTACATCGCCGACATCGACACCGATCGCCGCTTCAAGGAGCCCGATCCGGACGCGGAGATGGCGACCGTTCGAGAGCTGGTGACCGAGCACGATCTGGTGCTGTACCACTACATCTGGCACGACATCGTGGCGCACCGGAGCGCGGCGGACTCCAAGCGCTACGCCGACTCGCTGGAGGCGCTGCAGACGCTGGTCACGCAGATCCAGACCGACCTCCCCCCCGACATGGACCTGATGGTCTCCGGCGATCACGGCCACACCATCGACGGCCGCCACGTGCAGGGGCAGGACGTGCCCACGTGGGTCGCTGTCCGCTCCCCGGCGGTGGCGTCTGGCCGCGCGGACGAGCGGCTGCCGATCACGGTGGTCCGCGATCTGGCGGGGCAGGTCACCGGCCTGACCCCGGCGCAGACGGGGGAGGCCGGACCGCAGAGGGCGCCGTGGGCGGCGCTGGCGATCTGCGTCGCCCTGGCCGTGGCGGCCGGCCCCCTCGCGCTGGCCGCGCTGGCGGGCGGCGCCCTCATGGGGTTGACGCTCGATCTCTGGCTGGCGTGGATGCACACGCCGGTGCACCTCCCTCGGGTCTACGACGTCCTCGGCGTGGTGCCGGCCGCGGCCGCCGCGGCGGCGTGGGTCCGGCGGCGGACCCTCAGCTCGGCCCTCGCCGGGCTCGCGCTGGCCTGCGCGGTCATCGTCGTGGCGCTGTACCCGGTCCCCCACCACTACGGGGTGCTGAAGAACGCCTCGAACATCATGCTGACGGTGGTCGTCGGCGCAGCGGCGATGGCGCTGGTGCGGCCGGCACCTCGTCGGTGGCTGCCCGCGCTGGTCGGCGCCGTGGGCGTGTGGGCCTGGCTGAAGCTGGCCAGCTTCAAGGTGTGGAACCTGGCCATCGCCCGATACCGCGCCGCGGCCCTGCTGGACGGCCCGGTGCCTGCGCCGCTGATCATCGGCGCGCTGATGGCAGCGCTCCACGCGCTCCTGACCCCCCGACTGCCCCCCCGGATCCGCGCCGCCACGGCGCTGCTCGCCGGGGTCCTGGCCAGCGGCGTGCTGCCCCTGCCGCCGCTGGCGTATCTGCCGCCGATGCTGCTGCTGTGCGGCGTGTTGATGCGCCGGGTCGCCCATCGCGCGGCCTGGGTCTCGCTGCTCACCGCGGCCTGCATGCCCCACCTGTTCGACGCCGACCGCACGTTCGGGATCATCGCGCTGCTGCTGGCCTCCGGGCTGGTGCTGTGGTCGCTGCGCCCCGCGGTCTCCGAGGACAGCGCCACCGAAGACAGCGCCACCGAGGACAGCCACCGCACGCGGAACGTACTGCGCGCGGTGGTCGCGCTGCTGACCGGGTACGTCGGCCTGGCCTGGAGCTTCGGGCTCACCTTGTCGGGGATCGACTTCGCCTTCGCCATGGCCTGGCTGCCCGAGGGGCGCTGGCACGAGCGCCTGTGGCTGCCGATCACCCTGCTCACCACGATGAAGGTGATGACCCCTGTGATCCTCACCGCCGAGCTGCTGCGCCGCGAAGGAGCCGACATCGCCCGGCAGGTGGGCGCGATCGCCACGACCCTGGGCAGCCTCCGGGTGTGCCTGGTGATGACGCTGGCGATCACGTGGGTCGCCGCCCGGGGCGCCGACGCCGCCGGACTGCGGCTGGCGCTGATGCTCCAGGATGGGTTCTTCTGGGCGCTGATCGCGCTGGGGTTGGGGCTGCTGCTGCCCCGTGGCGGGCCTCCTCCAAAGCCCGAGGCGGCTTGATCAGCCCGAGAACGCGCTCGAGACGGCCTTCACATCCGAGCCGAGGTTGGTGATCAGCTTCTTGGACTTGTCGGGCAGCTTGCCCGCGACCTCGAGGTTGGTCTTGAACTGCTTGACCTGATCGAGCCGCTCCCTCCACTCGGACAGCTTGAAGCCGCCCAGCTCGTCCTTGAGATCGGACATCTTGAGCTTCTTGGCCTTCTTGGAGACAGACTTGACCTGCGGCGGGATGTCTTCCAGGGACTTCAGCAGCCCGACGTACAGGTTGGCGGCGCTGTTGACCGCGTCGATGGCCTCCTGCACGTTGGTGGGCACCGCGTCGGTGGCCTTCAGCGTGGGGGTGGAGCCGTTCATGGCCACCGTGATCTTGCCCTCGGCGCGCGCCGACAGCTCGGCGAGGGCGTCGGTGAAGGCGGTGCTCTTGTCGATCTCCAGCACGTTGTTGATCTTCTTCCGGGCACGGTGGCGCTTCTTTCGCGCATCGGTGAGGATGTCATCCACCACCTTGACCTCGTTGAAGACCTCGTCGAAGGAGTCGATCCCGATGGCCTCGATCGACGCTGAACTCTTGGCCCAGGCGTCGGCGGGTGTGGCAGAGAGTCCGCCGAGGGCGAAGGCCAGGGTCACGATTCGCAGGGTGTGCCGCATTCCAACTCCCGAACGTCAGGGGGGCGCGTGAGTCTAACAGACCCTCACCGACCGGGGGCCCTCCTCCGGCTGGGCCTGCTGCTGGGGGTATTCGAGGCCATCGCCATCGTCCGGTACGACCACGTGATGGACGACCCGCGTCTGACCCGGCTGCTCCCGGCGCTGGGCTGGGCGCTGGCGATCGTCGCGCTGAACACAGGGGCGGTGGCGACGCTGGGCCGGCTGCTGCGCGGGCGGTTGGTGGTCACCGGGGCCCTGCTGGCCGTGCTGATCGCCGCCGTACGCGCGGCGCAGCAGGATCGCTTCGAGTGGATCAGCCTGGCGCTGCTCCCCGCGGCGGCGCTGCTGCTCCACGGCGCCGGCAAGCGACGGTGGCTGCTCGGGCCCGCCGCCGTCGCGATCGCGGGCCTGGGCCTGTGGGGGCGCGTCCCCATCTACAGCACCCCTGCGCTGGAGCAGTTCGTCTTCCACGCGCCGGCGGCGATCCTGGTGACGGTGATGGCGGCGCTGCCGCGCGGGCGCGCGCTGGCCGCGCTGGGGCTCGCGACGGTGGCCTGGGCGATCGCGGTGCAGCCCACCGCGCCCGTCGACGCCGGCGACCGGCCGCACGTGCAGATCGTGCTGGTGGACACCCTGCGCGTCGATCACACCTGGCCGCACCGCGACACCCCCGCCCTCCGACGGCTGGCAGAAGAGGGCACGACCTTCTCCCAGGCCATCACCGTCATCCCCAAGACCACCCAGTCCGTCGCGGCGATGCAGACCGGCCACGGCCCGGTGGGCAACGGCGTCCGCGTGCTGCTCGATCGCCTCCCTGCCGACGCCACCACGCTGGCCGAGGTGCTGAGCGACGCCGGCTACCGCACGGGGGCGATGGTCCACAACGGCTGGGTGATGCGCGGCCGGGGCTTCGATCAGGGCTACGAGCAGTTCTGGTCGTACCACGAGATCGAGCGCGTCTGGGGGCCGCTGCGGCTGACCGGTGTGGTGACGGCGCTGGACGCGATCACGCTGCGACGCGCCCGACCGTTCGACGGAAACACCGACGCAGCGACGGTGACCGACCGCGCGCTGGATTGGCTGGATGAAGACGACGGGCGACCGTTCTACCTGTACGTCCACACGTTCGACCCCCACTGGCCGTACCGTCCGCCAGGACACGACGGCGAGTGCAAGGTCAACAACATCCGCTCGCTGCCCACCTCCCGCGGACAGATGATCTTCGACAACCCGCTGCCGGACGAAGAGAACGATCGCGCGGTGGAGTTGTACGGCGCAGAGGTCGATCACAACCTGGAGCAGCTCGACCGACTGCTGTCGGCGGTAAGCGAAGACACGATCGTGGTGTTCACGGCCGACCACGGCCACCACCTCGGCGATCATGACTACTGGTACCACCACGGCGAGATGCTGTACGAGCCCGGCGTGCGTATCCCGATGATTCTGCGCTATCCGCCCGGCGTGCCCGCGGGCGCGGTGGAGGAGCGTCAGTTCCGGAGCATCGATCTGATGCCCACCGTGCTGGAGCTGGCCAACATACCGGCCCCTGCCACAGAGGGCGTGCCGTGGTCACAGATTCAACGGGAAGGCGCCCCCCCGGCGTTCCTGGAGACCGACATCTCGTACTTCCGCTGGAACAAGCAGCGAGAGGTGGCCGGCGTGGTCGGGAAGGTCCGCGGCGTTCGCGATGGACGTTGGAAGCTGCACTTCACGCCGACCCCGAAGGGGGGCCGATACGAGCTGTACGATCTGCAGAGCGATCCCGCCGAGGCGAAGAACCTGTGGACGCGGGCCGACGCCGAGGTGAAGAGTCGACTCATGGCGACGCTAGAGGCCGGCATCCCCGAGGCGGAGCGGGCCGCGCTGGCCGACGCGGGGAGCGGCGTCGCCGGCTCCGGTGAGCTGGGAGCGAACGATCGCGCGATGTTGGAGGCGCTGGGCTACATCGAGGATTGATAGCGGTGAGTGGCTGCTCAGCGCTGTCAGCTCCCCGGGCTCCGGTACCCTCTCGACGCGCGCATCCACAGCGCGTACCCACCCAACATACAGCAGAGCCCCACCAGGGGCTGAATCAGAGCCCACCAGGGCGGGTGCCCCCGACCAAAGAACCAGGTGGCCGGGTAGTACCCCACGAAACCAAATGGAATGCCGAACGTGAGCAGCAGCCGCAGCGGCCGATGGAACACATCCAGTGGATACCGCGAGAACACCGCCCCCTGGTACACCAGACCGACCGCCGTGCCGCGATGGTGAACCCGGAACCCGGCGGAGCTCACCGCGGTGAGCACCCCGCCGAGCACGCCCACGCTGCCCAGCACCAGGAGCGGAATCAGCAGCACGTCGAGCAGCCCGAGGGGCGGAAGTCCCCGCAGGGCGATCGCCATCATCCCCACGCCCAGCCCCGCGGTGGGCAGGTGCTCCAGGTTTATGTGATCGAGCAATACCTGAAGATACGGATCCAGCGGACGCAGCAGCACCCGATCCAGCTCGCCGCCCAGCAGGTAGCGCTGATTCAACGCCCACAGCCCCTGGAAGCCCACGAACAACAGCCCGGTGGCCGTCTCGGCGAGGCCCCAGATCATCAGCACCTCGTGGAACGTCCACCCCCGGATGTCCGGGACGTGGTCGAAGACAGCCAATAAAAAAACAACGCCGACGGCCGCGACCAGCAGCTCCCCCGCCACGCCGATCAAGAAATCACCGCGGTACGCCAGGCGCACCTTGGCGCGCATCAGCAGATAGCGCAGATACACGCCGCTCATCGCGCCCTGCTCGAGCGAGGAGCCCCCGAGACCAGGGCCAGCACCACCCGATCGCTCTCGCTGAGCACCGTCAGCGTGGTGCCGCCGCTCGGCGCCACCGCCGCGCTCGGCGCAGCCAGACCGGGGTGATCGGTAGGGAGCCTCGTGCGGGCCGGACGGAGCATCACCAGCGCCAGGGCCGCGAGGGCCAGGGCCGGGATCGTCACGGCGACGCGACGACGGCGCGCGCGGGCGGCGTCCAGCTTCACGCGCAGGGCCTCAAGCCCCCCCGGTGGTGGATCGACGGGGCGAAACAGGGACTGGTGCAGCTCGTCGTTCATCGCGTCGTTCATCGCAGCGCCTCCTGTAGCCGCGCCAGGGCCCGGTGACGGCGGGAGCCCACGGTGCCTGCCGGGATGTCCAGGATCGCGCCCACCTCCGCGTAGCTCAGGCCAGCGACCTCGCAGAGCATCACCACGCTGCGCAGGCTCTCCGGCAGCGCATCGACCGCCCGGCGCACAGCCGGGGCGTCGTGGAAGTCCGCTCGTCCAGCGGGCTCGAAGTCCAGCCCCACCCACGACAGCACCCGGCGGCGCCGACGACGCCTGGACGCCTCGTTGAGCGCGATGCGCCACACCACCGACACGACCGACGCCATCTCCACCCGGGCGCGCATCCCCCACAGCCGCAGGAACGCTTCCTGGACCACCTCCTGAGCATCCTGGGTGTTCCACAGCCAGCGGTACACCACGCCGATCATCGGCCCCTCGAGCCGCTGGTAGAGGGCCTCGAGCGCGGCTCTGTCCAGTCGGGGTTCATGGAGCGCCACTTGCGCCTTCCACCGTGGGGCGGACGACGTAGTAGAGCATCGCGGGCCGCTCGGGTTCACCAGCCGGAGCACCGCCCCAGACGGTCGGATCGACGCCCGTCTCGCCGAGGACGAGGGTCTGCCCCGCCCGGAGCTGGACGCGGGTCTGGACCTTCGCGCCGCCGGCCGGCTGAATGTTGAGGTCCGCCACCACGGCGTCTCCACGCACCGACGCCGTCTGCCACAGCTCGACCCGCAGGCCCTCGGCCTCCACGTACTCCCCGCTCTCCGCGCGCACGCTCACCCGCTCGACGAGGCTGAAGCGCATCGGCGTCTGCGCCGCCGCGACCTCCTCCAGGACCGGGCGCAGCGACTCGACAGCCGCGGAGAGCTGCGTCTCATCGGCGGGCTCTCCCATCACCAGCCAGTACTGCATCCGCACCCGCGGAGAGGGCGGCGCGCCGTCCGCGAATTGAACGAGCAGCTCCTCGATGCCCTCGTGAATTGAGACCTCTGCGATCACGACGATCCGACCGTCGGGGCCAAGGCGCACCCGCTCGGTGTCCAGGACCGCGTTCAGCAGAGAGACCGCCTCGTGGGCGATGCCCCCATCCACGGCGTAGGTGCGCAGCTCGACCTTTGGATCAGGGGGCGGGGACGCGCTGTTGACGCAACCGGCGAGCAGCAGGGAGAGGAGTGGGAACATGGTGCCTCCAGGGTGTTCATCCGCTCCTACAAACGACCCGGCGGATCCTTCACGACCCGCTCAGAAAAATCTGAGATCGCGATCATCCCCCCTGCACCACGAGGGTCCGACACACCCGCCGAAACGCCCACGCGCCGATGAGCGGCAGCGCCAGGGCCCAGCCTACCTGCAGCGCCAGCGGCTGCCAGGGCCGCGCTGCGGGGAGCCCTTCGATGAACAGCTGCGCTGGCACATGAGACAGGCCGGCCAGGGGAAGCGCCAGGACCACCCCCCGCAGGGGCTCCGGGTAGAGGTCGAGCGGGATGAGCGCGCCGGAGAAGATCGCGATCAGGGTGGCCTTGAGGCGGGCCAGGCCCACGGCGTTCCGCAGCCGCAGCGCCACCAACCCCACCAGCCAGCTCAGCGAGTAGCTGATCGCCTGAGCGAAGAAGAGGCTCACCGCGAACAGCGCCCAGGTGCTGGCGCGCTGCGGAAGGCGGAGCGGCAGCAGCAGGGTGGTCCACAGCGCGAGGGGCAGCGTGGTGAAGGCGAGGAGCGCCGCGCTGCGGCCCAGCTCCCGCAGGTACAGGTGCGCCTGCAGACTCCAGGGCCGCAGCAGGTCGATGGCGATGTCGCCGCTGCGGATGCGCGCCCCGATGAACTCGTCGATGCGCGTGCTGTAGAAGGTGGTGATCACCCAGGCCACCACCACGTAGGTGGTCATCTCGACAGGCGAGCGGCCGGCCACCTCGCCGCGCCCCTCGCAGATGGCAGTCCAGATCGACCAGTTGAGGAAGATGACGATCGACGCGCTGCAGATCTGGACCGCCACCTCCAGCCGATAGGCCAGGACCAGCCCCACGCCGAGCCGCAGGCTGTGGGCGATCATCTTGATGGTTCCTCGCTTACCGAGGGCTCCTCGCTTACCGATGGTCCCTCGGTGAGCGAGGTTCCGCCCCGATAGAAACGCGCCACGAGGGTGTCGATGTCCGGCTCGGAGATCGAGAGGTCGGCGATCGTGAGCCCCGCGGCGGCGGCGCGGTCGAGCACTGTCGCGATCAGGGGCGCCCCGGAGCGGCCCGGGGTGAGCGGCACCACGCACCGGCGACCTTCGGGGCCCCACTCCGCGACGAGTCCCTGGGTGAGCCGGTGCTGCTCCGACGGGGGCAGCCCGCTGGCGAGATCCACCGTGAGCCGCCGCCGTCCGCCCAGGCGCGCCTTCAGATCTGCGGTGGGGCCATCGAACAGCACCCGTCCCCGATCGAGCAGGACGACCCGCTCGCAGACCGCCTCCACGTCAGCCAGGTCGTGCGTGGTCAGCAGCACGGTGGTGCCCATCTGCCCGCCGAGCCCCACCAGGAACTCGCGGATCCGCAGCTTGACGTCCACATCCAGGCCGATGGTCGGCTCGTCGAGCAGCAGCAGCGGGGGAGCGTGCAGCAAGGCCGCCGCCAGCTCACAGCGCATCCGCTGGCCCAGCGACAGCTCCCGCACCGGCTGACGAAGCAGCGGCCCGATGTCGAGCAGATCGTCCAGCATCTCCAGCCGCTGACGACCGACGGCCGGATCGACCTCGAAGATCGCCAGGAGCAGCTCGAACGCCTCGGTCACCGCGAGGTCCCACCACAGCTGGCTGCGCTGACCGAAGACCACCCCCAGGTGCCGAACGTGCTGCCGCCGCTCCCGCCAGGGCACGCGCCCCGCGACGTGGAGCGTGCCCGCGGTCGGTCGCAGGATGCCGCACAGCAGCTTGATGGTGGTGCTCTTGCCCGCGCCGTTGGGCCCGATGAGCCCGACCCGCTCCCCCGGGTGGATGACGAGGTCGAGGTGATCGAGCGCGACCCGCTCCTCACCGCCCACGCGCAGCAGGTCGCGCAGAGCCCCCAGCACGCCGGGACGGCGGTCCCAGGTCTGGAACACCCGCCGGAGCGCGTGTGCCGTGATCAGCGCACCCGACCCGGCCGCTGTCAGGAGGTGCCCTCGGGCCCATCCTCCGTAGACACGGTCTCCGTCGGCGCAGTCTCCGTCGGCGCAGTCTCCGTCGGCGCAGTCTCTGCCGGAGCAGTCTCTGCCGGAGCAGTCTCTGCCGGAGCAGCCTCCGCCCCGGAATCAGACTCCACAGCCCCAGCATTGGACTCCACAGACTCATTCTCCGCGGGCTGCGCTGGCGCAGCAGGTGCGGCGGCCCCAGCCTCCGCGGCCTCCGTCGGCGCGCCGGTCGGCGGGGAAGGACGCGGGCTCTTCGCGCGGCGTCGGCCCCGCCCGCCCCGCTTGCGCACGCGACGGGTCTCCTCCGACCGCTGGGGGGCCTCCTCGACGGTGGGCACACGAGCCGCCGCGTTCGCCATCATGATGGCCGCCTGTCCGCTCTCGATCAGCGCGCCGATCTCCTGCATCCGACGCTCGTACACCTGCCGCTCCGCGGCGTTCTTCCCGGTGCGCTCCCGGGCGGTCTTGAGCGCCTCAAAAGCGGGGAACACCTGCCCCTTCATCATGAGCAGCTCGGCCAACACCGCGTAGCCCTCGGTGGGCGAACCCTCCGAAGCGAGCACCTTGTTCAGCAGCACCTCGGCCTCGTCGAGGCTGCCGCGCCGCATCAGGATGCGCGCCTGCGTGACCATCGCGCCCGCGCGGTCGTGGCGTCGTCGGGCCTGACGCACCAGCCAGTCGGCCTGCTCCAGGTCGCCGTCCGCCTTGTCCAGCAGGACATCCGCCAGCAGGAGCAGCACCCGGGGGTTCTTCCCCTCGCGGGTCTGTGCGTCGCGCAGGAGCGCCTCCGCCTGCTCGAGCAGCTCCGCCCGGCCCTCCGTGTCGAGCATCGCGCGCTTGCGCAGGAGCGACGCCTGGCGTGCCAGGTGGTGGGGGCTCTGCGGGGCGAGACGCGCCGCCTCCTCCAGCGAGGCCTGGGCGTCCTCCCAACGATCGACGCCGAGCTGGGTGTAGATCTCGCCGAGCAGGCTGTAGGTGTCGGGCATCATCGGCTCGAGATCGCGCGCCGCCTCCAGCAGCGTGGTGGCCTCGGCGAATCGGCGCTGCTGCATGTACAGACCCGCCAGGCGACGCCGCATGCGAGCGTTCTCCGGGAACAGGGCGATGCCCGCCGTGAGCGCCTCGACCGCCCTCCCCCGCGCGCTGCGGCTGCCGTGGAAGCTCGCCAGGGCGTGGAAGATCTCCGGCGTCGGAGCGGCCTCGATCCCGCGAGCATAGGCCGCGATGATGACGTCCGCCTTTACGCGCTCGGCCTCCTTGAGCTGCGCGTCGAGGAGCAGCAGGGCCGGGCTCTCGGCGCCCTTTCGGAGCGCCTCGTTCAAGCGGAGTCGGGCGATGTCCAGGCGCGGCTTCTTCCGCCGCAGGATCCCCCGGATGTTCTCGACGATGGCGTCGAAGTCCGGGTAGTCCATGCCGGTCCGCGAGCGTCCCCGCCGCGCCAGCGTCAGCAGGCGGTTGCCCTCCTGCGCGCTGCGGAGGGCCATGAGGGGCTGATCCCGCCGCTGGCGTCGGCACACCTCCAGGTAGTGATTGCCCAGCGCCTCCATCCGCTCGAAGTCCTCGATCTCGCGCATCGTGAGCTGCTCGGCGACGAGGGGGTGGATGTAGTACCGCCGCTCGTCCTGCGAGGGGGTCTGCTCCAGCAGGCCGGCGGCCAGCAGCTGCAGCCGAGCGGTGCGGTTGATGCCGATGGCCTGGAGCGCGTCGGGGAGAGCCGGCTCACGCAGCAGCGCAGCGGCGGCGAGGCGTCCCCGCTGCGCCTCGTCGAGATCTCCGATTCGCCGCCCCAGGTGCCGCCGGAGCGCCTCGAGGTCGCCCGCTTCGGACGACTTCAGGAACCGGGGCTGCTTGAGGAGGCCGTCGATGTCCTTCTCCTCTCGAACCACCAGGGCCAGATACCGGTTGGCCATGGGGTGGCCGAAGGTGCGCTCGTTGATCGGGCCGAAGCGATCACGCGGGAATTCCGGAGCGTGGTGGTTCTGGTACAGATCGAACAGCTCGCGACCCTTCAGGCCGCCCAGCTCCAGCACCCGCAGGTTGGCGCTCTGCCCCTCGCGATAGAAGCTCGGGACGTGCTCGGAGATGAAGACGAGGCGCAGCGCCGGCTGCGACAGCAGGAGGCGCCGCAGGAGCAGCTCCAGGCTGCCCTCTCGGTAGAAGCTGCGATCGCGACGATCGAGCAGGCTGGAGATCCCGTGGATGACCAGCGCGCGACCCGCCATCGCTTCGCTCTGGAGGATCTCGGCGGTGAGCTCGGCGATCTCGGTGGGCGTCGGGCGCCCCCGCGGCTGGCGGATGGCGCGATGCAGACGCGCGTCGCCCGCGGCGTTGGTGAAAGCCGCCACGAGAGCCAGGAAGCTGTCGGCCTGACTTCCGTGACCGATCGTGAGATCCGGCAGGCGCTCCAGATCGCTGGAGGCCAGCGCTTGCTCCACCAGCCACCGGCGCCCCACGCCGGGCGGACCGGTGACGACGATGGGGCCGCCGTCGGACTCCAGGAGAGCACCCAGCGCCTGCAGCTCCTCTTCACGGCCCACGAGGATCGGTCGAGGGGCCTGGTGGCGGGGCTTCTCCACCCGCTTCGGCGCCGCTGCCACGGCCACGACGGGCGCACCCACCGGCAGGGACGCCAGGAAGTCCTTCGCCCGAGACTTGATCTGCTCCATCTTGAGCAGACGCAGCGACATCGGCATCGCGAAGGGGTTGAACGCCCGCGCCGCCACATAGAGCCGCGGTCGATGCGCGCCGGCCTTTATCAGCTCGGCGATCTGTCCCAGGGCGCGGCCGTCGGTCGCGGCCTCGGGCTCCACCAGCACGAGGACACCGCCCTGCTGGGCGAGGACCGGCGAGAGGGCAGCAGCAGAGAGAGCCGATGTGGGGTTGGCAGCCTCGGCTCCCAGCGCCACGGCGGGGACCTGCCGCCTGCGCAGCTCGGCCAGGACCTGGGGATTACCCAGCGCCCGGCCGCCCACGGCCAGGACGCAACGACCGTCGTTGATGGCCGCTTCTACGCGCTTCATACCGTTGCCTCGTCTGCGATGCCGTTGGAGCTTGTTCGGCTACCATCCGGCCTGTCTTTCGGGAACCGACGGCCTAACGGACGCTACCGAGCGATTCAACACCGCGCGCCTGCGCCGGATTGGATCGCCTGCGTACCGATGGCGCCGCCTGAGGAGATACACTCCCCTCGATGACCGGCCGCTCCCACCTCGGATGGACACTCACCGAGCAGCTCCCCGCCGCCTCCGCCACCGTGGAGGTCTGGCGTGCCCGCCGCGAAGCCCGCTCTGAAGAGAGTGGCGGGACGGGGGTTGCCGAGGCCGAGATCTACCTCGGCCCCGCGGTGCTGGCCGAGCGCGCAGCGACGCTGCCGACGTGGGGACCGTTCGCGCCCATCGAGAGCGGCCGCTCCGGAGAGCACTGGGTGGTGGTGGTCCCCGATCGCCTGCACAAGACCATCGCCGAGGCGTGTGAAGCGCTCTCGCACCCGGCGCGGCTGGGTGTCGCCTGGCACATCGCGGCGGTGGTGGCAGAGCTCCACGACCACGGCGGCTCCCACGGCGCGCTCCACGCCGGCTTCACCGGGCTCGACTCTCAGGGTCGCCTGTCGATCCGCCCGGCCCTGGCTACGCCGATGGTCACCGAGCCCGATCCCTCCGCGAGCCCCACGGCCGTCGACTGTCGGCAGCTCGGACGCATCCTCGACGCTCTCCGGCTCGATCGCTTCGACGACCCCGGCATCCCCTTGCTCCTCGGGGGGCTGCGGCGTGAGCGCGCGCGACTTCGGCTTCAGCCAGGGCGCGCCATCCGTCAGGCCATCTCCGCCATCCTCGTACGCTGGCCTGACTGGTCCGACACGCTCAGCGGAACGCTGGGTGAGGGGTGGGGCACTGACGGCATCGCGGGTACACTCCGCCAAGTCGCCGACCCTCACTGCGAGCTGGCCCCGGCGCCGCCGCGCGGCACCGAGATGTCGTTCCGACCCACCAGCGGCTTCCGGACCAGCAGCGCGGGACGAACCAGGGCGGCCATGCGTCCTCCCCCGCGTGCGGTCCCCGCGTTCACGGCGCGAGTCCGGATGGGACCGAGCGGTCCCCTCGCCCGCTCGATGGAGCCGATCGCAGCCCCCCAACCCGCCGCGCTCAGGATGCCCCTGCGCGGGACCGATCCCCCCGCCGCACTCCGGATGCCCCTACGTGGAGCCGATCCCCCCGCCGCTCCCCCCATCGTCCGCCTCCCGCTCCCCGCAGCCCTGGGAGGGGCCCCCTCCCGAGAGGCGCCGCGACCGGTGCGGGTCGCCTCGGCCCACGAAGCCCCCGAGCCGGTGAGCGCCGCGCTGCGTGTCCGCCCACCACAGCTCTCCAAAGCCGGGGCCGTCAAGGCCAGGACCATCGACGCCGAGCCTGACGAGGCCGTCGAAGACGAGCCGACCGCCAGCGGCGTCCCCATCTCGCGTGCTGCTGCGGTGGTGCTCCCGACAGCAGCGATCGCGCAACACCTCCGCAGCGACCCACACCTCCGCAGCGACCCGCACCTCCGCGCCGAAGCGCCGACGGCGGTCGTTGTGTCGCCGCGCGTCCGCGTCGAACCACTGACTCAGGCGAGGCCAGCGGCTGAAGCGCCGAGGATGAAGGCGCCAGCGACCGTGTCAGCAGTGACACCCGCGGTGGCGCCCGCAGGAGTGACACCCGTAGCCGAGGCTCCGGAAGCGAAGACTCCAACAGCAGAGACACCCGCGGCGGTGGCTCCAGAAGCAGAGACACCCACGACTGAAGAACCTACAGCGGAGACGCCCTCACCCGAGTCTCTGGAGACAGGGACCCTCGAGACGGGGACCCTCAAGACAGGGACCCTGGAGGTGGGAAGACCCGTCGTGGAGACGCCCTCGATAGAGGCACTCCCAGCGTCGGAACCGCCCACACCAGAGCCGCCAGCGCCAGAGCCTGTGGCCCCGCCGGTCCCCGCGCTGCCGACGAACCTCGACGCCGGCGCGATAGCCGACCCGCCAGGGCCAGACGACCCACCAGAGCCAGCCAAAGCAGTGCCAGCCAAAGCAGTGCCAGCCGAAGCGGGGCCAGGCGATGCAGAACCGGACGAAGCAGAGCTGGACGCCGAACCAGCAGACTCCCAACCAGCGGACTTTGAGCCCGACGCCCCCCGGCCAGAGGCACCCACCGCGACGGCGTCGGAGGTCGCTGCGCCGGAAGTCGCCGCGCTGCCAGTCGCTGTGCTGCCAGTCACTGCGCCGGAGGCCGTCCTGGCGTCACCGGTGGAGTCTCCGCCGGTCGCCTCGCAGCCCCAACCCGCCGCGCCGAAAGCCACGCCAGAGCTGCAGGCCCCAGAGCCGCAGATACCCGGCCTACCGGAGCTGCCGCCGCTGGAGCCCCCCCTCGAACCGCCGACTCCAGCGGGCGACGGCGCGCAGCCCCAGGCCTCGGACACCCCGGCCGAGACGCTCGCTCCTCCCGCCGATCGGCCTCCACCCGATCCGGGCCCGCTGTCACCCGCGGAGCTGACCGAGGTGGACGAGCCCCCCTGGCTCGACGCGCCCGTTCTGGCAGACCTGGAGCCGATGGAGGACTCCTTCTCGTTCACCAGCACCTCGGACACCCCGGACGATCTGCTCGATGGAGTGATCCAGGGCGGCTGGGAGCGGGTGGAGATCGACTCCGAGCCGTTCGCAGACGACGAGCCGTTCATGTTCGACGACTCACAGTCTGCAGAGCCGCCATCTGCAGAGCCACCATCTGCAGAGCCACCATCTGCAGAGCCACCATCTGCAGAGGACGACGAGCTGTTCATGGATGAGCGGTTCGCCGAAGACGACCCCGAAGAGCTGCCGATCGAGCGCCCGGTGAGGGTCGCGTCAGAGGAGCTGAGCGACGCGCCCACCGTCGAGACCCGATCGGCCTCACCCCCCCCGGCCATCTTCGCCGTACCCACCCCGCTGCCAGACGAAGACGCCCCCACGGTGTTCGACGAGTCACCGATGCGCTCCCCCCCGGTGCTCGACCCCGGGCCCGAAGACGAGACCGTCGCGACCTTCGAGCCCCCCGCCGGTGTGGCCGACGCCGCGCCGCGCTGGGCCGGCATCCGGGGCGTCACGGGAGACGAGGCGCGCGAGGCCGAGCTGGGCTCCGGGAAGTGGTCCGAGACGGGCAGCCGGTCGATCGAAGAGCTGCGCATGCGCATGCCGGAGGGCGCGCCGCGCGAGCTGGAGCTGGAGGAAGACAGCGGAAACCTCACGGCCATCGCCGCTCTGGCGGTGCTCGCGATGGTCCTGGCCGCCGCGTTCTACTTCGGCTCCCGCCTGGAGCCCGCGCCCGCCTCGGCTGGTGGAGAGACGACCACCACCACGGAGGCCGACACCGCGCGCGTCACCGTCACGACGGTCCCGGAGGGCGCGCAGATCACCTTCGGTGGACGGGCCATCGGCCTGGCGCCAGCGGAGGTGGCGGTGCCAGCCGACGACGTCCGCACCGAGCTGTGTGGGCAGATCGGCGAGCGGCGCCACTGTCGCTCGGTCACCGGCGCCGAGCTGAGCGCGCGAGACCCGTTCGTCTTCGAGCTCGAGCTCTCGAACTGACGGTGTCCACCGACACCGACTGGCGGAGCGGCGTCGGGGATCTGCCGACGAGCCCGGGTGTGTACCTGTTCAAGGACCGCCGGGGCCGGGTGATCTATGTGGGGAAGGCCAAGAACCTGCGGGTCCGCGTGCGGCAGTACGCGACCGGGCAGGATGAGCGTCTGATGCTGCCGTTCCTCCTGCAGCGCATCCGAGCGGTGACCACCATGGTGGTGCGCACCGAGAAGGAGGCGCTGATCCTGGAGAGCACCCTCATCAAGGAACACCGGCCTCGCTACAATACGCGGCTGGTGGACGACGCCGGCTTTCTTCACCTGCGGGTCGATACCGCCGCACGGTGGCCTCGCTTCGAGGTGGTCCGGGAGATCGATCAGCCTGGCGCGCGTCACTTCGGGCCGTTCGCGTCGGCCTCCCGCGCGCGATCCACCGCGGAGTTCCTGCACCGGCGCTTTCCGCTGCGCACATGCAGCGACCACGAGCTGCGCACGACCACCCGGCCCTGCCTGATGCACCAGATGGGTCGCTGCATCGCCCCGTGTGCCGATCTCTGCACCCCCGAGAGCTACGCGGCGGTGCTCCGGCAAGCGCTCCTGTTCCTGGAGGGGCGAGACCGCGAGCTGGCGACGGAGCTGCGCGAAGAGATGGTGCGCGCCGCCGAGGACGAACGCTACGAGGAAGCCGCCCGGCTGCGCGACCTCATCTCGGCGGTGACCATCAGCACCGAGCGGCAGGACGTCGCCGAGGAGAGCTGGGTGAGCCGCGACATCTGGGGCCTGTCCCGAGAACCAAGAAGCGGAGACTCGCCCGAGACGGAGGAGGATCTGTCTCGTAGATCGGGCCGTGGGGGAGGCGTTCTGGCGCTGGTCCCGGTTCGCCGCGGACGGCTGCGAGAGGCGGTGACCTTCCCGGTGGCCGCGGGGATGGCCGACGACGGGGAGCTGCTCAGCAGCGCGCTGAACACCTGGTACGGACCCGGTCGGGAGATCCCCCCGGAGATCCTGCTGCCGCTGCTCCCCACCGACGCCGACGCGCTGGTGGAGGTGCTCTCGGAGCGGCGGCGGGCGGCGGTACACCTGCGACAGCCCCAGCGCGGTCACAAGGCGCGCCAGCTCGCGCTGGCGATGGAGAACGCCCGGGTGCATCACCAGCGCCAGGGCGCCGAGGAGGCCGGGCGGCGCGCCGCGCTGGAGACCCTCCAGCGGATCTGCCATCTGCCGCGGCTGCCGCAGCGCATCGAGTGCTTCGACAACTCCAACATCCAGGGAGCGGACCCGGTGGCCGCGCAGGTGGTGTTCATCGGAGGGGTCCACGACCGGGCCCACACCCGCCGCTACCGGGTCAAGACCGTCACCGGCTCCGATGACTACGCCACCATGCGGGAGATCCTCGGGCGCCGACTGCGGCGCGGGCTGGCCGAGCGGGAGCTGCCCGATCTGCTGGTGGTGGACGGCGGTCGCGGCCAGCTCAGCGCAGCATTGGAGGTGTACGCGTCGCTGGGGATCGCGCACCAGCGCCAGGGACACATCCCCGATGGCGTGCCGGTTCGCGGGCCGGTGGTTCCGGTGATCGGTCTGGCCAAGCCCCGCACCGAGCGCAGCCGCGGTGACCGCGAGGCGATGGACAAGATCGTCCTGCCCGGGGTGCAGAATCTGGTGCGCCTCCCCGAGCGCAGCCTCGCGCTTCGCATGCTCCAGCGCATCCGCGACGCGGCCCACGAGACGGCCGTGGGATACCACCGCCGCGTGCGTCGGCAGCGCACCCTCTCCAGCGCGCTGGACGAGATCCCTGGCCTGGGATCGAAGCGGCGGAAGGCGCTGCTGAAGCACTTCGGCTCGGTGCGCGACATGAAGGGGAAGACCGCCGCGGAGCTCACCGCCGTCTCCGGGGTCGGACCGAAGCTGGCCGAGCGCATCCATCGCGCTCTGAACGCCACCGACGTCACCAGCACATAGAATGCAGGCATGCCGCGCAGCTTCCATCCACCCGCCCTCCTCCTTCCGCTGCTCCTGAGCGCCTGCGGAGAGGCGGATCCCACCCCCTCGGAGTGGGATCCGGGCTGGGGCGAGACCTCCCCGCCCGGCGGCTCTACCTGGAGCGGAACGCCACCAGGAGACGCCGACGCCGACGGGTTCGACGCGCCGGATGACTGCGACGACGGAGACCCCACCGTGAACCCGAGCGCCGAGGAGCGCTGCGACGGGATCGACAACGACTGCGACGGGATCACCGACGAGGACGCCGCGGTCGATGCCCCCCTGTGGTACGCCGATCTCGACAGCGACGGCTTCGGCGACCGCAACCACACCCTGGCGGCCTGCCTGGCGCCGTTCGGCTACGTCGCGGACGCCACGGACTGCGACGACCTTGACGGCGGCGTCCACCCCTCGGCGACAGAGGTCTGCGACGGGCGCGACAACGACTGCGACGGACTCATCGACGATGCCAGCGCTTCGGGCGCGCCGCTCTGGTACCCCGACGACGACGGCGATGGCTACGGCGCGGACGAGGGCGTCCCGCTGAAGCTCTGCATCCCTCCCAGCGACTACGTCGATCGGGCCGGCGACTGCGACGACACCGACGCCACCATCACCCCAGCGGCGACGGAGATCTGCGGCGACGGCATCGACAACGACTGCGACGAGGCCGCGGTGGGCTGTCCGCTCACGGGTGTCGCCCTGATCTCCGACGCCGACGGCGCGTGGCTCGCGGAGGCGCCGGGCGATCTCGACGGGCTCTCGATCTCGACGTTCTCCCCCGGGCTCACGCCGCTGGGGTTGGACATCGCGGTCACCGGTCTGCTGATCGGCGCGCCGGATCACGACAGCGGCGCGGGGGCGGTGTACGCCGTGACCGACGCCGCCGGTACGCTCGACGCTGCGACGCTGCGGCTGAGCGCGGGGGGCGACGGAGACGGCCTGGGGCGCGCCGTCGCGGGCGCAGATCTGGACGGAGATGGCACCCACGACATCCTGGCTTCAGCGCCGGGTGCGGACGACGACGCTGGAGGCGTCTACCTGCTCAGCGGTCCCCTCACGACGATCACCGCGCTGGACGACGCGATGTGGTTGAGCGGTGAGGCCGACGCGATGGCCGGGGCCGCGCTGGCCGCGGGAGACGTGGGCGGCGACGGCGTGGCGGATCTGTTGATCGGAAGCTGCGCGGGCGCAGGAGCCTGGCTGCTCACCGGACCCATCACCGCCGATCGCGCGCTGGACGACGCGCGAGTCGCCCCCGGTTGCGCGGCGGACATCGCTCCCGACATCGACGGAGACGGCCTGGACGACCTCGTGCTGGGAGAGGACGACGCCGCGCTGATCGTCTCCGGACCCGCGCTCGGAGAGACCACCGCAGAAGACGCCGCCGCGCGCCTGTCGGGCGTGGACGGGGCCGGCGCGACCGTCCTCGGCGCGGGAGATCTGGACGGAGACGGCTACGGCGATGTGCTCATCGGTGGCACCGCCGGGGTCTGGGTTGCCCGAGGCCCCCTGAGCGGAGACATCGACCTGGACACCGTGAGCGATCGGGTGACGGGCGCGCCGGGTGGACGGGTGGGCGCCGCCCTGGCCGCCGCCGGAGACGTGGACGATGACGGTCGCGACGACGCGCTCATCGGCGCGCCGGGGGACAGTGATCCGGAGAATGACAGTTATCCGGGGAGCGGCGGTCAGGTGGGCCTGTTCCTGGGGCCGATCAGCGGCGCGCTGTCCATCGAAGACGCTCACGCGCTCGTGCTCTCCGAAGCGGAGGACGCCGAGCTCGGGATGGCGCTGAGCGCAGGCACGAATCTGCTGGGTCTCAGCGGGCCGGTGTTGGTGCTCGGCGCCGCGGCGGGAGAAGCAGGCGATGTGGGCGCCGTTCACGTGCTGTCCGGCGTCGATCCCTGACCATCCCGCGACCCCGGCATCTCGGCAGCCCTGACATTCCGGGAGAGAAGCCTGACATTCCGGCAGAGAAAGGAGCCGCGAGGTAGAGTCTCCCCCACCGCGTCCAGCCTGGGAGACACCGATGCTTTGCCACACCCTCACCATGATGTCCGTCAACTTCGCGATGGACGGCTGGCGCCCCAACTCCCTGGGCTTCATCGACAGCACCACCCACCCCATCCGCTGCCACTGGAAGTACGCCGACAACGAGAAGGACTGCGCCAACATCCTGGCGTCCGCCGAGGAGGCCTGGGACGCGCAGGTGACCGACATGGGCTTCGAGGCGCCCACGCCTGACACCGACGGGATCCTCGACTTCTACATCGCGGACGACTGGACCAAGGGCGGCGCGTGGACAGCCTGCAACGACATGCGCGACTCGGACTCCGGGGACGGTCGTCGGAGCTGCCCCGCCTACGTGGTGATGGATCCGCACTACTCCGGCAAGAAGCTCCGAGCGACAGTGGTCCACGAGTTCAACCACGTCGTGCAGTTCTCCCATGACTTCATGGAGCCGTCGTACCTCATCTGGGAGGGGATGGCGTCCGCCGCCGAGCCCTGGACCTCCAATCGCTACCAGACGTACATCAGCTACGTCCAGGCCTTCCAGGACGACCCCTGGCTCGGCCTCCTCGGAGACTCCTACTACCTGTGGGACGCCCATCGCATCTGGTCATACTACGAGTACGGCGGCGCTGTCTGGGCGCTGCACATGGACGACGTGTGGGGCGGCGCGGTGGACGGCGAGGCCGGCGCGGATCTGTGGTGGGCGGCCAGCGAAGAGAGCGCGGGCACCGAGAACGAGCCCGACATCATGGACGCCTACGACACGGTGACCGGCGATTGGCAGGTGGCCCTGCTGGATCTGGCGCAGGCGCGCGCGCGAATCGGAACCGAGCACGCGCCCGCCTGGGCGACCTTCACGCAGGACGTCCCGGACTCATACGCCGACGGCACCATCGCATACGAGGCCCACGTGGAGTGGGCGGATCTCCCCGTGACGATCACGCCGGAGTTCATGCCCTTCGAGACCGGCATGGTCTACGTCCAGATCGGCAGCGTCCCTGAAGACGCCGCAGTGAAGGTGCGGCTCAAGGGAGACGAGGGGGTCACCTGGGGAGCGTTCTCGGTCGATGGGGCGGATGGAGACTGGGCCATCGCCAATACCCTCACGCAGAACGGCAGCGGCGGCGACGTGATGATGGGAGCGGTCAACCTGGGTCCCCCGGAATTCGACGCCGATCCCGGGGGCTTCGGCACGTTCCCGGGCAACAACCTGCAGGCGTGGGACGTGCTCCTCGAGTTCGAGCAGGCTGAGCGGGTCGAGGACACCACGACGGGGACCACCGGCGGATCGACCACCGGCGGATCGACCACCGGTGGATCGACCTCCGGCGGATCGACCACCGGCGGAACCACGGGCGCCACCGGCGGCGCGACCTCCGGCGGCACGAGCGGCGGATCCGGCGGCGACGACACCGGTCGCCCGCCCCTGAAAGACGACACCGAAGAGCCGACGGGCTGTGGCTGCGCGAGCGGCCCGACCGGCGGGCTGTCCTGGATCGCGGTGACAGCGCTGGCTGCTGCCCTCCGGAGGCGAAGAGACACAGCGTCACACCAGGCTTGAAGTCCCCCGCGGGTGGCGCTACCTTGGGCGGCCACGACGGACTCCACCAACAGAGGTCCCGCCCATGACACCCACCGCCCTGCTCGTCGGGCTCGTCCTCAAGGGCGGTCCAACCGCCTACGCCCAGGACCCCGCAGCGCCCCCCGCGAGCGATGCACCAGCAGCCCCCGCCGCTTCGACTGAGGCGGAAGAGGGCACAGGAGAGTCCGCCGCAGGAGAGTCCACCGCAGGGGAAGCAACTGCAGGGGAAGCAGCTGCAGCTGACCCGGCTGAAGGGGCCGCGGAAGAGGCCGCCCCCGCCGCGGCGCTCCAGCCCCACGTGATCGGCATCTACTCCAACGGCGTGCTGTACCTCGACGGTGAGCCCTCCGGCCGGGGAGCGGTGCGCAAGGAAATCCGCGACCGCTTCGAGGCGGCCCCGGAGACCCCCTGGTTGATCCAGGTGCATCCGTCGGCGACCACCGCGGGACCAGAGCTGGGCTGGCTGCTGGGTACGCTCGGCCGGACCGGGATCATCGACTACCAGATCGCCCGTGAGGCCTGGGAGCCGCCCAGCGCTGAAGCCGTCGCGACCGCTGCCGCTCCAAGCACACCAGGCGCCGCATGCGCTGCAGCGGCGCCGTCGTGGGTCCGGCCCATCAGCGATGCCCGGGTCGGTCTGCAGGCGGGTAACACCAACGCTCTGTGGGACGACAACGAGGAGATCCCGCCCTTCGATCTCCAGTTCCAGGTGCTGCGCGCCGCGGTGGGGGCTCACGCGGAGCTGGGTGATCACGTCGACACGCGGATCCTCCTGAACGTCATCGAGAACCACGACACGTGGACTGCCGACTTCACCACCGCCTCCGGAGAGACCGGCAGCGTCGAGGTACCGGCCACTGCAGAGGGTTGGACGCCGCGGGTCCGCGACCTGTGGGCCGATCTCGCCTTCAGCGAGCGCACCCACATGCGGGTGGGTATGCAGTCCGGCATCCTGGGACCCCAGGACTCCTGGAGCAACTCACCCACCGGCTACGACACCGGCGGGGTGGCCTCCGATTCTCTGGTGCAGATCGCCGGCATCGAGCAGGATCGCATGCTCGGCGCGAAGGCCTCCTCGACCTGGAGCGACGGCGCTTACACGCTGGAGGTGATGGCCGCCAACACCGAGGGCTCCATCGGCGCCGAGGAAGACAACCCCAAGGCGCTGTCCGCGCGGGCCACCATCGGCCTGGGAGAGAAGGTGCGCGCGATGGTCTCGGGAAAGACCCGGCTCGGCGGCGACGACACCCAGACGGCGATGGACGTCACGCTCGAGGTGCGCGGTGAGCGCGCGCGAGTGCTGGCGGAGTACCTCGGCGGCTCGCAGGGCGAGGACGGCGCCGAAGCCAGGTCCTTCGTCGGTTTCCAGGTGGGCGCTGCGGCCGATCTGGACGTCGACGCAGATCCCATCGACAAATTCTCGCTCGTCGCCCGCCACGCCTTCTTCGATCCGCGCGCGCAGGAGCAGATCACTGTCAACACGCGGGAGTACACCGCCTGGTCGGTCACCGGCGTGGGGCTGCAGGAGTGGTGGGTGGTGCGCGATGAGGCGAGCTTCGCCACCATGCTCGGATACGAGTTCGTCGTGCCGATGGATGAGGAAGCCCAGATCGAGCACCGCGGCACCCTGCAGTGGCTGTGGGGCTTCTGACGAAAAACTCCGTGACCACCCCCCTCTGCACGTCCTGCCAGTCCCCGCACCCCACCATGGGGATCTGTCTGGAGTGCGGCGCCATCGCCCTGAACCCGAGCACCTGGCCGCAGCGTCTCCCGGTGGGGGTCGGCGAGCACAGGTACCGGGTGTTCGGGCGCATCGCCCGCGGCGAGAGCAGCGACGTCTTCATGGCCTGTCGCGACGCCCACCCCACCGAGCGGGTGGTGCTGAAGGTGCTGCGCGCCAGCGGTGACGAGGTGCTGATGGTCCGCGAGTGGCGCGCGCTGGAGGCGCTGTGGGCTTCTGAAGTCCAGGGGGCGGATTTCTTCCGCCAGCAGCTTCCCCAGCCGGTAGCCCAGGGGCCGCTGACCCGCGCCAGCGGACGGGACGGGCATGCCTCGGTCTTCCGATGGCGCAGCGGCTTCTGCCTGACGCTGGCCGACGCCGCGCGGGCCTTCCCGGGGGGACTCGATCCCCGCGCGGCGGTCTGGATGTGGCGGCGCCTGCTGGAGCTGCTCGGGTGGGTGCATCGCAGCGGGTGGGTCCACGGAGCGGTGCTCCCGCAGCACATCCTGCTGCACGAGCGCGATCACGGCGCGACCCTGGTGGGCTGGTCAGCGGCGTGCGCGATCGGTGCCGCCGCGCCGGTCATCCTCTGCCGAAGCGCGGGCCCGTACTACTCTGAGCGACGATGGAGCGGCGCGCGCCCCACGCCGACCTCCGATCTCGCGATGAGCGCGCGGTGCATGGCCCGAGTGCTCGGGGGAGATGCACGGTCGATGGAGCTGCCCGCAGCGGTTCCGCGTCCGCTCGTAGAGCTGCTGACCCGCGCAGCCGAAGAGCGAACAGACGACGCCTGGGCGCTCAACGACGCAGTCGAGGCCGCGGCCCGGCGAATCTACGGCCCGCCGCGGTACATACGATTTCGCATTCCGCGTGAGCCCGCGTGAGCCCGCGATAGCCAACGCAGACGGAGGCCCCCCATGGGATACGGAAGCTACAGCCACGAAGCCCACCGCGCGATCACCCGCACCCGCGCGAAGCTCCCCCGCCAGGAGGTCTTCAAGCAGCGGACCTGCCATCCGCTGATGGACCCGCAGGGCGTGGGGCTGCGAGAGAGCCGCGACAGCGACGCGCACCCCCGGTCGGTGGGGGTGGTGTTCGCGCTGGACGTCACCGGCTCGATGGGCGCCATCCCCGACACCCTCGCCCGCAAGGAGCTGCCCGGCTTCATGCGCACCCTGATGGACTGCGGCGTCGAAGACCCGCAGCTCCTGTTCATGGCCGTGGGCGACGCCTACTCCGACGCCGCTCCGCTGCAGGTGGGGCAGTTCGAGTCGGCCGCCGAGAAGATGGACCAGTGGCTCACCTGGAGCTACCTCGAGGGCAAGGGGGGCGCGTTCGGCGCCGAATCCTATGAGCTGGCGCTGTACTTCGCGGCGCGCCACATCGAGATGGACTGCTGGCTGCAGCGGCAGCGCCGCGGCTACCTGTTCATGACCGGCGACGAGCTGCCCTATCCGCAGGTCTCCCGCAGCCAGGTGCGGCGGCTGATCGGCGACGAGCTGGAGGAGGATCTCCCGCTGGCGCCGATCGTCTCCGAGGTCGAGGAGCGGTTTGAGCCCTTCTTCCTGATCCCCGATCAGCGCCGTCGGGCCCACTGCGAGCGGGCCTGGCGCGATCTGCTGGGCGACCACGTGATCTGCATGGACACACCCGAGGACACCTGCCGGGTAGCCTCCGGGCTGGTGGCGCTGTGCGAGGGCGCTGTCCGCGATCTGGATGAGCTGGCCGAGCGGATGAAGGCGATGGGCGTGCCCCGCAAGCGCCTCGGAGCGGTCATCCGAGCGCTCACGCCCTTCGCCGCCAGCCGCGCCCTCGACAGCGCCCCCGAGCCCCGACTGGAGGAGGCGCCGCTGCCCGACGGCGACGAGAAGAGCGGACACCGACGCGCGTGAGTGAAGCCTGGCTCGTCGCCGATCTGGGCTTCGGCGACGCCGGCAAGGGCACGATCACCGACTTCCTGGTCCGCGACCGCGGCGCGCGCGCGGTGATCCGCTGGAACGGCGGCGCGCAGGCCGGCCACAACGTGGTCACCCCCGACGGACGGCACCACACCTTCGCGCAATTCGGCGCGGGCACGTTCGTCGCGGGGGCGCGCACCCACCTGGCATGCGACGTGGTGATCCACCCGCTGGCCCTCTGGATCGAGGCGGCGGTGCTGCGGCGCTCCGGCGTCTCGGACGCCCTCGATCGCCTCACCATCTCGGAGCAGGCCCGCTGCATCACTCCCTTCCACCAGGCCGCCGGGCGGCTGCGGGAGCTGGCCCGGGGAGCAGAAGCCCACGGCACCTGCGGGGTGGGTGTCGGCGAGACGGTGGCCGACGCGCTGGCCGGGAGGGTGCTCCGCGCCGGAGCGCTGGCCCGCGGCTCCCGGAGGGATCTCCTGCGCCATCTGCGCCGACAGCAGCGCCTCAAGCGAGAGACCCTGGACGACATCCTGCGCGCCCTCGGCGATCACCCGCTGGCGCAGCCGGAGCGTGAGATCCTCGAAGATCCGGCTGTGCCCGCGCGCTGGCTGGAGGCCCTGGCGCCGCTGCGGGCCCGCTGGCGGGTGGTGTCCCCCGGAGCCATCGCGGATCTGCTCGCCGCGCCGGTCGTCTTCGAGGGCGCCCAGGGGGTGCTGCTCGACGAGTGGGTCGGCTTTCATCCCCACACCACCTGGAGCACCTGCACCGTCCAGCCGGCCCTGGATCTGCTGCGCGCCCACGGCTTCGCTGGGAAGGTTCACCGCCTGGGGGTGCTGCGGACGTTCACCCCCCGACACGGCGCGGGGCCGCTGCCATCGCAGGCCGCCGCGCTGGCCGACCTCCCCGAGCCCCACAACGACGCGGAGGGCTGGCAGGGCGACTTCCGACGAGGCTGGCTGGACCTCGTGCTGCTGCGCTACGCGCTGGCAGTCTGCCCGGTGGACGCCCTCGCGGTGACACACCTCGATCGACTGCGACCCGGCTGGCGATACTGCGGATCCTGGCGCGCGCGGCACCCGCTGCCCCCCGCGCTGCTGCGCGCCGATCCCCACGATCCCCGGCGCGCGCTGGGGATCCGCCCTGGCCCCCGGCGCGATCTGGCGCGGCAGGCCCGCCTCACGGCCGCCATCCAGGACGTCTGGGCCGAGACCGCTCCCCTGCCCGATCGCTTCATCCCCTGGCTCGAAGACGCGCTGGAGCGACCGGTGCGCCTCCTGTCGTCCGGGTCCACCGCCGCTCGTAAGCGCTGGAGGGGGGCACCACCCGACGGATGAGATAGCCCCGATCGATGAGATAGAAGCCCCACGGGAGGACCCATGGAGCAGGGAAAGTGCCGGGGATGTGGCGTGTGGCTCCAGCCGGAGTGGGTGGTCTGCCGCTACTGCGGGGCGCCCACCGGCCGTGAAGGTGCCGGCCCGGAGAGCTCGACGCAGCAGGCCCCCGAGAGGCCGGCGCCCCGAAGTCAGGCGCATCGCCCGATCGACGCAGCGCTCGATCTGGCCGAAGCGAAGACCCTGGTCGCCAACATCGACGCGCGCTTCCCCGACATCGACGACCTGTACACCGGTGACAACATCCCGGACTCCAAGCTGTGCAACGCCCGAAAGACCTGCGAGGTCCCGGACGACGAGACGATCCTGGTGCTGCTCGACGCCACGGTCTTCGGCTCGGCCAAGAACGCCATGCTGATCGGCACGCGCGCGATCTACCTGCACAACGACTGGGCCAGCGACACCTCCGGGCGCTGGCGCGTGGGCTGGGAGGAGCTGGTGGACGCCACCCCCGAGGAGAGGGAGACCCACGAGGCCAGGGTCGGCCGCAAGGCCTGCCTGAACACCTCCGGCAGCAGCGCCGACCCCGACGAGGCGGCGGCGATCGCTGCGCTGGCACGTCAGATCCTGCTGGCACGCCGATGACCGGAGACATCGCGTCCCGCGTGGGAAACACCCCCCTGGTGCGGCTGTCGCGCGTGGTTCAGGGTCAGGTGCCCGAAGAAGTGGAGATCTGGGCCAAGCTGGAGTCGGCCAACCCCGGCGGCTCGGTCAAGGACCGCGCGGCCCTGTCGATGATCCGCGACGCTGAGCGCCGTGGTCACCTGCGGCCGGGGATGACCATCCTCGATGCGTCATCGGGCAACACCGGCATCGCCTACGGGATGCTCGCCGCGGCGCGCGGCTACCGGGTGGCGCTCTGTCTTCCATCCAACGCCAACGCCGAACGAAAAGCAGCCCTGCGCGCCTACGGAGTAGAGCTCATCGAGACCTCCCCGCTGGAGGGCAGCGACGGCGCGATCCGGCGCGCTCGCGCGCTGTTCGAGGCAGCGCCGCAGCGCTATCTGTACCTGGACCAATACAATAACGACGCCAACTGGCGCGCGCACTACGCCGGCACCGGCCCGGAGATCTGGTCGCAGACAGGCGGGCGCATCACCCACTGGGTCACCTGCCTGGGCACCAGCGGCACCTTCGTGGGGGTGACACGCTTTCTGCGGGCTCGAGCCTCGCAGGTGTGGTGCGTCTCCGTCCAGCCCGACGCGCCGTTCCACGGACTGGAGGGCCTCAAGCACATGGAGACGTCGATCGTGCCCGGCATCTACGATCCCGGCCTGGCCGACGAGAACCTCGGCGCGCCCACCGAGGAGAGCTTCGCCCTGGTGCGACGCCTCGCGCGCGAGGAGGGTCTGCTGGTCGGCCCCAGCTCGGGTGCTGCGCTGTGGGGAGCCCTGCGGATCGGCCGCGATCTGCGCGAAGGCGTCGTGGTCACGCTGTTCCCCGACAGCGGCGAGCGCTACCTCTCCGAGCCCCACATCTGGAGCGAACCCGCGTGACACCCCTGAAGATCACAGCCGCGGAGCTGGCCCGACTGCATGCCCACGTTGTCGAAGGCTACCCCTACGAGGTCGTGGGGATCCTGGCCGGCGACCGCGCATGCATGCGCGTCGTGAGGGTACACCCGCTCGTCAATGAGCGCGCGGACAGCCCCCGAAACCGCTACCGCGTGAGCGGCCTGCTGCTGATGCGCGCCGAGCAGACGCTGGGCGAGGAAGGGCTGGAGGTGGTGGGCTACTACCACTCCCACCCCGACCACCCCGCGATGTACTCCGACCATGATCGAGAGCACGCGCTGCCCAACATGAGCTATGTGATCGCCAGCGTGCGCGATGGGAGCGTCGTTGACACGCGCTGCTGGCGACTGCGGGAGGACCGCTCAGTCATGGACGCACAGCCATTTCAGCCATTTCAGCCCGCTCAACCCAATCAGCCAACTCAAACAGTCCAACCCATCCAAGAGGGCGCACCATGAGCACCCCGATCACCATACCCACCGCGCTCCGCGCCTACACCGGGGGCGAGGCTACCGTGCATGTAGACGGCGACACCGTGACCGACGCGCTGGACTCGCTCACCACCCGCTACGACGGCCTCGCCCGCCACCTGCGCGACGATGCCGGTCGGCTGCGCAGCTTCGTCAACGTCTACCTGGGCGACGAGGACATCCGCTTCCTGAGCGACGGCGCGCAGACACGCCTGAAGCCCGGCGACGCCCTCGTCATCGTGCCCAGCATCGCCGGGGGTGTCGCGTGACCGGCCTGCCTGAGCTCGATCACTGGGACATCGCCCGCTACTCACGCCACCTCATCCTCGACGAGGTGGGGATGGAGGGGCAGCGACGCCTCAAGGGCGGCGCAGTGCTCTGTGTGGGCACCGGCGGACTGGGCAGCCCGCTGCTGCTGTATCTGGCCGCCGCCGGAGTGGGCCGAATCGGCGTCGTCGACTTCGACGTGGTGGATGAGTCCAATCTACAGAGGCAGGTGCTGCACGGCACCTCCTCCGTGGGGAGGCCAAAGGTAGAGAGCGCACGCGCACGCATCCTGGACATCAACCCCCGGTGCCAGGTCGATGTCTACGAGACCGCGATTCGTTCAGATAATGCTCTGGAGATCGTTGCGCCGTATGACGTCGTCGTAGATGGGACGGACAACTTCCCGACCCGCTACCTCGTCAACGATGCATGCGTCATCATGGGCAAGCCCAACGTCTACGGGTCCATCTTCAAATTCGAGGGGCAGGCGAGCGTCTTCAACTACCGCGGAGGACCCAACTACCGCGATCTGTACCCCGAGCCCCCACCCCCGGGTCTGGTGCCCTCCTGCGCGGAGGGCGGCGTGCTGGGGATCCTCCCCGGGGTCATCGGCTGCATCCAGGCCACCGAGACGATCAAGATTCTGCTGAATCAGGGCGACACCCTGTCGGGCCGCCTGCTGCTGTACGACGCCATGCAGATGACGTTCCGCACGCTCAAGCTGCGGTGCGATCCAAACCGCGCGCCCATCACCGAGCTGATCGACTACCAGCAATTCTGCGGGTTCCCCGCTGCAGACACCGAGCCCACAGCCGAGCCGTTCGAGCGCTTGGACGTCGCCACGATCGCCGCCGCGCGGGCGGACGGCTGGCGGCCGTTCGTGCTGGACGTTCGTCGAACGCACGAGGCGGAGATCGTCTCGCTGGGGTGGGCCGACGCCCTGATCCCCCACGGAGACGTCGCCGCGAACCTCGATCGCATCCCCAGGGGCCGCGACATCCTGGTGCACTGCAAGATGGGCGGGCGATCCGCCAAGGCTGCCCGGGTGCTGGCCGACGCCGGCTACCAGCGGGTGGTCAACATGGAAGGCGGGATCACCGCCTGGGCGACCGAGATCGACCCGCGTCTGCCCACCTACTGAGTCGGCAGCCACACCTCGAACAGCGCGCCGCCGCCCGGCGCATCGCGCGCATCCACGGTGCCGCGGTGCTCCTCCACCAGACGTCGAACGATCGCCAGCCCGAGACCGGTGCCGGTGTCGGTGCCGGACACGCCCACGTCGAACAGCGTCTCGCGCAGCTCCGGGGGGAGCCCGGGGCCCTCGTCGCGAACGCTCCACCCCACGCGATCGGTCTCCACCCGCACCTCCACGAGGACATGACCGCCCCGCGGACTGTGCTGCAGCGCGTTCACCAGGAGGTTCTGGAGCACCCTGCCCAGATCGCGATCGTCGCCGAGCGTCCGGGCCTCCCGGGGGGCGTCCACCAGCAGCGCGACCCCCCGCGAGCGGGCCTGGACGTAGAGCGGCGCGCAGACCCGACGCGTCAGCTCACCCAGCTCCACCGTGAGCCGCTCACCGCGTGCCTTCAGCGCTTTTCCGGTCAGCTCCAGGGCGCTCCTGGCGGCCTCCTCGATCATCTTCACCATGTCTCGGAACTCGAACGGATCGGCGCACTCGCCGAGGTACTGGGCCGCCAGCATGATGGATGACAGCGGGCTGCGCAGATCGTGGGCCAGACCCGAGGCGTGCTCGGCGCGCAGCCGAGCGCTGTTGAGCGCCTCCACCGCGAAACCGGCCAGCCCCTGGAGGAGCAGGGAGGTCTGCCCCAGCTCCCAGTCGGTGGTGCTGCGGCTGTCGACGTAGATCACGCCCAGCGTCTCGTGCTGGGAGATGAGCGGCACGCACAGCGCCGCGCGGATCCCCAGCGCCAGGACGCTGGGCGCCGCGCGCAGATCACCGCGCTCGTCGAGATCGGTCGCCATCACCTCGCAGCGGTTCTCAAACGCCCGCTCGACGATGGACATCGACGGCGCGCCCTCGGGGACGCCCTGCGGAGCAGACGCCACCACCGTGTACTCCTTCCCTCGGCGCTGGAGCACGTAGGCGCGGTCGGCACCCAGCAACGAGACCGCCGCGTCGGCGATGGCCACCAGGAGCGAATCGACCCGCCGAAACCGCGAGAGCTGCATCGCCAGGTGCATGAGCTGAGCGATCTGGCTGGGCTTGAGCTCGGGGCCGGCCTCGCGGCTGATGCGACTGAGCAGGACATCCGCCCGCTTTCGCAGCGGGACCAGGTGGACCTCGTCGGCGTAGGCGGCCACCCGGCGGGCGTCGCGCTCCGCCTCGGCGACCTCTCCCAGCTCCAGCAGCGCGTGGGCCGCCCAGTAGCGAACCTCCGCCAGCTCTCCGGCCGCCCCGCTCTCGCGCAGGGGCACGCGCGCCGCCTCCAGCTCGGAACGCGCCTCGTCAGCCTCGCCGCCGCGCGCCAGACACACCGCGACCAGCGCGCGACTCCGGCACAGCTCCGCCACGACTTCGTGCTGCTCGGCGAGCGCCACAGCCTCCCGCGCGGTGGTCAGCGCGGTGGGCCAGCCGCGGGCGACGGCGATCTCCGCGCGGCGTCGAGCCAGCTCCACCAGCTCCCCGGTGAGATCGTGCTTCAGCGCGATCCGCTGCGCCCGGCTGTACCAGGTGGAGGCCTGGTCGGGCTGACCCAGCTCGCGGTGGAGATCGCCCAGGTTACCCGCGGCCATCGCCTGCAGATCGACCAACCCCGCACGAGCGGCGTCGCGGTGGGCGGCCTCACCGGCGTTCCGCGCGCGCTCCCAGCGGCCCAGCTCGCGGTAGCCCACGCACAGGTTGCCGCGCACCCGGGTCAGCTCGGTCTGCATGCCGAGCTGCTCGAACAACGTGCTGGCGTCCTCCCACGAGCGCACCGCCGCGGGGCGATCGCCGAGGCCACAGATGAGCAGGCCGCGGTTGTTGAGGAGCTTGGCGCGCTCGGTCATGGGCAAGCCGGAGCGCTCGGAGCCGGCCTGCTCCAGGCAGCGCGCGGCGTCTCGCATCCGACCGGCGTGGTACAGCAGGCGAGCATGGACCCCGTAGAGCAGCCCCCGCTCGGGAGTCCCCTCGCCCAGCTCCTCGGGGAGCCGATCGAGCAGCGTCAGCGCCCCCGTGAGGTCGCCCTGCGCGTAGCGTGCTTGCGCATGCAGCCCCACGATCCGCAGCCACGACACCACCTCGGCCCGATCCAGCGTGGACGGTTCGCCGGTGGGCGGCTCGCGCCCGGCCTCCACAGCGTCAGCGATCACGGCGTCGTAGCGCTCGGCCTTGAAGTGGGCCGACGCCCGCTCCCGCAGCAGCGCGTAAGGGAGGGTCGGCCAGCGGTCTGCGGCCTCGGCCAGCGCCGTCAGGGCCGCCTCGGGCCGCTGAAAGAACCCGGAGAGGACCCGCATGTGAGCGGCCCACAGCGGCACGTTCGCGCGCCACGCAGGGTCGCGCAGGGCGACCTCGATCGTCTGGAGCGCTGCGTCGCCGTCGCCCAACGTCAGGCAGGCATCGACCAGCGCCGCCGTGACCGCGGGGTCCTCTGAGAGCGCAGCCAGCGCGCGACCGATCTCGACCCCCTCCACCGCTGACCGACGGGCGGTGGCCGCGATGACCGCCGCCCCGTGCAGGCATGCCAGCGCGCGATCGCCCACCGCCACGAGGTGCCGACCGAGGCGCGCGAAGGCCGGCGGAGACTCCCCCAGGAGCAGCTGCAGCATCGAGCGATGCAGCGTCCGCGCGACACCCGGATCGGGGCGCAGCGCCGCCGCGAGCGCGGGCGTGGTCAAGCGGTAGAGCGCGCCCACGCGGCGGACCAGCCCCGCCCGCTGCAGACATCTGGTGGCCGCTCGGACCTCTCCGGGCGGTCGCTTCGTGAGGATGATCAGGCGCTCCTCGGTGATCGGCTCGCCGACCACCGCGAGGGCACCAGCGATCCGGCGCTCCGAGGGATCCAGCTCCGGCAGCGGTCGAGAGCTGGTCGGCGCGGGGACACCACCCAGGCGAGATTCGTCCACCCACCAGCGCCGCCGGGTGCAGCCGATCGCGCCGACCTCCAGCGCGGCGATGAGCTGCGCGATGGCGACCCCGGGCTGACCGGCGGTGCGCAGCTCCAGCCAGGGGATCACGGCCTCGAGGTGCCCCAACCCCAGCAGACCGTGGGTGAGCGCGCGGAGCCCCTCGGCGTCGAGCGCGGGCAGACCGATCACCTGCCCGTCCCAATCCGGCGCGCGCGCGGATGTGACGAAGACGTCCGCCATGCGACGCGTCGCGAGGATCTTCAGGGCCGCCAGGCTCCCGGAGTCGAGATGATCGACATCGTCCACCAGAACGCGCAGACGGGTCGGCGCGCGCGCCCGCAGCAGGCCTGCGACCCGACCAGCGCGGGCGGCGGGATCGGGCTCATCGGGGAGCACCACCGGGGGACCGGGCAGGCCGGGATCACACAGCGCCATCTCAACCGCATGCCAGGGCGAGGTGTGCGCAGCGAGCATCACGAACGGCTCGCCCCGCGCGCGGATTTCGGTGCGGATGCGGTCGAACGCATGCGTGCGTCCAGAGCCCGGCGGCCCCACCAGCGCGAAGAGCCCCCCCGTGTCCGGCCACCCCGAGATGCGATCGTGGACGCCGGTGATGGAAACGTGGACGACGCGCGCGCGGCGCCGCCGGTGCCAGGCGGTGATGGGGGGCCGGGCGGACCCCTGGGCCTCCAGCGTGTCGGAGACGGTGGCGGCAGCGGGTCGATGCGCTGGATCGATCGCCAGCATCCCCATCAGGAGACGCTGGAGCCACTCCGGACCCAGGACTGGTCGGGGAACCTCGGCGTCGCGGCGCGCGAGGGCCTCGGTGGGAGGAAGCTCGGCCCAGGGCACCTCGCCGTGCAGCGCCTCCCACAGCACGAGACCCAGGGAGTAGACATCCGCCGACGCCGAGGCGTCCGCCCCGCGGAGGCGCTCCGGAGCGGCGTAGAGGAGCGTACCGCCGGCGCCACCCACCCCGGCCATACCGAAGTCCACCAGCCAGGCCTCACCCTGAGAGAGGTCGCGCACCACGATGTTCGCCGGCTTGATGTCGCCGTGACAGAGCCCGGCGTGATGGATCACGGCCGCCGCGTCGACGAGGGGAGTGAGCAGGCACACGGCGTCTTTGATGGAGAGCAGTCGCTCCGCGAGCACCTCGTGCAGGGCGAGGCCGGGCGCCAGCTCCATCGCCAACCAGGGACGGGGGTGCGCGCCCGCGCCCAGCAGGTTGGGGATGGCCGGGTGGCTCAGCCCCGCGAGCACCCGAACCTCGTCGCCAGGAGGGTGCCGGAGGATCTTCAGGGCGGCCCGCTGCCCCGCTACGCCCACCGCCACATACGCCGATCCGAAGCGCCCCTGCCCCAGCCGCGTCTCTGGCACCCAGCCGCCGAAGCGCTCGTCGGTGATCGGCGAATCGACCGCGTCCGTCGACGGGAAGTCCTCGCCTGGCATCCGCGTATCGGTCAAGGGTATTCCGAAATTCCAGGCTATCGGTGTCGTCTAAAATAGTAAGATTTGTACCGGGTTGTCATAAGACTATACTCCAGCGCTCTTGCTCCGCTCCTCAATCCGCTGATTTCCCTGAAACCGGAGCCTCCAGCAAGAACTCCCGATCCTCGGCCTTCACCGCCAACACCGACAGGTCGGTCCGGCGAAGGACCGACTCGGTGACGCTGCCCAACGCCCACCGGGCCAGCCCCGTGCGACCGTGGCTGCCCATCACCACCATGTCGACGTTCTCGCGGTGAGCGTGGTGGGCGATGCGGACTCGGGGATCCCCCTGATCGGTGAGCGCGCGGATCGGGTACCCCGCCGCGGCCACCAGCTCGGAGTAGCGATCGCCCGGGTCACGATTGGCGCGGTCCCGGATGAACAACGTCAGCAGCTCCGCGCCGCGGACACGCGCGAGGCGAGTGGCGATCCGCAGCGCGATGCGGCTCTCCTCCGACAGATCGATGGGCACGAGGATGGGGCGCTCGGGCGCGGGCGGCTGCCGCCGCACCAGCACCGGACAGGCGGCTCCCCGGAGCAGGCGATCGGCCGTGCCTCCCAGGAAATAATCCCCCGGGCGGCGCTGGTGCGAGCCCACCAGGAGCAGCTCGGCGCGCACGTCACGCGCGCGGGTCAGCAGCACCTGGACGGGGTGGCCCCAGATCACCCGCAGGTTCGGCAGCGAGGCGCCCAGACACTCTCCAGCCCAGCGCAGGATGCGCTCCCGCGTGCGGAGGCGAACCTTCTCGTGCTCCTGGATCCGGCCCATGGCGGAGAGCCCCTCTGCCACATCGAGGGCGTGGACGGCGTGGACGGGCCAGCCCATCAGCCCACCGAGCGCGACCGCCTCTCGCAGGGCTGCCACAGAGCGACCCTCGACATCGACACCCACGACGATACCGGGCGGATCCGCTGCAGGTGCGCCGGCTGTCCCCTGTGTCACGCGACCTCCCACCTCAAGGACCCTCCCACCTCAAGGGCATGGTCTATCGCCCCAGGTGAAACGAGGCGCCGGTGGCCTCCCGATATTCGTACAGCGAGTGGTTGAAGCAGCCCGCGGCGCACCCCTCCACCTCCAGGCGCTCGCGGAAGGCGCGCACGGCGGACTGCTCCCACAAGCGGCTCAGGGGGGTGTCGAAGACGTTGCCCACCACCAGACCGTCTCCTCCCCAGACGCAGCAGGGCAGAAGATCGCCCCGGTACGTCACGCCGTACTGATCGGTGAAGCCCAGGCAGCGCACCGCCCCCAGACGCCCATCGTGGTAATCCAGCGCCTGGTGGTAGTTGTGGCGGCGCGCCGCGACCGTGGGATCTCGGGCCGCGAGGGTGTCGATCGCGTCGATCCACGCCGCGCGATCCTCGGGGGTGCGCAGGTACTGCTCTGGCGCATCGTTCACCGGCCAGAAGTCGAACGCAACCCCCAGCCGCAGCGCCAGCTCCCGCACGGCGAGCAGCTCACGGACGTTCTCTGCCGTGACGACCATGTAGATGCTGACGCCGATGCCGCCGTGGGCCACCACGCGCTCCGCGGCCCGCATGGTGCGGCGCCAGGCCCCCCGCTGCCCGCGCAGCCGATCGTGGGTCGCCTCCAGGCCGTCGATCGAAAACGACAGGGAGTCCGGGGGATCTCGGAGCAGCGCCTCCCAGTTGCGCTCGACCAGCGTGCCGTTGGTGGTGATGTTCACGCCCATACCCCGGGCCCGCGCCATCGCCACGGCGGCGAACAGCTCAGGGTGCTGCAGGGGCTCACCGCCGGTGATCACCACCGCGCGGGTGCCGATGACTGCGGCCTCGTCGAGCAGCCCCGGCAGCCTCCTGTGGACGTCGAGGCGCTCGGGATCGGACCACAGATCGCAGAACGTACAGCGTAGGTTGCAGCCGCGGTTGATCAGCAGGAGCATCGTCAGCGGCTTGCTCGGACGCCGACGAGGGAGGCGCCGGGCCCCGGCCTCCAATCGCCGGTTCCAGTCGTCCCCGCGCCCCTCTCCTCGATACACCGACAGGTACGCCTCGGCGACGGCCGACCAGTCGTAGCGCTCGGCGAACCGCGCGGCCTCCCGACCCAGCCGCGCGCGGCCGTCGGGATCGTCCAGGAGACGAAGCGCGGCGCTCGCGAACGCCTCCACGCCGTCGGCGATGCACAGCTCGCGACCGTCCACGATCGGGATCCCCTCGGCGCCCTTGGTCGTGCTCAGCACCGGCTTGCCGGCGGCCAGGTACTCGAGGATCTTCATCCGGGTGCCGCCCCCCGCGCGCAGGGGGCAGATGCACAGATCCGCGGCAGCGATGGCCTGGGGAAGATCGTCCAGGGGACCTGTGAACGTGATGGCCGGGTGGTCGTAGTACCGGGGGGGGCTGCGACCGACGATCAGCACGCGCGCGTCTGGCCGCGCGGCGATCAGGCGAGGCAGGAGGTGCTGCGCGATGAAGGCCACGGCCTCGGTATTGGGCCAGTAGTGCAGGGTGCCGTGGAAGAACAGCAGCGGCGCGTCCTCGGGGATGCCGTAGCGCGCGCGGATCCCCGCGGGGCGGGCGACGCGGAAGCGCTGGACGTCGACGCCGTGGGGGATCACCGTCACGCGCGCAGGATCCAGACCCGCCGCAACCATGCGTCGGCGATCGTCGTCGCTGACCGCGATCACGTCGTCCACGCGGGCCAGGAGACCCTGCTCGACGCGCCGTATCCGAGACACCCGGTGGCCGAACTCCTGGAGACGCGCCCACTCCACGTTGTGCTGCACCACCGCCGTCCGGGGGCGGGTCGAGCCGGCGCGCAGGAACGCCGCGGCGACCAGACCAGGCATGCCGTACCCGGGGAACTCGGCCTGGAACACATCGGTCCGCTCGGCGCGGCCCACCGCCAGGGCGCGCCCCCACCACGCCGGATCGAACAACGGGCGATACAGAAAGGTCTCTTCGGGGGGGTAGCCCAGCCGCAGGGTCAGCGACTCCGCGATGCGACCCAGGCGAGGCAGCGGCGGCCACTCCTGGGCCGCGCGGACGCGGGGGGGGTAGGGCACCGCGCGATGCACGCCGTCCTCGAACCGAAGGTAGGCGTCTCGATCATCGGTCACGATGCACGTCGGCGCGCCGGCCCGCGACAGGGCCTGTGCGGTGCGGACGATCTTCACCGCTGCGCCATGATCGGTGGGGAAGAGATCTCCGCGCGTGAGGATGCAGATGCGCATTCCGGGCCAGGCTGACAGGGAGGGTCGCGGCGCGGCGGCCCCGCGCGGTAGACAGGCAGGATAAGATCACGCCCGACGCGAGGACCATCCCCCCGGGCGCGAGTGAGGGCCCATGCCGCAGACCGACTCCCCTCCGCTCATCGCCTGGATCGGCGCGCCACCGCCCGACGAGGTCGCCGCGGAGCTCCGGGCCCTGGCCGAGATACAGCCAGGGTGGTTCCCGGGTGCGGTCCTGGTGGTGGTGGCGCCCCCCGCAGACAGCGCCTCCCTGGGCGAGCTGCCGAACGGCACGGAGCGCCCGCCGGTCATCGCCGCAACCCATCGCCGCCCCACCACGCGGCAGCGCCTCGACTGGATCCGCTCCGGCGCAGAAGATCTGGTGGCGTTCTCCGGCCTTCACAGGGCGCTCAGTCGGCGCCTCCGCACCATCCGGCGCCGCAAGCCCGCTCCAGCCAGAGACGAGGTCGAGCCAGAGCCCGCCCCGGTCGAGGTCGAGCCGCAGCAGCTAGCGCCGGTCCAGCCAAGCGAGCCGCCCCCCGAGGCAGCATCACCCACCGCAGCGACTCCCACCGCAGCGGCACCCGCGGCAGCGACTCCCACCGCAGCCGACCTCCCTCGCCCCACACCGCCGCGCACCGGCCCGGTCCCAGCCGGGCTCGCCGCCGCGTTGGATTCCCTGACGTCCTACATCTCTCAGCGCAACCGCCTGGTCCCCGACCGCGGCGCTCTGAGCGAGCTCCTGGCGCTCCAACATCAGCGCGTCCAGCTCTCCACGCAGGGTCTCCCCGGGCAAGACGACGATTGGGTCGAGACCCTCCGAATCATCTGCGGCGACGCCGCGCAGGATCTGGGCTGGGAGGTGGCCGTCAGCGTGGTCGGGGAGCACCCGGCCTACCGGGGGATCTTCGATGGGCGGATCTGCTGTGTGGGCAGCGACGGTCTGGTGCTCGAGCTGCCGTTCGCATCTCAGCCCCGACTTCAGCTCGTGATCGGGCTGGCTATGAAGACCGCGCAGGATGCGTTCCTGCACGTCGAGACCTGCTGGCAGCGACGGCTGGGTATCGACGCGTGGCAGACGGGTGCGGTGCTGATCGGACTGTCGCGCCAGGATCGTGCCTGACAGCGGTGAGCGCACAGAGCTCAGGCGCGGATCAGCCCCCGCTCTTCCAACGCAGCGGCCAGATCGAGCCGATCCACCGGCGCGGCAGAGGCCAACAGCGCGCGCGTCAGTCGCGCGGCGCTCCCCTGCACGCTGAGCGAGCTGGCCTGCCGACCGGCCTCGTGGAGCACCTCGGCGGCCCGGCGCAGCACACCCACGGCGTTCACCGGCTCCAGCACCCCCGCCCCGACGATCTCGCCGACACGCTGGGCCAGGGCGTTGATCTCGCGCACCGAGCCCCAGGCGAGCGCCAGCTCCAACCGCAGCACCGTGGCCTCACGAGCCAGCACACCCCGCACCCCCACGAGCGCGCTCAGCGCGCGGTGCGCCGCCGCGGGCTCATCGAGACGGAGCCATGTGCGGGCCTCGGCGATGTGCAGCAGACCGCTGTGCAGCAGGTTGTTGTGTAGCAGACTGTTGTGGCGTCCCTCCTCGCGCTCCCAGGCGTCGCGGATGGTGCGCAGCGCGGCGAGGGGTCGGCGGGCGACGAGGTGCCAGTTGGCGATGACGTATTCGTGCAGCGGCTGGAGACGCGGATCGGCCGGCGGAGCGAGCGGCAGGCTGGGTGAGCGGCCGAGCTGGAGGTCCATCCAGGCCAGCACCAGCCGCCCGTAGGCACTGCCCAGCGGGCTGCCGACGCCCGCCTCGATGGCCGAGAAGCGCTCCATCATCGCGCGCCGGGCCGCGCCTGGCCACGCGCCGATGCGATCGATGCCCAGGGAAGTCATCAGGAGCCAGCCGTCCGAGGCCACGCCGCCCAGCCGCCACGGCAGGGTGCAGAGCGCCAGGACCAGCAGCGCCACGAGGCCCGCGGTGTCGGCCCCGAGCAGCACCAGTCCCCCGAACAGGCTCAGCATGGCGAGCAGACCGCCGCCGGTGATCGCCGCAGCGCGTCGACCCGGGTCGAGCCGATCGACGGGAGCGATGCCGCACCGAGCGCCGGTGAGCAACCAGGGAGACAGGTAGAGCATGGTGCTCCGCCCGATGGGACGGCGATACCAGATGCGCCCGGTGCCCACCCCGAAGCTGGTGACACGGTACCCCACGAGCCAGGCCACGAGGGCTTGACCAGCAGCGCGCGCAGACAGCAGCGCCGGCACGATGAGCAGCAGATGAAGGGGCGCGGTCATCTCCTCCATCGTAGCCGCTCCGGGGCGGCTCCGCCCTACGCGGCCCGTCCTCTCGACGGGTGCGAGGGCATTCGCTAAGAGTTCCGCCCCAACGGAGGCACCATGGGCCTGCTGGACAACAAAGTCATCTTGATCACCGGCGCTGGCAACGGCATCGGACGCGCACACGCCCTGGCATGCGCCGCAGCAGGCGCGCGGGTGATCGTCAACGATCCCGAGGGCGGCGACACCGAGGAGCCGGCGGCAGGGCGCGTGGTCGCCGAGATCATCGCAGCCGGCGGAGAAGCCGCAGCCAACACCGACAGCGTGACCGATCCGGCTGGCTGCGCGCGGATGGTGGCGCTGGCGCAGCAGCGCTGGGGGCACCTGGACGCGGTGGTCAACAACGCCGGCATCCTGCGCGACGTCACCTTCAAGAAGATGACCGACGCGCAGTGGCGGGCGGTGCTCGACGTGCATCTGGAGGGTACGCGCAACGTCACGGTCGCTGCGCTGCCCCTGCTGCTGGACGGCGGCGGGGCGCTCATCAACACCAGCAGCTACTCGGGGCTGATCGGAAACTTCGGCCAGTCCAACTACGCGGCGGCCAAGGCGGGCATCTACGGATTCTCGCGGGTGCTGGCGCTGGAGCTCCGCAAGAAGGGCGTGACGGTGAACTGCCTCGCGCCGGTCGCAAAGACGCGCATGACAGCCGATCTGCCGATGGTCGACGCCGAGTGGCGGCCCGAGCAGGTGAGCCCGGTGGTGGTGTTCCTCGCCAGCGAGCTGGGCCGCGGAGTGACCGGGCGGGTGTGGGGGATCCAGGGCCAGCGGCTGCACGCCTACGAGATGCAGATGAACGACGGCGTCGAGAAGCCCGGCGACGAACCGTGGACCGCCGAGGAGATCGCCGCGCACGTCGGTGAGATTTTTTCGTTCGACACCTCCGCGGCCGCGCCGCTGGCAGAGGGCGACCCGGTCACCCAGGTCTTCGCGCACTTCCCCGCCGGCCACAAGCCGGGCGTGCTCCCCGGCTGGCGCGCCACGATGCACTGGGTGGTGAAGGGCGCCACCGACCAGACGGTGAACATCGAGGGCGACGTCTGCGCGGTGCAGGCCGGCCGGCCCGGCGCGCCCC
>CAYXGP010000002.1:76942-123547 GCA_964464515.1 uncultured Enterobacterales bacterium
TGCCGTGGGTGTGTATGGGCGCCACCGACCTTTGTGTGAATTGGGCGGGCGCGTTGGGGGGGGGGCCGGCGGGGGTGCACGGCGATCCCACCTGCACGATCACCATCGGCGCAGACACCCTCCAGGCGATCTTCAGCGGAGAGCTGGACGCGCAGAAGGCGTTCATGACCGGCAAGGCCAGCGCCGATGACTTCGGCGACCTGCTGAAGATGGCCCAGGCGTTCGACTTCGGCGCCATCGCGCGGGCCGTCCGGGGAGATGCGGCGCCCGCCGAGAATGCAGAGACGGTTGACGACACCCCGGAGGGGCCGCGCGAGTGGCCTGTCGGCAAGACCTACAGCTGCGGCTACGCCTTCGTGGAGCCCGATCACATCACCGCATACGCGGCGGCCACAGGCGACGAGAGCGTGGCCTACTACGGCCCCGACGCCATCGCCCCGCCGATGCTGCATGTTCGCCTGCTCAAGCCGGTGATGTTCGCGCTGGCCACCGATCCCGAGCTGGAGCTGGACATGCTGCGGCTGGTGCATGGCGAGCACGAGGCGCGCTTCATCAAGCCGCTCAAGCCCTGGGATCTGGTGCAGCTCCGCGGCGAGCTGCTGGCGGTCGAGGAGAAGTCCTCGGGGCTCCTGGTGGTCGGCGGGATGTACGCCATCGTCGAGGGAGAGGTCTGCGTGGAGTGCCGCACCAGCTTCTTCGTCCGAGGGATGGGGCGCAAGGCTGCCGAGGCCCGCGCCAGGGCGAAGTCCGGCGCGCCCAGGCCCCCGCGCAAGGCGCCGCCCACACCGCCGCCGGCAGACGCGAAGATCGACTGGGCGATCGACGCCGACCAGTCGTACCGGTATGCGCTGGCCTCGCTGGACGACAACCCCATCCACACCGATCCCGAGACGGCCCGCGCAGCCGGGCTGCCCGATGTCATCCTCCACGGTCTGTGCACGATGGCGATGGCCGGCAGCACGCTGGTCAACGTCATGGGCGGCGCGCAGCCGCGGGCGCTGCGCAGACTCGGTGTACGTTTCAGCAAGCCGGTCCACAACGGTGATACGCTCACCACCCACATCTGGAACGATCCCGCCACCGACGGCAAGGCCACCTTCGCGGTGACCCGTGGAGATACGCCGGTGATCACCGGCGGGGTCGTGGAGATCGGCTGGTGACCGTGTTGAAACGGATAGCGTCGAAACAGACAGCGTCGAAACAGACAGCGTCGAAACAGGCAGCGTCGAAACAGACAGCGTCGAAACAGGCAGCGTCGAAACAGACGGTGCTGCGCTGCCCACGGACCGGGATCATCCTGGATCTGGCCGACGCACCCGGAGACCTCCACCCGGGGATGGACGGCGCGCTCGCAGCGATGGCCCGACTGGAGGGCGGCGCGATCGCGAACGCCGACGAGAACCGACAGGTCGGTCACTACTGGCTCCGCGCGCCCGCGCTGGCCCCCGCTGAAGCCGAGACCGCCATCGCGCAGAGTCATCGCGCGGTGGCTGCGCTGGAGCGGGGTAACCACGATCGGGTGTTGATGATCGGCATCGGTGGATCCGCTCTGGGGCCGCAATTCCTGCGCGCAGCGCTCGCCCGTCCCAGCGATCCCGCGTCGCTGCATTTCATCGACAACACCGACCCCGAGGGTATCGACCGGGAGCTCCGGCAGACGGACCCCCGCCGCACGCTGGTCATCGTCTGCTCCAAGAGCGGCGGAACCGTCGAGACGCGCAACGGGATGCGCGCCGCGCAGGCGTGGTGGCGCCGGCACGACGAACCGTTCGCGCCGCATGCCATCGCTGTCACCACGCCCGGCTCGAAGCTGCACGAAGCCGCCCGCGACTGGCGGGCTCGGCTGCCGCTGTGGAGCTGGGTGGGCGGCCGGACCAGCATCACCGGAGCGGTAGGGCTGGCTCCGATGGCGCTGTGCGGATGGGACTGGCAGGGGTTCCTGGCCGGGGCCCGCGATATGGATGCGCAGACACGCGGACCCGCGGCGACCAACCTCGCGGCCCGACTCGCCGCAACCTGGTTCGCCGCCGGCAACGGACGGGGAGCGCGCGCGCTGGTGATCGAGCCCTACCGCGATCGGCTCGCCCTGCTGGGACGCTACCTGCAGCAGCTCGTCATGGAGTCGCTGGGCAAGTCACTCGATCGGGCCGGCCGCCGGGTGGAGCAGGGGCTCACGGTGTACGGCAACAAGGGATCGACCGATCAACATGCATTCATGCAACAGATCCGCGACGGCCGCGACGACACGCTGGTCCACTTCGTCACCACGCTCGACTCCAGCACCCTGGGCTGGGGCACCCCGGATCGGGGCCCGCCGCTCGACGCCGGAGATGACGCTCTCGTCGGTGACCACCTGCTCGGATTCCAGCTCGGCACCCGGGCCGCGCTGGCCCAGGCCGGACGGCCCAGCGTCTCGCTCATCCTTCCCGACGTCTCTGCACAGAGCCTGGGCGCCCTGATCGCCCTGTGGGAGCGGGCGGTCGGGCTCTACGCCGAGCTGATCGACGTCAACGCGTATCACCAGCCTGGGGTCGAGGCGGGCAAGGAGGCCGCCGGCCAGACGCTGCAGAAGCTGGCCCAGCTTCGAGCCGCCCTGGAGTCTTCACCGCTGGATGCCGCGACGCTGGGAGCGCGCTGTGACTGTCCACCGGGGATCGCGTGGCGGCTGCTGTCGCATCTCGCAGAGACGGAACGGGCGACGGTGGAGCGCGCAGAGACCCCCGATGGCGATCGGTTCGCGTCTGCCGATACCAGCGGTACGTGATCGCCGCGCGAGCGATCACACCCACGGCTTCAGCCACACGGGACTACCCGCCCGTGGTACCGCGCACGCTTTGCACACCGCCCCAGGTGATCACGAACTCACAGCGTCGGTTCTTCGACCACGCGGCTTCAGCGCTCCCCGACGCGAGCGGGCGCTCCTCGCCGTAGCTGATCTTCTTGAGGCGGGCGGACGAGACCCCGCCTGCACCCGACAGATAGCTGTAGACCGCGGACGCGCGTCGCTCGCCCAGGGCGAGGTTGTAGTCGGTCGTGCCGCGCTCATCGGCGTGGCCCTGGACCTCGACCTTGATGTCGTTGTGCTGACGCATGATGTCAGCGTTGGCGGACAGCGCGGCGCGCCCTTCGGACGTGAGCTGGTCGGAGTCGGTCTCGAAGTAGACCCGCTGGAAATTGGCGACCATCTGGATCACCTGCTTGGGGATCTCCTTGGGGGCCTCGGGTGGCGGCGGGGGTGGTGGGGGTGCGGCGACCACTTCTGGTACCGGCTGGGGTTTCTTGCAGCCGACGCCGAGCAGCAGGCCGCAGCCCACGCCAGTGGACAAGATCAGGGTGGTCAGACGTGAGCCCCGCATGATTCCTCCGCTCATTGTTCCTCCGCTCATGCTCTCTCCGCTTCTTGGGGGGTGGGATAACGCCCCGGTCGCTCCGGAGCGATCTCCATGGCGAGGCGGAAACGGGCAGGCTAGCTCCGGGCTTACACAGGAGAATGGCGATGGATCGAAACAGCCCTGAGCAGGCGGCGCTCGCGCAGTGGGGAATGGCCGGCCCGCCCCGCACCACCCCCGACGCAGGGCTGATCAACGGCACCTGGCTGGTCGGTGATCCCACGCGGGTGGTGCTCCAGCGCCTCAACCCGGTGTTCTCGCCCTTGATCAACGAGGACATCGCGGCGCTCACCGCCCGCCTGCGGCGGCAGGGGCTCACCAGCCCGGGGGTCGTCCCCACGACCGACGGCCGCCTGTGGCACGAAGACGACAGCGGCTGCTGGCGCATGCTGGAGTTCATCCCCGGGCGCACCCTGCACGCGATGGATTCCCCGGCCCGAGCCTGGCAGGCCGGCGCGATGGCCGGGCGGTTTCACGCGGCGGTGGACGGCTGGGACTGGGCCAGGCGCGCCCCGCGCCGGGACGTACACGACACCCCGGCGCGCATGGCCGATCTCCGCGCGCGCCTCGAGGCCGCCGACGGTCACCCGCTGGCTGGCCCCGCTCGCGACGTGGGGGCACAGATCCTGGGCGACTGGGACGCGTGGGAGGGCACGCTCGATCTGCCCGAGCGCGTCTGCCACGGCGATCTGAAGATCTCCAACCTGCGCTTCGCCGACCCCGGCGAGCATGCGATCTGTCTCATCGATCTGGACACCATCGAGCCCATGGCCCTGGCCTGCGAGCTGGGGGACGCATGGCGGAGCTGGTGCAACCCGGCCGCCGAGGACGCCCCCGCCCGGTTCGATCTACCGCTGTTCGAGGCCAGCGCCCGCGGCTTCCTGGCGCACGCCCCGCCCCTGACCGCGGCCGAGCGCCGCAGCCTGGTGCCCGGCATCGAGCGCATCTGCCTCGAGCTTGCTTCGCGCTTCTGTGCCGACGCGGTGAATCAGCCGACGTACTTTCGAGAGGACCGCGCGCGGTATCCGCGGGAGGGCGCCCACAACCTGGCCCGGGCGCGCTCGCAGCTCGCGCTGGCCCGCAGCGCTCAGGGACAACGCTCAGCATGTGAGCGGATCGTCTCTCGGTGAGCGACGTCTTCAGAGTGACTCCGGGTCGATGCCCAGGGCCCGGAGCCGAGCCGCCAGACGATCGGCGCGGAGCCGCTCCTGCTCCGCACGAGCGTCGGCCTGCTGGACACGGAGTCGCTCCTGCTCGACCTCCTGAAGCGCCTGCTCCGCACGCAGTTGTTCCTGCTCTGCGCGTCGGTGCTCTTGCTCGGCGCGGCGGCGCTCCTGGTTGAATGTGAGGAATGGTGAGCCGTCGGGGTGCTCGATTCGGGGCTCGGTCTGTCCGAGGAAAAAACGGATCTGGAGGAGCGGGCTCGTCCAGCCGTCCATGTTGGCGATCTCAATGAGAAGGTCTCCGCCGCGCCTCCATCCTCGAAGTCGATTGTTGTGGGGGTCGAGCTCGTAGTACTCGCGGACGCCGTGTCGCTGGTAGAGCCTGCGCTTGTCGTCCATCTGGGGTCGGGTGTTGGACGGTGAGAGCACCTCGAAGACGACCTGGGGAGCGACGCCGCCTTCGAGCCACTGTTTATAGGAGCCCCGGTGCCCCTTGGGGCGACCCAGCGCCACAAGAACGTCTGGAGCCATCCGGATCTTGTCGGTCGTCGGGTCGGGGTACCACAGCAGGTTGCCGCCCACGAAGTCGCCCAACAAGCTGTCCAGACCGCCCTGGATCGTCACGATCCATTGATACTGCAGCGTGTTGTCCGACATGGGGAGGCCATCGCTGTCGGGGAACCGAGCAGTGGAGATGAGTGGGTGTTGAGGCATGGATCCACCAGATGACACAGGTCTATCGCCAGGGCTTCAGATGAGTCGGACAGGATCTGTCCAGGGATGAGTGGAGCGATCCGCTTCGCAGCGCGCTAGAGCCTGGGGACCCCTCCCCGGAGTGTGCCGATGTCGCTACCCCGTCCCACCACCCCACCCGGTCAGTACTTCGACGACCTGGGTGTCGGACCTGCCGTGCTGCGGCGGGTGCTGGACGCGGCGCTCAGCCGCGGCGGTGAAGACTGCGACCTGTTCTTCGAGCACGAGATCGCCACCAGCGTGCAGCTCTCCGACCGCCGGGTGAACCAGGCCAGCACCCACGTCGATCTGGGAATGGGTGTGCGCGTCGTGGTGGGTGATCAGGTGGGCTACGCCTACTCCGAGGATCTGCGGCCCGAGGCGCTGATCGCCGCTGCCCGCGCCGCTGCGGAGATCGCCGCCGGGCAGCCGGGTCGGACCACCGCGCCCTTCCAGGTGGTGTCGATCCCCGACTACTACCCGGTGTCCCAGCCCTGGGACGAAGCGGGCATGGCGCGTCGGGTGGAGCTCGTGCGGGCCTGGGAGGCCGGCGCCTTCGAGCGGGATCCTCGCGTCGAGCGCGTCTCAGCCTACCTGGCCGATGCCGCCCGCGTGGTGATGATCGTCCGCCCCGACGGTCGGCTGATCGAGGACTGGCGCCCGATGTCGATGGCGTTGCTGCGGTGCACCGCCAGCCAGGGCGACGTGCGCGAGTCCAGCGGGATGAACCTGGCCGGCCGCGCGGGCCTGGAGCTGCTCAGCGACGCCCAGCAGAACACCCTGGTGAACGAGGCCGTCGATCGCACGCTGTTCCTGCTGACCGCCGATCGCGCCCCGGTGGGCGAGATGCCCGTGGTGCTCGCCGCGGGACCCAGCGCCATCCTGCTGCACGAGGCCATCGGTCACGGCATGGAGGCCGACTTCAACCGCAAGCGCACCAGCATCTACGCCGACCGCATCGGCCAGCGCATCGCCGGTCCCGACGTCACCATCGTCGATGACGGCACCATCCCTGGCACACGAGGCTCGATCAACGTCGATGACGAGGGCAACCCCACAGCGCGCACCACGCTGGTCGAGGGCGGCATGCTCTGCGGCTACCTGCAAGACGAGATCTCCGCGCGTCACTTCAAGGTGGAGTGCACCGGCTCGGGGCGCCGGCAAGGCTTCCGCAACCCGCCGCTACCGCGCATGCGGGCCACGATGATGCTGAACGGTCCGCACGATCCCCAGGAGATCATCGCCTCGGTGGACCGGGGGCTGTACTGCCAGACCTTCCAAAACGGACAGGTGCACATCGGCGGCGGCGACTTCTCCTTCTACATGCGCCAGGGATGGCTCATCGAGGGGGGCAAGCTCACCAGGCCCGTCAAAGACGCCAACGTCATCGGAAACGGCCCCCAGGCCCTCGAGAAGATGGACCTGATCGGCAACGACTTCCAGCTCGACGAGGGCGGCTGGACCTGCGGCAAGGAGGGCCAGTCGGTGCCGGTCAGTCAAGGCATGCCCACCGTGCGGGTCGGCAGCCTCGTGGTGGGAGGTGCGTCATGAGCGGGCTGATGGACATCGGCGCGGTGGCGGTGCGCGCCGCGCTCGAGCTGGGCGCCGACGAGGCCACCGCCCGCGTCTCCCAGAGCAGCTCCACCGAGCTGAGCCGCCGAGACGGGCGGGTGGAGATGGCCCAGGAGTCCCGCTCCCGCGGCGCCACGATGACGATGCTCGTGGACGGCCGCTACTCCAGCCACTCCACCAGCGATCTGCGCCCCGAGGCCCTGCGCACCTTCCTGACGCGCGCGATCGAGGCCACCCGCTTCCTGGAGCCCGATCCCGATCGAGGTCTGCTGCCCCTGGACGAGATGGGTGTCGCGGAAGATGGCCCCCTCGAGCAGCACGATCCGAGCTTCGCCGAGCTGGACGCCGATCATCGCCGAGACTGGGCGCAGTCCGTCGAAGAGGCAGGCCTGGCCGCCTCGCGCAGCGCGAAGGTCCGCTCGCTCACCGCCTACGTCTGGGACGGCAGCAGCGAGCAGGTGATGGTCTGCTCCAACGGCTTCTCGGTCGGCACGCGCTCCACCAGCTTCGGGCACGGCATGGGGTTCAGCCTGGAAGACAAGGACGGCCGCCTTCCTGAGTCTGGCAGCTACATCTCAGTGCGTCAGCGCAGCGATCTGCCCGATCCCGCCGCCGTCGCCGCCGACGCCCTCGAGCGCACCGAGCGCCGCCTCGGCAGCGGGCCAGCCCCCAGCGGACGCTACCCCATGCTGCTGGAGAACCGCAGCGTGGGCAGGATCCTGGGAGTCTTGCTCACCCCGCTGGCCGGTCGCGCCATCTTCGAGCGCCGAAGCTGCATGGCCGACAAGCTGGGAGAGGTGATCGCCGCGACGTCTCTCAATCTGATCGATGATCCCCTGCTCCCCCGGGGCCTGAGCAGCCGTCCCTGTGACGGCGACGGGCAGGTGGCCCGCCGGCGCAACATCCTCGAGGCAGGGCGCCTGGAGATGTTCTTCCTGGACGTCTACAACGCCCGCCGGCTGAAGAAGCCCCCCACCACCGGTGGCGCCTCCAACCTGATCGTGCCACCCGGCACACGCTCACCGCAGGCCGTCGCCGCCGCGCTTCCCCGCGCCATTTCCGTGGAGGGCTTCCTGGGCGGGAACGCCAACACCACCACGGGGGACTTCTCGTTCGGCATCACCGGCCGGCTGCTGGAGCACGGCGAGAAGACGGCTTCGCTCGGCGAGATGAACGTCGCCGGCAACATCTTTGATGTCCTCGCGCGCTTCGTGGAGGCCTGCGACGACCCCTGGCCCCACTCGGCCTGGCGTTGCCCCACGCTGGTGTTCGACGACATCCAGTTCTCGGGGAGCTGAAGAGACCGTGAACGGTCTGCTGCTCGCGCTGCTGTGGGCGCTGCTGGCTGCGCGCGCGCAAAAGGCAGATACCGACGAGGCAGCGGAGACCAATGAGACAGAGACCAGCGAGTACGGCGACGCGTTCGACGAGGAGATCATCGTCTTCGACGATCTGGAGATCGCCCGGCGGCGCGGAGAGCTGGACGGACGCATCCGCGGCCTGGGCTACCGCGCCGGCAAGAAGCGCGACGGGCGCACGATCTACCACGCGCAGTCGCCGTGGAAACCCTCGGTGGTGATCCACGACGAGGGCTTCGTCACCCTGAAGCGCGCCCCCGTCCGCTTCGAGTCGTACGCCGACGGGCCGCTCAAGGCGCTGGCCTGCATTCCGCCGTTCACCATCATGTGCGTGCGCATCGGCGGGCAGGTGATCAGCCGCCGCAAGCTGGCGCACCAGAAGAGCGCTGTCTCCGACCAGATTCAACCCGAGGTGACCGCCTGGCGGACCGCGGTCATCGCCCGCCACCACGAGCACCGCGCGATGGTGGAGGTCCCCGCCGCCCTCACGGCGACGTGGGAGGACGGCCTGCCGCTGGACGGGGGCCCTGCGCTACCGGATCCCGCCGCGCGCCGCCGAGCCATCCTGGATTTCTGGGGCGGCCGCGCCTGCACCGAGGAGGGCGACGCCGTCGCCGAGGTGGTGGCGACGTTCGTAGAGCTGGGGATCGACGCCTCCGAGCACCCCACCACTGCCGAGGAGCGCGTGGCCGCGAACGCAAGCGCGCGCTGTGGCCGGAAGCTGCCGGTGTCAGAAACGACCCCTTGACGGAACCCGACCACCGGCTAATGGCCCCCCGCTCCCACCCATCCGAGAATGGGGACCGATGCGAAACAGCCTGGCCATCTTCCGTCGAGAATTCGCCAGCTACTTCGACACGCAGCTCATCTACTTCGCGATCCCGGCCTTCCTGCTCCTCACCGGCCTGGCGTCGCTGTACTGGCACGATGTGCTGGGCTCGGGCGTCGCCACCATGCGCACCGTGTTCTTCTGGAGCGCCACGTTCTTCGTGCTGCTCATCCCCGCGGTCACCATGCGCCTGTTCGCCGAGGAGCACGGCACCGGCTCGATCGAGATGCTGGTCACCCTGCCGATCACTGCGCCGCAGATGGTCATCGGCAAATTCGCGGCGGCCTTCACCCTGATGGTCGTGGCGCTGGCCGGCACGCTCACCTACCCGATGACCCTCGCCTCGCTCGGCGAGCTCGACCCCGGTCCGGTGATGGGTGGCTACCTCGGCCTGCTGCTCCTGGGCGCGGCGTTCACCGCCATCGGCACGGCGGCCAGCACCTTCACCAGCAAGCAGGCGGTCGCCTTCCTCGTGGCGCTGGTGCTCTGTCTGCTGCCCTTCGCCACCGGCTACGCGCTCAGCCGCGTCCCAGCCAGCATCCTGCCCGTGGTCCAGTACCTCACGTTCGAGTACCACTTCAGCAACCTCTCGCGCGGCGTCATCGACTCCCGCAACGTCATCTTCTACCTGTCGGTGGTCGCCTTCTTCCTGCATCTGGCGGTGTTCTCGCTGGAGCGGCGGCGGCTGGGATGATCGCTCTCATGGCTGCGTCCCCGAGACAGCTCCCCATTCGAGGGGGTCGGGCTGCTGCACAGCGCGGCAAGCCCCCTGAAATCAACCCCACCACGGTGGGAGACCTCGGGCCGGCCCAGCCGGCGACGAGCGGAGCCCGCCGCGCAGCAGCGGAGCGCAGCGAGGGGAAGCGACACGTCGCTTCCCCCGAGGTCGGCCTCTGATGCATCTGCGCCGCACCCTCCTCGCACACACCTGGGCCCAGCTCGGCCTGGTGCTGATCATCGTCGCGCTGGTCAACACCTGGTCGGCCCGCAGCTTCGTGCGCCTCGACCTCACCGCCGACCGCCTGTACTCGCTCGATCTGGTCAGCCGCGCGATGATGACCCGGCTGGAGAAGCCCCTGCTGGTGAAGGTCTACTTCACCGGCGGCCTGCAGGCGCCGTACAACAACCACGAGCAGATCGTCACCGACAAGCTCGATGATCTGCGCGCCTACTCCGGCGGGCTGATGGAGATCGACCGCGTCGATCCCACCAGCGTCAAGGAGCTGGAGGCCGAGGCCGCCCGCTTCGGCATCCAGTCGATCCAGTACCGCTACCAGGACGCCAACGTCACCGAGATGAAGCGCGTCTTCATGGGCGTGGCGCTGATCTACGGCGACAAGCAGGAGGTGCTGCCGGCCATCACCCAGGTGGAGACGCTGGAGTACGACCTGGTGCGGGCCATCAAGGCGCTGGTCTCCGACGAGGAGCGCCGCACCGTCGGCTGGTCCACCGGTCACAGCGAGCCCAACCTGCTGGGCGGACGCGGCCCGCTGGAGCGCATCCGCTCCCGTATGAGCGAGGACTACGACATCGCCACCGTCGAGCTGGGCGGCGAGGGCGGCGTACCCGACGAGATCGACGCGCTGTACGTCGTCGGCCCGCAGCGCCCGCTGCCCGACCGCGCGCTGTATCAGCTCGACCAGTTCCTGATGCGCGGCGGCGCGCTGGCGATCTTCCTCTCGAACACCCGCCCCGACCTGCGCTCGCTGCGGCCCCAGAGCATCTACCACGGCCTGGAGCCGCTCCTCGGTCACTACGGCGTGCGCGTCAACCGCGACGTGGTGGTCGATCGCAAGAGCCGCGGCAAGATGCCGTTCCCGGTGCGACAGGGCAGGTATGTCGTACGGATGAACGTCGACTACCCGCTCATTCCCCGCGCCACCGAGCTGGACGCCGACAGCCCGGTCGTCCGCGGGCTCGACACCATGCTGTTTCCCTTCGTCAGCTCGCTCACGTTGGCCGATCCGTTGCCGCCCGACGTCGAGGCCACGGTGCTGGCCGCCAGCTCCCCCGCGTCGGGCACCATCAAGGGGATCCGCACAGTCGATCCGAACGCCTACAAGATCGTCGCCCCCGGCGAGCAGCGCGGCAGCTTCCCCCTGCTCGTGAGCCTCACCGGCGCGTGGCGTTCGTACTTCGCCGACGGTGAGATCCCCGCCGCGCCCGCCCAGACCCCCATGGGCGGCGCCATCCCCGACGATCCCGCCACCCGCCTGCGCGAGAGCGCCCAGACCCGCCTGGTGGTGGCCGGCTCTGCTGACTTCGTCGCCAACAACATCGCCTTCATGCTGAATCTGACCGACTGGCTGGTGCAGGACGAGTCGCTGATCGGGATCCGCTCCAAGGCCGTGCAGATCCCCCCCCTCGATCCGATCGAGCCGCAGCGCGCGCGCCTGCTGAAGGTCCTCAACCTGCTCGCGGGCCCGCTGGCGCTGTTCGCCTTCGGCGGGCTGCGCTGGCTGGTGCGTCGTCGGAGGGACTCGTGAGACCCACGACCCTCAAGACCCTCGTCCTCGCGGGGATCGCCGGAGCCCTCGCGATGCTCAACGTGGTCGACCAGGGCAGCAGCCGGCGTCTCACCGCCCAGCTCCCCATGCTGCCCGCGCTGCCCCGCGACCGCATCCAGCGCATCGAGCTGAGCCAGGCGACCAGCAAGGTGGTGCTGGAGCGCTCGGAGGATGAGGTCGGTGAGGTGATGCTGGGCCGCGATCTGGGCCGCTGGAAGATCACCGCCCCTATCGACGCCGACGCCGACCAGGCCGCCGTCGCTGCGATGATCGCCGCCTTCCGCAAGGAGGTCCCCATCGACGTGCGGGTCGACCAGGGCAACCTCGACGAGTACGGCCTCGAGCCCGGCCGCGGCCTTGTGGTCGAGCTGTTCGGCGACACCACCGATCCCACCGTCTCGTTTACGCTGGGCAACGACGCCCCCGGCGGCACCAGCTTCTTGCGGCTCTCCGGCTCCGAGGCCGTCTACCGCGCCCGGTTGGGGGGGCGACATCGCTTCGACCGCGCCCCCGGCGAGTGGCGCAACCGCGTGCTGCTCGACTTCGACCGCGAGGAGGCCAGCGGGCTCGCCTTCACGGTCGGCGATCGCCGCGTGGTGCTCGTGCGCAGCCCCACTGGCGAGATGGACGAAGCCGGCGAGCCCGTGCTCGGCGACTGGAACCTCGACCCTGATCCGGGCTGGGCCGTCGATCAGCTGATGGTAGATGCTCTGGTCCAGCGGCTCGGACGCCTGCGCGCCGGCGCCATCCTGGGACCGGAGCTGGACGGGGGCTTCGATCCCCCCGAGGCCACGATCGAGGTGGCGCTGCTAGACGGGCAGCGCAAGGTGCTTGAGGTGGGCACCCGCCGCTTCGAGACCGCCGCGTTCCTGCGCGTAGACAGCGACCCCACGGTCTTCCGCGCCGCGCGCTCCCCGCTGGCCCAGGCCCTCCTCCCGCCCACCGACTTCCGCGACAAGATGATGTTCCGCTTCCGTCGCGGCGACGTGGACACCTTCTCGTATGAAGAGGGGCGCACGAACATCCTGCTCCAGCAGGACCACTCCAGCGCCCTGTGGAACGTCATCCAGCCGGCCAACGTCGACGTCGACATGAAGCTGGTGTTCTTCGCGATCAACACCCTGGCCGAGCTGCGCGGGCATGAGGTGTCGACGCTCTCCGCCGCCGAGGCCGGGCTGGAGACGCCCAGCGCCCGGTTCGTGCTCCACTTCGTCGATGGCCACGATGAGTCTCTGGAGATCGGCATCGAGACGAAGGACGCCCGGGGTCGACCGTGCTGGACCGCCCGGGTGGGCGGACAGCGGCAGGTCTTCTTGCTGCGGTCGGTTACCGTGGAGAAGCTGCGGCAGGGGTTCGGCCGGATGTAGTCGTGCCGCTGACTCATGCTGTCGGGCCATGCTGTTGGCCCACACTGTTGGCCCACACTGTTGGCCCACACTGCTCGCTCACACTGCTCGCTCACACTGCTGACTGGGGGCATAGACCAGGGTCGCGCCAGATCGAGAAGACCCGACGCGACCAGATGGTCAGGGGGTGATCGCCCGCTTAGCCTTGCTGGCCAGCAGATTGTCGATCGAGAACCGATCGCTGTTGTTCCAGGCCAGCAGCCCCAGCGTGATCAGCACGAAGATCGACAGCTGCAGACCCTGATCGGGCACGAACAGTCCACTCTGGGTGTGCACCAGCACGGCCGCGCCGAGCAGCACCGGCACGTTCGCCGCCGCCGCGATGCGGGTTCCCAGCCCCAGCATCATGCATGAGCCGCCCACTACATGCGCGGCCACCACGTACCAGGCGATCAGGGTGTTGTAGGCGCCCAGATCGCCCGCGAGCTGCTCGAAGGCGCTCATGTCGATGATGAAGTAGATCCCCTTCACCGCCAGGGCGCCGCCGACGAAGATCCGCAGCACGGTGATCGGCTTGATCATGTCGATCAGATCGGGCAGCGAGGGGAGCTTGTCCCAGCGCTCACTGGGCGGCGCGATGGCCCGGCGCTCGGCCAGGGCGGCCCGGAACTCTGCGTTGGCCTTCGCCTCGGCCTCGGGGCTGAAGGTCACCAGGTAGGTCACGAACGAACAGCAGAGCACCAGCGCGCCCATGATCAGCAGGGCGTTGGGCCAGGTCAGGTTCTCCATCCGCAGCAGGAAGCCCGCAGCGACCGCGCCAGCGTTTCCGCCCGCGCCGACGATGCCGGCCACCGATCCCAGGGCCTTCTTGTTGATGAACGGCACCACCGAGAAGGTCGCGCCCTCCGACATCTGCACGAAGAGACTGAACACCACCATCGAGGCGATGGCGATAGGCAGGATCGTCATCCGCGAGAAGAACATCAGCGCTACGCCTTCGATGAACAGCGCGACGAACAGCCACTTGACGCGGCCCTTGAGGCCCCAGTGCTCGCCGAACTTGTCGCCGATGATGCCACCGGTGGTGCGAGCGAAGATGTTCATCAGCCCGAACAGGCCGGCGACCAGACCGGCAGCGCCCAGCCCGAGCCCGAAGTAGTCCTTGTAGTAGAGGGCGGCCATGTTGTTGATGGTCAGCTCGATCCCGAAGCAGGCAGCGTAGATGAAGAACAGCGCCCAGACCCGCTTGTCCTTGCAGGCCATCAGGAACGTTCCCTTGACCTTCTCGGGCGAACGATACTCGCCGCGCTCTCGGAGCTCCTTGAAGTTCCCGTCGGGCAGATCGGTGGTCAGCGTGTAGTAGGCCACGCCGGTGAGCATGCAGACCACGCCCGCGACGATCATCGACAGGCGCCAGCTCCAGAATTCCGCGAAGCCCATCCCGATGAAGGCCGCGAAGATCAGCGGCATGATCATCTGCGTGACCCCGCCGCCCAGGTTGCCCCAGCCCGCGGAGGTGGCGTTGGCCGTGCCGACGCAGTTGGGCGCGAACATCACCGAGGTGTGGTACTGGGTGATCACGAACGCCCCGCCGATGGCGCCGATCGCCAGCCGGAAGAGCAGGAAGGTCTCGTAGCTGTGGGCGAAGCCGATGCCCATCACGGGAATCGAGCCGAGCACCAGCAGGCCGGTGTACGACAGACGCGGACCGATGCGATCGCACAGCCAGCCGATCACCAGGCGGGCGATGATCGTCACCGCCACCGAGGCGATGATGGTGTTGCCGATCTGCGTCTTGGTGAGGCCGAGCTCGTCACGGACCACCGCCATGAGCGGGGCGATTCCGAACCAGGCGAAGAAACAGAGGAAGAACGCAAACCACGAGATGTGGAAGGCCCGCATCTGTGGTGTTGCGAAGCTGAACAAGTTGATCCTGGTCGCCTTGTTCTTGATTGAAACGTCGTCTTTACTCATGTGCTCTCCGAGAGGGAAAGACTCCCGCTCTTGAGGGTTTTGTCTGTGGGGGACCTCCTCACACGAGGCAAGACCCGATCCAGCACCGGACGAGCGCTCGCATCTCCCACATAAATCAAGACACAACCTGTATTTTCAGCGACATGATGGTGTGTATACGGTGACGCGGGCGCGAAGTCGCGCTGTGCCAAAACCAACAGCCCGATGTGGGAAAGCCCATGATGACCGCGCTCCCGGGGCCAAAGCGCCGCGGTGAGAGCGCCCGACGCTCCCGCTGACGCGTTCATCAGAATGGGGATGACGACGATCAGCCCCACGGCTGGCTCCGACCATCGCGAGGGTCCCGCGTGCTAGCCTGGCCGCGATGTCAAGACGCCGCCTGACACGCAGAGCCTTCCTCGAGCTCACCGGGACCACGATGGCGTCGCTGACTCCCAGCGTCGGCCGGGCCAGCACACTGGAATTCGATCCGGACTTCCTCGACCGCTACCGTCGCAAGTGGACGTGGGACTACGTGGTCCGGAGCACCCACAACGTCAACTGCTGGTTCCAACAGAGCTGCTGTTTCTACGTCTACGCCAGGGACGGCCAGGTGATCCGAGAGGAGCAGGTCGGAGATTACCCCCAGACCCACCCCGGGGTGCCGGACTTCAACCCCCGCGGCTGCCAGAAGGGCTGCTGCTACAGCTCGCTGATGTACGGCGAGGCCCGGGTCACCGCGCCCCTCAAGCGCACCGGCCCGCGCGGCGAAGAAGGCTGGGAGGAGATCTCCTGGGATCAGGCGCTCACCGAGATCGCCGAGAAGGTCGTCACCGCTGTGGTCGCCGACCCCCAGACGATCGTGGTGGATCCGGGGACCGGCGTGAGCCAGCTCTCCATGGCCAGCTTCCTCCACCTGTCCGACGTGCTCGACAGCGTGTGGCTCGACATCAACTGCGAGCTCGGCGACGACCAGCAGGGAGCCGCGGTCACCTACGGCGAGGTGGCCTCGGATCGCTCCTCCGACGACTACTTCAACGCCGATCTCATCCTCATCTGGGGTGGCAACCCCGCCTACACGCAGATCCCCAATTTCCACTTCCTCACCGAGGCGCGGTACAACGGCACGCGGGTCGTCGCGATCAGCCCCGACCTCAACGCCTCCGCCATCCACGCCGACCAGTGGGTGCCGCTGAAGCCCGGCACCGACGCCGCGCTGGCGCTGGGCATGGCCCACGTCGTGATCACGCAGGGGCTGTACGACGCCGCGCTGATCCGCGAGCAGACCGATCTACCGCTGCTGGTCCGGACGCACGATCGCAAGATCCTGCGCCAGACTCACCTGTCGCCGGGCGGCGCCCCGCTCGCCACGTACTGCTGGGACACCCGCCGCGACCGCCTCACCGAGGTGAACACCCGCAGCCTGGAGCTGGGAGACCTCGTGCCCGCGCTGGAGGGGCAGTGGGAGATCGAGACGCCGGACGGTCCGGTGACCGTCACGACCGTGTTCGAGCTGCTGAAACAAGAAGTAGAGAAGTTCACGCCGGAGCATGCCAGCGAGCTGTGTGGGGTGGCCCCCGCGACGATTCGACAGCTCGCGATGATGCTCGTCGAGTCGGACGCGGCGACCAACGTCTGCACCAGCGCGCTGTCGAAGTACTACCACGGCGACCTGATGATGCGGGCGCAGATACTGATCTTCGTGCTGACCGGCCACCTCGGCCGGCCGGGTGACGGCTTCGTCTCTGCGTCGTTCCTGCTCGCCGACGGCGTGGGGGCCGACTACCAGAAGCTGCTCAAGGTGCGCGACATACGCTGGCGAATGATGAATCGGTACGGCTACACGTACTGGGGTCGGCGATACGCGGGGATGGACGAGCATCGCGCCGATCTACGCTTTCTGCAGGACACCTACGTCGAGTCCCGCATGGGCATCAACTCCACGCTGTTCTGGTATCGGCACGCCGGGCTGGACGCGATCAGCGGCCGAGCCTGGGATCCGGACCTGCCCAGAGACGTCGGCGCGTATCTGCAGGAGGCGCTGGACAAGGGCTGGCAGGCAGACGATCCCACGCCGGAGCCGCGGGTGCTGTTCGTCGGAATGGGCAACCCGCTGCGCCGCGTGCGCGCGGCCCACAAGCTCACCGAGGTGCTGTGGCCCAAGCTCGATCTGGTCGTGGTGTTCGATCTGCGGATGAGCTCCACCGCCCGCATGGCAGACTACGTGCTGCCCGTCTCCGGCGCCTACGAGAAGACCACCACGTTGGCGCTCAATTCCAATACATGTATCCCCTACCTGCACACGACGCGGCAGGTCGTCAGCGAGGTCGGAGAGTCGCGAAACGAGTGGGAGATCGTCTCTGCGCTGGTCAAGAAGATCGAGCAGGTGGCGATCGCCCGCGGGACCACTACCTTCACCGGTCGGTTCGGTCACACCCGAAGACTCGATAACCTCTCGAAGAGCCTCGCCAGGCGGATCGCCGAACCCGACGACGCCGAGGCGCTCTCTCGGCAGGTCGTGCGCGACTCGTCGAACCTGGGCGGCGCTTCGTGGCGAGAGCTGAAGCGCGAGGGATATGTTCGGTTCACCAAGCTGGGCAGGCAGCCCAGCAACTGGGGGAACGCCACCGACATCCATCGCGGCGAGACGATCTACCCGCACGCCTGGCACACCGAAAAAAAGAAGCCCTGGGCCACGCTGTCCGGTCGCGTTCAGTTCTACCACGATCACGACTGGTACCTCGAGCTGAGCGAGGCGCTGCCCACCCACAAGGCGCCGCCCCCCGCCGGCGGCGATCTGCCGCTCACGATGACCGGCGGACACACCCGCTGGAGCATCCACGCCACCTGGCGGAGCGATCCAACGCTGCTGCGTCTGCAGCGCGGCGAGCCCTGCATGTGGGTCTCTGTCGAGGACGCCGCCGCGCGGGGCATCAAGGACGCGGACCGCATTCGTGTCTTCAACGACATCGGCGCATTCATCACACACGCGAAGGTCTCACCCGCTGTCCAGCCCGGGCAGGTGGTGATGTACCACGCCTGGGAGAACTACCAATTCGAGGGGGGCGTGGGCTACCGGAACGTGCAGGCCTCCCCGCTCAACCCCATCGAGCTGGTCGGCGACCACCCGTGGTTCGAGCCCATGGCCGCCATCCGACAGCCCGGTCAGAGCGACCGCGACACGCGTGTCGACATCGAGGTGCTGCCGTGAACCTCGCGCAGGTGATCGACCTGAACAAGTGTATCGGCTGCCAGACCTGCACGGTCGCCTGCAAGCGTCTGTGGACTGACGATCCCGGCATGGAGCACATGTGGTGGAACATCGTCAACACCCTCCCCGGAGAGGGAACCCCGCGCGGCTGGGAGCGCATGGGAGGCGGCTTCGCTGACGGTCAGGTCACGCTCGGTGAGCTGCCCAGCGAGGAGCAATTCGGACCTGCCTGGTCCTTCAACTTCGCCGATGCGCTGTTCGGAGATGGCCGCGCCCACCTGCGGCCCCAGGGAGCCCGGTGGGGGCCGAACTGGGAGGAAGACCAGGGCGGCGGGACGTTCCCCAACAGCTACTTCTTCTACCTTCCGCGACTCTGCAACCACTGCTCGAACCCCGCATGCCTCGCCGCATGCCCTGTGCAGGCGATCAAGACCACCGACCAGGGCGCCGTGCTGATCGACGAGGAAGCCTGCCAGGGCGCCCAGCTCTGCGCCCGGGCCTGCCCCTACAAGCGCATCTACTTCAGCCGCGTCCGCCAGGTCTCGCAGAAGTGCATCCAGTGCATGCCGCGCATCGAGCGGGGGGTCGCGCCAGCCTGCGTGCGACAGTGTCCAGGGCGCGCCCGACACTTCGGCAAGCTGGACGATCCAGACGGACGGATCCACCAGCTCGTGGAGCGCTGGCGGGTCGCCCTTCCCCTGCACCCGGAATTCGGCACCCGCCCCAACGTCTTCTATGTCCCTCCCATCCTCCCGATGCCGCTGCATCCCGACGGCACGATCGACGCGCAACAGGCGCGGCTCCCGGTCGAGGTGTTGGAGGGGCTGTTCGGGCCGGACGTTCGGCAGGCCCTGGACACCCTCGCGCAGGAGCGCGCGCGTCGCGCGACCGGCGAAGCCTCCCCGCTGATGGATCTGCTCATCGGCCGGCGCTGGCACGACATGTTGGGGGGCTTCGACGCCGCCCCCGTCTGATCGGCGCGCCCGATCCCGCGGTCGATCCCCGCGGCCTGTCAGGCAGGGACGGCATGACCCTCCCGATGTGAACGTCGCGTGAATTTTCCTGCGCTGGGAGTGAATGAACCTCTGCGTGCCCCGTCGGACAGCACACCGCATGGCCCCCAGCGACCGTCCAGGAGGTTCTCACCATGTCTCGCTTCTCCGTCTCCCTCGCCGCCCTGACCTGGCTCGGCTTCAGCGCCACCGCCGCAGCCGCCACCGTCGATCCCAAGTCCGACAGCGACGCCCCCACCGCCGACGCCACCACCACCGACACCTCCGCTCCCTCCGAGGGTGAGATCGAGCAGTCCGCCCAGAAGCGCAAGGGCGGAAAGAAGGGCGGCAGCAAGAACAGCAAGAACAGCAAGAGCGGTCAGCGCGACAACCAGCAGAACCACAGCTCCAACAGCCAGCGCCCGGGAGAGAACGCTCCCGGTGCCCAGCGCCCCGTCTCCCCCGCGCGGCCTGGCAACCCACCCCCGGTCCGCGCCATCAACGCGCTCCCGGCCCGCTCCGCGCAGGGTGGCCCCGCCCGAATCAAGGCCTCCCCGAAGAAACCAGCGTCGACGCGGCCCTCCACCACGACCACCCACGCCCGTCCCACCTCGAAGCCAGCGTCGGCGACGCCAGCGTCTCGATCCTCCCACGCCCGTCCGCCGTCGAAGTCCGCTCGTCCGCCGTCGAAGTCCGCTTCCAAGCCGAAGCACCGCGTCCACCGCGCGCGGTACGCCCCGGCCCGGTGGGTCCCGTCCTACCACCGCTACCACATCAAGGGCGTCTCGCACTACCACCCGCGCTACTGGGGTGCCGGGGTGTTCTTCTACAACCCCCCGCCGAAGGGCCACAAGGTGGTGGTGTACGCCGGCACCGGCCCCAGCGCGAAGAAGGTGCGTCACTCCCCGCGCCCGACCCGCGCGGTCGATCGCAACAACAGCTTCGCGATCGGCGTCCAGGGTGGCAACTACGCCTCGGCGTACCTGGGCGGCGGCGGCTACTCCGATCTCGGCCTGGGTCTGTCCGGCGAGTGGCGTCCCGTGGAGGCCCTCGGCCTGGAGCTGGAGTGGACCCACCACAGCCAGAGCTGGGACGACGGCACCGAGCGGATGAACACCCCCATCCAGACCTCCGCCAATCTGTACGCCTTCCCGTGGACCCGCGTGAGTCCCTACGCCTCCGCAGGCCTCACCTGGAACACCCGCACCGTCGAAGACACCTACTGGGATGGCTGGACCGAGCAGACAGCCCAGGCCGACGACACCCTGTTCGGTCCCCACGCGGGCCTGGGTATCGAGTTCGCCATCGGCGACGTGGCGGCGCTGGACTTCGAGGGCCGGTACATCCGCTACCTGAGCACCGATGATGAGGATCTCTCGGTGCCGGCCGCGCTTCAGGGCACCATGGGACTGAACTTCTACTTCTGAGGCTCAGATCATCTCCCCGCCCGCCGGCGATCCGCGAGGGGCGCCGGCTTCGGCGTGTCAGGGTCCCGGCGTCAAGATCGGGCGTCGCGCTCGCTCAGCCAGTCCTCGAGGATGATCGCGGCCGCCCACTCATCCACCAGCGCGTCCCGACGGCGTCGGGGGACCCCCGCCTCGGCCATGCGGCGCTCGGCCTCCAGCGTGGTGTAGCGCTCGTCCTGAAAGTGGACCGTCAGCCCGCAGGCGACCAGCGCGTCGCCGATCTGCCGGGCCAGTCGGGTCGAGCGCTGCTCCCGACCGTCATCGGTGAGCGGTAGTCCCACGACGACGCCCACCACCGCACCGCCCCAGCGCTGACGCAGCCGCTCCACGTCTGCCTGCACTCCCCGCCGGTTCAGCGTGAACCAGGGCGAAGGCAGCCCCGCCCGGCGCTCGGCCTGCGCCACCCCGATCCGCCGGCTGCCGACGTCCAGACCGACCCAGATCTCCCGCTCCCGCACATCCATGCAGCGGCTATATCCCCCGCCTCCTCGCCCTGGAGCGCGCCATGAGCGACCCCCAATCCGACCCTCTGGCGCAGACCAGTCACGCGGTGGTGTTGGCTACCGGGACCGAGATCACCACCGGTCAGATCACCGACACCAACAGCGGCTGGCTGTGCGGGCAGCTGTGGCAGAACAGCGTGGAGGTCATTCAGATCCGCACCCTCCCCGACGACCGGGCGGCGCTGATCTCCGCGCTCGATGCCGTCAGCCGACTGGCCGCGGTGGTGGTGTGCACCGGCGGGCTCGGACCCACCCGCGACGACCTGACGGCCGAGGCCGCCGCCGCGGCGTTGGGCGTTCCCCTGGAAGAAGACGCCGAGGCCCTGGCCGGTATCAGCGCGATCTTCGCCCGCTGGGGCTACCCGATGACTGAGGAGAACCACAAGCAGGCGCTCCTGCCTCGAGGCGCCGCGGTGCTGCCGAACGATCGCGGCACCGCCCCGGGCTTCGCCATCACGCTCAACGGCGCTCAGTGCTTCTTCCTGCCCGGCGTTCCGCACGAGATGCGGGCGATGTTCGCCGCGGCGGTGGTGCCCCGCCTGCCCCGATCGACCCCGCCCATCGTGCGCACGCTCAGGGTCTGCGGGCTACCCGAGGCGAAGGTCGAAGCGCGCCTGCGCGAGCTGAACCCCCCGATCCCCCTGACGATCGGCTTCCAGGCGAGCCCACGCGACATCGCGGTGAAGCTGCGCATGCCAGCGGAGACCCCCGCGGAGGCCCAGGAGGAGGCGCTCCATCGCGCGCGTGCTGCGATCGGCCCGGCGGTGTTCGGGATCGACTGCGGCGACCTGGCGACGGTGGTGCTGGATGTCCTGCGCGACCGAGGCCAGACCCTCTCGGTCGCCGAGAGCTGCACCGGCGGCCGGCTCGCCGCCTGGCTCACCGCGGTCCCAGGAGCGAGCGACGTGTTCCAGGAGGGGGTTGTCGCCTACGCCAACGCCGCCAAGCATGCGCGCTGCGGCGTGCCGATGGAGCTGATCGCCGAGCACGGCGCGGTGAGCGAGCTCGTCGCCCGCGCGCTGGCCGAGGGGATGTGTCGGCAGACCGACCTGGGGATCGGCGTGACCGGCATCGCGGGCCCGAGCGGAGGCTCTCCAGACAAACCGGTGGGCACGGTCTTCATCGCCGCCGCCAGTAGAACAGAGACGGTCGGCCGACGGCTGCGGCTCCGCGGAACACGCGCGCGCATTCAGGAGCGCGCGGCCACCGCCGCGCTGCATCTACTGTGGCGCGACTTGATCCTACCGATCACTTGATCGACGATCACATGATCGACGATCACTTGATAGACGATCACTTGATCTCGAAGGGGTAGGCGATCTTGTGCTCGTCGGGCACATGGCTCAACACCATGACGTCGTTGCTGGTGAGCACGCCACCGGAGTGGAAGGCATAGACGCCCTTCTCCAATTTGTCGGCGATCTTGATCAGGTAATCGTGCTCGCCCGGTAGACTGCTCAGCTCGAATTTCTGGGCGGTGTCGGCGACCCAGAGGTTGATCCTGGTGCTCTTCGGCCCCTCGACGCTGGAGAGCTCGGACTCGTTGATGAACTTCAGCCGATGGAGCTGGAGATCCATACGCTTGATGTCTTCCTTCCGCAGCGTGGTGTGGAAGATGACCTGGAGCGGGGGACCAGCGGGGAGGACGACCTCGCCGACAGAGGGCAGCCCGGTGAAGGCGCGGATCTCGTTGCCGAGGGTGCGGAGCTTCTGCTTGACGATGGGAGCGAACCGCTTTCGGCCCACCCCATAGAAGCCGGTCTGCTTGGGCTCGGGGAACAGCTTGAGTTCGACCCGCCTGGGGTTGGGCTCGTTGCCCGGGAAGTGCACGCCGACCGTCTGCGGGATGTAGCCGTCCTTACCCGCACGGAGTCGCGCCTTGTTCTTCGGGCGCTCGAAGGTGAACAAGCCCGACACGTCGGTCTCGGCGTGCGGCTTGACGCCTTCCAGCCGTACGGTGGCGGCCTGAATGGGGTTGCCCCAGACATCTTGTACGATGCCCTCGAATTGTGGAGGATCTCCACAACCAAAGAGGAGGGACAGCGCACAGGAGAGGGTCAAGAATCGCGGCGTCATGCTTCTCCCCGCGTGAGAACGAACGCCCCATATCCAGTCGCCACGCGCCCGGCTCCCCAGACCACACAGCGGAGGCGCTCGTCGATGGCGCCACGCGCCCCGGGAGAGCCGGTGGAGCCCGCTGCTACGTGGATTCAGCGGGAGTCGTCAGCCCGGAGAGCTGGGACAGGACCTCCCCGCACTCCCGCTCCACCGCCGACACCAGGTTGAGCGCGCCAGAGTCGCAGTGGGTAGCCAGCAGCTCCTCCACGGCCCGACACAGCGAGTGGAGCCTCCAGGCTCCCAGCGCCGAGCTGACAGCGGTGAGGTCGGAGATCACGTTGGAGACCTCGGCCGTCTCGCCCTGGCTCCGCGCCTGACCCAGGGCCACACAGTGCTGCGCTGCGTCACGTACGCAGAGCTGCAACAGCTCACAGACGGGTGTAGGTGACTCCGACCGCATCGCGCGCTCGAAGGTCTCCAGCGTCGAAGGGTCGATCGGGGCGATCTCGGACATTGCAGCTCCGGACGTCGGGAGTGTAGCGCAGCCGGGCCGCGCACAGGCCGGGCCGCGGTCAGGCCGTCCAACACGGGGCCGCGCTGCGCGCTGGCCGCCGAGCCGTCCGCGGTGGCAGGTATTATCCATGAAGGGGCGATTCTCGACCCCAGTGAGGCCCTACGCGTGCTGCCCAATCCGGCCAAAGCTGTCCTGTCCTCCGACACCGTGCTCCTCCACATGGGACTGCTGGCGATCAACGGACGTCTGAGCCTGACCGCTCGTCGGCTGGTGTTCGAGACCACCAGCGCCGTCGATCAGCTTGTGATGGACGACATGGTGGAGATCCCCACGGGTCTCATCCGATCGGCCGAGGAGGTGGGCTACGACCGCATCGTGGTGATTCACACGCGCAACGACCGGTACCGGTTTTCCGGTGACGGAGCCCATCGCGTCCTGCGGCGTCTCGCCCCGCTCGTGGGCTCTCAGGTCTGCTCACTCCGCGAGATGCCGCCGTTCGGTCCCACCGAGCGTGTCCGGCTCCATGGCGCAGTGCGCATGGACGGTCCCGGCGTCGAGGACGTCCAGGGCGAGCTCTACCTGACCGACGAGCGCATCTGGTTCGACTACCCCGCCGGCCACGAGAAGAAGCACCCTCACGGCCCCTTCAGCCTGGACATCCGCGTCGAGCGGGTGCGCGACCACCGCCTCGTGGGGTTCCGCGGACGCCATCGCCGGATGGAGCTGGAGCTGGGCCCCGAGCCAGGCTCCACCGAGGAGGCCATCCTCGGCGCAGCGGGTCTTCTGGAGGAGAACAACGACGAGCTCGATCTTCCCAGCGATCTTCCTCCCGTCTTCGGCCCCGAGGACCCCACCGAGATCAGCCCCGCCGCGCAGGCGTTCGGGGCCCAGGACAACACCGAGATCGCGGGCCCCACCGGCGTCTACCTGCTCGACGGCGCCCTCGCGGTGGTGTTGTATACGCTGCTCTTCGCGCTCCGTGACAGTCGCATGGAGCTCCGCTCCGAAGAGCCACCTCCCGAGCTGCAGGAGTTCCGCCAGCCGACGGATCTCGCGGCCTACTGGGAGGGTTGGTACCGCGACGGCAGCTTCCCCATGCCGGGTCTGATCGTCGTAGGGCTGCGGCGCCTGCACTTCGTACCCATTGGAGTGATGGCGCGTCGCAAGACCGCCAGGGAGATCGAGATCCCTCTGCAGAACATCCTCCGGGTGCACGGCGAGGGACGCATCGATCCCGTGCTCCGCATCGACACGCAGGATGGCCGCTCCACCCGCTTCTCGTTTTCTAATTTTGACAAACACTTTCAAGAATTTCGCGAGTTCTATGATGCGGCCTGGCTCCGGCTCGGCGCAGAGCCTCCGATCGACCCCGCCGATCTGATCGGCCAGTGGGACGCCGTGCGGCCGCCGGAGATCGCGCCCTACGGAATGCCCGAGCTCAAGTCGTTGGCAGTCGAGCGCCGGGGCCGCCTCGGCCTCTGCCTGGGCGGCCTCATCCTCACCCGAACGCACCTGTACTTCTTCCCCGTGCATGCCCCCGCCGACGGAGAGATCCCCGGCGTCTACCCGCTCAACGACGTCATCCGCCGCTGGGACAGCAAGGAGCGCGACTGGATCGAGGATCGCATCCTGATCGAGCATCGCGCGGCGTCGCTGGCCTTCCTGCCCATCGCCGGAGCGGCGTGGACGATAGAGCTGTGGGGGAGCTGCCGCACCCCCGCCCGCATCCTGCGCGCCGCCACCATGGATCGGGTGACGCTGCGGCGCCTCGTCTCCAACCCCAAGCAGGTGCGTCTGCGCTTTCGCAGCGACACCGAGCACCTGCTCCGCAACGCCCAGTGCTTCCTTCTGCGCGACGGCGTCGGCATACCGCTGGCACGCGTTGCGCTCGATCGCGCTCCTGGAAAGGGCGGCCGGGTGATCGTCGAGATCGCCCACCCCGAAGGGGTCTGCTCCCTGGAGACCGAGGTGCTTCGCCACAACATACCGGGCGAGGAGGGCAGCGATCCCGGCCCCCACATGCTGGTCGTCACCGTCCCGCCCGACATCCGCATCTACAACCAGCGGGGCGCCCGCCGCACCCCGGTCGATCTGTCGGTCCGCGCCACGGTGCTGGACGACGAGCAGGAGCTCCCGCCAGAGTCGATGATCACCCTGGAGGCCCAGACCATGACCCTGGCGTCGGGGTCCGATGACGAGCTCAGACCAGGCGCCGAGGCCAGCTGCCGGGTATTCAACATCTCCACCCTGGGCTGCGCCCTCCGCTCGAACCAACGCATCGCGAACGGCAGCCGCCTGCTGCTGACCATCCAGCTCCCAGAGCTCCTGGCCCGGGTGGAGGTCCGCGTCGTGCGCGAGATCCAGACGCAATTCAACGACTCCCGCCATCGATACGGCGCGCACTTCATCAAGATTGAGGAGGCCGCAGAGCGGGCCATCGCGAACCTGGTGCTCCAGTCCCAACGCGACGAGCTGGCGGGTCTCGCCCTGCTCTGATCCCCGCGCTATCTTCTTCACGCGGTCTTCTTCGCGCGGTCTTCTTTGCGCTGTGATCGCCTGATCTGTGACTGCGTCTATTCACACGTAGCGTTGCATACGCAGTGCCGCGGCGGCGCCGGTCCCCACCATCGATCCGCCTCGGCGTCCCGCCCCCCGTCCACCAGGCGCGGAGAGTCGGACGCGAGCAGCCACCCCTGCGCGACCCCCGCGACGTACCCCGCGCGCAGGCGCTCTCCGACACCCTCCGGCAGACCACGCGGTCGCGGGATCTCCACCCGCGATCCCCACTCCTCTCCGAGCCCGTGCCCGAACCCCGCCGCGAACGCTCCCGCATCATCCGGCGGGAGCGCTGGGAACGCGAGCACCGCCGGCTGAGCCCAGCGCGCTTGAACTCGGGCCCACCGCCGCCCCAGCGACCGCAGCACCGCCGCCCGGACATCGGGATCGACCGGCCCGAGCTGCTCTACGATGCGCCGCAGCGCCCCCGGGGTGAGCCCGCCGCGCCCCAGTCCCCAGCGCTCCTGACTGTAGACCCGCCGCCACAGCGCCGCCGAAAACGCGACCTGCGCTGCCGCCGAACCGCGCGCTGCCGCCACGTCCTCCCAGATCCCCATCAAGACGCCCAGCGCTGCCTCGCGACGTGGATCACGAGCGTCGATCTCAGCGCTCCCGACCCCCTCCCAGTAGGCCCGAGGCGCCCCCTCTTCGGCCAGCTCCCGACGATCGATGACGGCCGCCCGACCCGCCGAGAAGGCGTGGAGCGCGCGGGAGGCGACCGCGGTGGACTCGCACGCTCCGTGCTCGTCAGGACGCAGCAGGTAGCTGGCCTGATCGCGGAAGAAGCCATGGTCCGCCGCCCGAAACTCCAGCGCTGCCCGATCGGGAAACGGCGCAGACACGGTCGCGGCGCGCGCCAGTCCCCCGGCCAGCAGCGGGATCGCACCCAGGGACAGCGCGGCCCCCCGACGCCCCACGGTCCACAGCCCGCCCATCGCCGAAGCCAGCACCACGAACAGCATCGGGTAGACCGCCGCGAAGTACCGCATCGCCGCCGGCGCCGAGACCTGCGGGGCCTGGGACGGCTCCAGTCGAAAGCCCACCACGAGGTAGACCGCGCACCACAGCGCCACGAGCTGCGCCGCCCGACGGGCCAGCGCTTCCCGCGCGACGAACGCCGCGACCACAGCGGCCACCGCCCAACCCACACCCAGGAACACTCCCAGCTCCCAACGCGGCAGTCCGAACAGCGCCGCGAGCTGACCGGGCGCGATGAGGGTCCAGAGCTTCTCGCCGATCCGCGTGATGTCCGGGACGCGTTCGCCCGGCACGTAGATAGTGCCGAAAGGGTGCGCGCCAGTGCTCACCCGCTGCGCCAGCCACAGCGGGCCAGCCCCGAGCGCCACACCAGACCAATACCGCAGAGACGCGGAGGGATCACGCAGTCGGGCCAACCCCAGGCCCAACACCGCGAACCCCATCGAGAAACCAACCCAGAGTCCGAACCCACCGAGCAGCCCCGTCCGGCCGGACCTGCGAGAGCGGCCTTCGTCGAGCAGGAGCATCAGCAGAGCCAGCACCCCACACTCGGTGTGGTTCCCCCAGCTCAGCAGAGACAGGTGGATGTACGCCCAGGGTGCGAACACACAGAGCAGCGCGAACGCTGCGGCGGCGGCTGGCCCGACCGTGCGCGCCAACCCCAGCACCCCCGCCCCGGTCATCAACACAGAGAAGCCGATCGCCACCAGCTTCCAAACGAAGAAGCTCGGCTCCGCGACCGCGAACAGCAGCGCGCCCAGGCCCGAGACCAGCGAGCACCCGCCGCAGAACGGTCGATACTGCAGCCGCAGGAGCGCCTCGGGGTGGCCGCGCACCAGCTCCAGCGCGTGCGCGGCGTTGTAGCGCTCTTCGCAGTCGATCAGCGGAACGTCGGGGTTGAACAGGGCCGTGATCTGGAGGACCGCGACGGTGATCGCAGCCAGCAGGGCTGCCCGCTTCATCGGGGGGGTCCCGTGCCGGAGACCGGCGCTGAAGACTCAACGAACAGAACGCCGTCCCCGGGAGGGGCTCCCCACGACCGTCCAGGGGAAGTCCGCCGGTACGTTCCGAACCCCGGAGCCCTTGATCCACACATACCCGCCCGGCGGCAGCCGCATCAGCGGAGAGAGATCGGTCAGGTTGCGGCACCCCGACAGCACCAGCGCCCGCAGGCTGCGCATGCCCGACAGCGGCGCCAGGCTGCGCAGGCCCTGGCAATTCGACAGCACGAGCGCGTGGAGATCGTCCAGACAGCCCAGCGCCGTGATGTCGGTGAGCGCCGTGCAGCCCCCCAGATCGAGCCAGCGCAGATCCGTCAGCTTCGACAGCGGCCGGAGATCGGTCAGCCGCCGACAGTCGCGCAGATCGAGCCAGCGCAGCATGCTGAGCCCGGTGATGGGCGACAGCTCGCTCAAGGCGCCGCAGCCGTGTAGATCGAGCCGCTGCAGGTAGGCGCAGGACGCCAGGGAGCTGACATCGACCAGCTCGGTGCAGCCGGAGAGATCGAGCGTCGAGAGGGTGTCGGTGCGCGGCAGCGCGGACAGATCGCGGACCCACGTGGGCGCGCGGCCCCGCAGCTCCACCCAGCGCGCGACCGCCTGGCCCAGCAAGCGCTCGATGACCCGCTCCGACCACGCCGACAGCGGCACGCCCGAGACGTCCCGCAGCTCCAGCGCGAGATCTCCCAGATCGTGCAGCTCTCCGAGGGTGCGCGTGGCGGCGTGGCCGAACAGCTCCCGCACCAGCTGGTCCATCACCTTCGGCCGATCGGCCAGGGCTTCCAGCGTGTGCACGATGTTGGATCGCGCGCCAGCTTTCCGGCTCCAGCTCCGGAGCTGCTTCAGAGCCCCCGCCGCCCCCGCCGCCTGCGGCTGCTCCAGGCTCGCCGCCACCATCGACGCCGCCAACGCGCTCTGGATGCGCGGATGCCCGAACGCGATGCCGTCTCCGTCGCGCGCTGCGATGAGGCTGGGCTGCCGCACCATGGCCTCGAGGAATCGGCGCGCGATCATCTCGTTGTCGGGCGCTCCGGAGACCTCCCGGAACACCGCCACTGCCTGCCGGTGCCCCACCCGTCCGCTGAACGCCGGCTCCAGCGAGCGCGCCAGACGCGACGCCTCCAGCTTGCAGGCGATGATCCCCAGCCAGCGTCGGTACTGCGCGTGATCGAGCAGCCGACCGTCCGGCCAGGTGTCGGCCAGATCGAGCCACGCGTCGACCAGCGCTCCAGCGACCCCGGCCCAGCTCTGCGGGAGCTCGGGGTTGCGCCGATAGGCCTGCGCCAGGAGAACCAACAGCGCAGGGTGTCCGCTCACCGCCGTGGCCGGCCGCGAGCGGCCCAGCGCGGCCTCGAATCCCGAGACGGATCCGACCCTGCCAGATCCAACTCTGTCCGATCCAACCCTGCCGATCCCCAGACCCACGCGCATTCGCCACAGATCCGCGAACCGCCGCACCTGCTCCCCGTCGAACGGCGCCAGCGACCACGCCGGCAGGCTAGGGCTCCGCGCGCCGTCCAGCGCCGCCAGGGACGGCGGGAGATCTCCCTCGTCATCGAGCTGATCCCGAAGGACGAGATCCTCGTAGGTGCCCGGCCCCGCGGTGACCAGCCAGCAGCACGAGCTGTACTGCCACATGCCGTCGAGCAGGGCGTCGCGGATGGCCTCGCGCACGCTCCTGCGCTGGAGCTCGTCGAAGCCGTCCACCGCGAACAGCACCTGACCGCGCCGCAGCAGCGCCGGCAGCGCGTCGTGCAGCGCCTCGTTCCAGTAGGGCATCGCCTGCACCCACTGCAGGAGCGCGTCGATGGTGAACACCGACTCGTCCACCCGCAGGCGGCTGATCTCGAGGGGCAGCGGCACCATCCGACCGAGCTGCTGCGTGACCGCGTTGCGCCCCGGATCGGTCAGGCTACCGATGAGCCAGGCCAGCAACGTGCTCCGACCGGCGCCCGGCCCGCCGACCACCACCATCCGTCGCTCCGCCGTGAGCGCCTCGAGCGCCGCGCTGAGCGACCGCGGAGGGCCATCGACCGGATGACGCCGCGCCAGTCGCGGCTGCACGAACAGATCATCGACAGACAGCCAGCCGCCCTCACCAGCGATGGGGAGCGCGCCATAGCGACGCCGCAGGTGGGCCAGGTAGTGGACCAGCCCACGGTTCTGCCACGGATTGACGAAGCGGCCCGGATCAGGGATCTGGCCACCTCTGCTGGGCGGTACCTCGGCCATGGACACGCGTCTATTCAGGCGAGGCCGCTATCGCCCCCGACCGCGGCCAGAAGCTCACCCGCTCGCCACAACCAGCACCCGCGCGGGGTACGTCGCGTCGTTGCGGGAGATGAACAGCGGCTCAGGCACCCGACAGACCCGCCCAGCCACCGCCGTCGGCGGGGGAACGTCACGGAAGATCTCCGCCGCCGGGACCGAGCGACAGACCACCGCCTTCTGGTAGTCGAAGTCGCTCTCGCTGAGCTGGTAGAGCGCGATGTGCTTGTAGTCGTGGGCGAAGGCAGTCGCGGCCTGGTTTGCGTTGGTGCCGACGACGCGCCCGTCCAGTCCAGGCAGCCGCGCCTTCTTCGCCGACGCCTGGATCGCCGCGACGAGCGTGGGCGCCTCGATGGGCGTGGCCTCGGTGATGAGCTGCCCGAGCTGCACGAACGGGGTCACGACCTCGACCAGGAAGTGTCGCCGTACGTCCGCGACATGGCTCGCCCCCCCGTCACTCGCCACCGCGTTGAGCACGGGCACCCAGGCGTCCCAGGCTTCGATCTGAGCGGTGTTGACCGGCGTGCGGGCGCGGATCCGCGAGCCGCGGTCCTTGAGCAGCCCGTGCAGCAGCTCGCGGAGCGCCACGAAGCGGAAGAGCCGCGCGTGCAGGAGCTGGTGTAGCGCGCGCCAATTCTCGCCCAGCGCACCCGGCACGCCCGCCATGTGGGCCTCGCTGACGTCGAGCAGCGACCAGGCCACCGCGATGAACTGCCCCAGCCCGTCGTCGGTGCGAATGTTCTCGAACACCGCTAGCAGCTTGGGCGAGCGTCGCAGATGACGCGCAGTGCGCGCACGGCGCGAGGTGAAGTGCAGCACCGCCGCCGCCGCAGAGGACGCTTCGGACGGCGTGCGGCGCTGACGCCGACTCGACACCACCTGGCGCGTGCTCTTCGGAGCGACCGGATCGGACTGCTGAAACGCCTCGGCCCGCCCCGTGCCCGGGCTCGGCGGAGAAACCGCTGACTTGTCCGGAGGCTTCGCCGACTGGCTGGTGCGGAAGGCGATCCGCCCGGCCTTCTGCCGGCGGGTCTCTCGCCGAATCGGAGCCGCTTCTGGTCGTTGGGGAGCCGCCGCCCGCGCAGTCGCCCGCGTCCCCTGTGCCCGCGTCCCTGGTGTCCCTGCCCCCGAAGCGCCAGGTGTCCCCGGACCCGGTGCCCCTGGCGCCCCCTGCCGGGCTGCGCGGGCCCGCACACGCGCCTCCCGCCGGGCCACGCGCTCAGCGCGACGAGCCGCCGCGTCGGTCGCCGGACGTCCTGCCCCATCCGGGGCCGGCACCCGACCGGTGAGTCGGAGCCGACGACGCTTCTCTGGCGCCGCGCCAGGCTCGGCGGTGTCTGCCACCGGCGTACGCACCACCGGCTGCGCAGCGAGCGTGACGGCATCCGGCTCCTGCACGCTGCGCCGCATGACCGTTGGCGCCGAGCGCGGCTGATCGGCCGGAGGTGGCGCGCTCGATCGCTGCGCGGATGCGGCGGGTGCCCGCTCGGGCTGCAGGGAGACATCATCGTCGTCTGACATGGAAGGTGAAGACTCCGTCGCCTGCGCACGCGCCGCCGGAATCGTCTGAAAATCGAGCGCGTTCCAGAGTTTCTTTCTGGGTTTCCACGCGGGCGCCGCCTCGAGCTGCGGAAGCACCATGGGGACAGGCGTGGGATCGGGCGCGGTCCTGGACACCGGAACCGGATCCGGGAAGGCCTTGATCTGCCCGAGCTGGATCGGGCGCCAGGGGGTGACCTCCGGCGCAGGCCGCCCCCGCGTCGCGGGATGGTGTCCAGTCGGAAAGCCGCGGATGTCCTGCGCCCGCCGACGCAGGTTGCGGGCGACCGCCGCGGCCACCTCCGCGTACCCCTCAAGCGCATCGCCCCGCTGGTCGCCTCCGAGCCGCGCGCCCAGCGCTGGCGACACGTCGGGGATCCGCTCCGTCAAGAAGCGACCGAGCTGCACATGGGGCGAGACATAGCGATCGAGCAGCGCCTGCTGGAAATGCGACAGGAGCTGCTGCTCCGTTCGACCGAACGGCGCCGCCACCAGCGACAGCCACTCCCGGGTGGCGTCCGGCGCTTCACCGAGGAGATCCCGTCCGCCGGCAGGCATCAGGATGCGATCGATCTGGCCCGCGCCCAGCCGCGCGCCGGGTGGTGTCAGGTGGACGAGCGCCCGGACGCTCTCCACGAAGCACGCGAAGCGCTCGATGGCCGCCTCAGCCGCTCGCTCCCGAGCCACCCAGTCGCCCATCAGATCATCTGAAAGCGACGCCCCGCTCCGACCCCGCGCGCTCAGCGCGACGAGCTGCGCGGCCTGGCCCATCAGCTCCTTGAGGCCATACTGGTTGGCGGTGGGCAGCAGATGGAGCGCGATCTTCTGACGCATCCGATAGTGGTGGGCGACGTGGAGCACACGCTCCTCGACCTCCTGTCGTTGGCGGGCCTCGCTCATCGACACACGCTCCTGCCCTGTCGCCAGTCCAACAATAATCCGGCAGCGTTAATCCGGCGGGCCGCAAGCAGCCCCTCCTCATCGACGGACGTGCACCACCGCGACGTCTCCGACCTCCCCCGCGCGGGGAATGAGCAACGGCACGCTCACCCTGCAGACCACTCCCGGGGCCACCTCGGCGCCACCGAGGGCAGCCGAAAATGGCTGACAGAGGATGTTGCTGCGGTAGTCGAAGTCCGATCGGGTGCGGCGATACAGCGGGATGTGCTCGTAGTCGCAGCCGAAGATCTCCGCGATGGAGAGAACCACCTGCGCGACGTCTCCGCGCTCTTCTCGTCCGATCTCCACCGACTCGGCATCCGGCACCTCCACGGGAAGCGCCTCATCGATGAACTGCGCCAGCCGCAGAAAGGGCGTCAGCGAGATCTCGATCCCTGCGCGGCGACGCGCGCGCACCCACGCCTCGGGTCGGACGTCGCACGCATCAGCGCAGATCTCATCGCGCCACCGCGTGGCCTCCCCACAGCACCCCTCCAGCTCGGACCAACGCCGCAGATATTCCTTCGGGAGTGCTCCAGAAACCATCCGAAGCGCCCGGCTGCGCGCCTCAAGCCCCCCCCACCGCTCCAGGAACGCCCCGAAGATGGGTCCCCGCAGCGCGTCCTGGAACGCACGAACGACCGACGGAGCGCTCGGGCGTTCCTCCTGCCGCGGGGCCTCCTGCCGCGGATCCTGCCGAGGGACCTCCCGTTGGCCCTCCCGCCGCAGCGGGCGCAGATCATCGAAGCTGCAGCGGCCCCCCGGGGTCAGGATGACCTGCCGACAGATTCCGATCCATCCGTCCTCCTCAGGCGGGAGCACGTCCAGCCGGATGGCCCGCTGCGCCGGCACCTCGATCCACTCGGTGGGTGTGGTGTGCTCCGAGCAGATGCCGCCTGGGAGGTGCAGTCGGACGACGTGCGACTCCTCGCCACAGCGCACCCGCAGCCAGGCCGGCCGAACCCAGCGCCGCGTGCCCTCTTCCACCTGCAGCGGCTGCGGCGACAACTGAATGCTCCGCTCCTCCCGGGGCCGCAAGATCACCGCGCGGGCTGCGCTCCGGTGGGTCGCTTCGTCGTCGGGGAGCACACAGACCCGGATCAGCCGCCCCGAGCGCAGCCGCACCCGTAGCGGGGTGCGGCCGAGGATCTCTCCTCCCACCTCGACCCGCAGTCCGGCGGGCTGCGAGTCCACCGCCAGCAGGCCCCGCGGCTCAGCCACCGGCCATCACCCGCTCGGCGTCGAGCGCGCGGAACACGGGGTGGAGATCGCGCCAGCGCGTACACACCAGGTGCCTTCCGTCCGACAGCAGGCGCTGCCGATCGACGCGATCGGGGGCCGGGGCGATCTCCAGCGCGACGCCCAGCTCTCCGGCGATCGCCTGGGCGTCTCTTCGGAAGCGCTCCCACAGCAGCAGACGCTGCGCCCGCGGGAACGCGCACTCCCGCAGGTCCGGCCACTCCAGAAACGGGCGAAACCCCATGAAGAGGGGCCCCACATCTGTCGCGATCTCCCGCTGACCGATCGCCTCGGTCTGGGAGACGACCAGCGGCGCGACGGGGTAGACCGCCACATGACCCGGCGGCTGGCGGGCCACCCGCCGCCACCACGCGCCCCAGCAGCGCTCCTCGAACTCAAGCAGTCGCTGGATCACGGCGCGCTGCTCATCAGCCGGCCGATACGGGAAGACCTGGACGAGCGTCGGCCTGCGCGGCGCCGGCCAGCGCACGAGGTAGGCGTGAAAGACGCTGGGCAGCCGCCCCGGTCTCACCACCTGCTGGAAGTCGATCACCTGCTCACAGCCCGGAAACGCCGCCGCTATCTGCTGCGTAGAGGGGTGCTGACGGGGAAGGACAGAGGTCTCTGGATTCGCGGTCTCTGGATTCATCGAAACACCCACACGCGCGCGTCCGTCGCGATGTACCGGTCATTCCGGGGCAGGAAGAGGGGGTCCGGGACGCGGAAGACGAGCCCGGCGCGAGCGCCCTCGGGCTTCAGTCCTCCCAGCCCCTCTGCGGCGGTGATGCCCACGGTGTGCACGTTGCCGCGGTAGTCGAAGTCCTGCTCGTGGTGGCGGTACAGGACGATCGGTTCGTAGTCGTAGTCGAGCAGTACAGCCAGGCGTGCCAGCGTGGGACCCGGCGCGGGGGCCGCAAGCCCGGGCAGCTCCGCAGGGAGCGCCTCCACCAGAAACTGCTCCAGCCGCGCGTAGGGAGTGAGCAGTGCGTGGAGCCAGTGCTGACACAGCTCATCTACCAGGCGACGCCCGCCGTCTCGGGGGACAGGTCCGGACGGCAGGAGGGCACTCCACGCCGCGGCGATCCGAGAGAAGTCCTCTGGTATCCACCGCTGGGTCGCGCTCTCTGCACCCTGCATCGCCTCAGGCAGAGTCTCGATGAGCGTATCCACCCGGGAGATCAGCTCGGTCGTGTGCAGCGCTGACCACGTCGCGCGATAGCCAGCGGGGACATCCCCCCCCCCGCACAGCTCCTGCGAGATCGCGTCGAGGCGCCGCCAGTGGTCCAGGTGCTCGCGCAGCACTGGTGAGAGGGTCACCAGCAGCTCGGCGAGCAGAGGCGCCCCGGCGACGAGATCCACCCGAGCTGCCAGCGCTGGTGGGAGCTGCGGGGTCGGCGTCGTCACGACCGGCTGCGGCGCTGGAGGCTCGACCGGGGAGGTGGGTGTCGCAGCCAGCGGCGGCTCCACCACCGCCAGTATCCGCCCCGCCAGCTCCACAGGCGTCTCCCCACCCCCGAGCATCCGCTCCTGAAATCCACGCAGCACGCGCAAGACCCGGGCGGGCCGCTCCTGCCCCCTCCGCACCAGCTCGACCACCATGTGATGGACACACCGCCGCTCCTGCGCGGGCTCTGCCCGGCCTTCACGGAGCGCCTTCCACGCGCCGGCGAGCGCCACGGGATCATCCACGCCTTCGAACCAGCGCAGACTCCGGCGACCATGGGGTGTGAGCGGTGACCGCAAGCGCGCGGGCCGGCCTGCCTCTCCGACACCATCCCCAGATGCGATCTCCCGAAGCGTGGTCCGCAGGCTGCCGCGGACCCGGTCACGCCACAGCAGAGACAGCTCGGCCTCCCAAAGCCGCGCCCGCCGACCGCGCAGATAGAGCGCCATCCAGAGCGGAAGCAGGGGCGGCATCAGCAACCCGAGCGCGATCAGCGCCGGGGCCGACACCGCCACCACCGGATGCGCGGGCACCCACGCCGGGAGCAGGATCCGCTCATCGCTCGGCGTCGCGAGCAGATCGGCGTCAGACCACACACAGCCCGGCTCGAGCTGTAGATCACCGTCTACACTCCAGATCGCACAGCGGCGCTCGCCCTCGACAAGATCGCCGACCCACAGCGCCGCCTCGCGATCGACACGCGAGCGCTCACCTGCGGCGTCCCCTGTGCGCGGCGCGAGGGCCAGCACAGCCGCCAGGAGCAACGTCTCAAGTGCGCGCATAGTCAGGGTTCTCCCAACCGAACGGGAGTCCGGTGAGTGGGTTCGCCACCTGTCCCCCGCCTCCGACACGCGCACGCAGCTCAGCCCCACTCCCCTCGGCGATCACCGCGCGGTCCCAGATCTGGAGCGTCCAGGTCTCGCTGTTGAAGATCAGGTACAGCTCGATGTCACGCACCAGATCGAGAGAGATGAATCCCAGGTGGCGATAGGCCCAGCGGTCGTCAGCGTCGGACACAGCCTTGACCACCTGCGGCGGACAGCGCGCCTGGTGGAAGTGCACGAACGTGCCGGGATTCCAGTCCTCCGGATCGTGGCGGAGCCGCAGGACCCCCCGGACCACTCCATCTCGAAGCGGCATCCGGCGCGACCACAGCGGGAGGGGTCGCGCGCCTAGACTGAACGTCACCTCGTCGCTGAGGATGTGGCTCAGGATCCCCTCCATCGGCGCACACACCGCCCCGATCGCGATCCCACGAACGCAGGCCAGCTTGAGGTGATCACGATCGGCTTCGTCGAGGCGAGGTACGAAGCCCACGTCGGTGGCCTTGGCGATCCACCCCAGTCGCTTCAGCTCCCTCTCAAGCAGCGGGCGCACCCCCGCGATGCGGCTGCCGCGCCCGGAGATGATCACGCGATCGAGGCGCAGCCCCCCGCCAGATTGCTCGGCCTGCTCCCGCAGCGAGCCCACCAACCCGACGACCACCCCCCGAAGGAAGCGGGCATAGGCCACAGCGAACGAGCGCGGTTCGAGGACCGCCGTGTGCCACGGGCTGCCGAGCACCCGCAGCTCCGGGAGCTGCAGCAGCAGCTCCTCGACGTCTCCCTCTTCAGGCCAGATGACCCACCCGTAGAAGGCGTCACGCTCCTCGGCCGTGAGATCGTCCAGCCACTGCTCGAGCCGCGCGGACCAGTTGATCTTGATGTTGCTGAAGGTGCCCATGAGCTGCACCTTCGAGCCCCGCTCCGCGGCGATGCGGGCGGTGATGGCTGCCTCGGAGGCGTCTCCCGCCGCCGCCGCAGCGAGACGCAGGAAGAGCGCGTCCATGTCGCCGCCAGCGAACGGCGCGCCGCTGTGCATCTGGAGGCGCACGCTCGGACGGCCGCTCCGCGTGCGTACGGTGACGACGGCGCTGTCGGTAGAGCCACCGCCCACGTCGAAGACCATCCAATTCTCTTCGCCGTCGGGTGACGGGCGGATCCGATGGGTCCACCACACCACCGCCTCGGCCTCGCGCACGAGGCTCACCGAGACATCGCCAGCGCCGCGCTCATCTTCACCGACCAGATCGGCGCAGCGCGCGATCAAGCGACCGGCAGCCGCCTCGGCCGCGCGACGGATGATGCGCTCCTCAAAGTTCCCGAAGGCGTTGGGGATGCTGATGTGGAGCTGCAGGGAACCCCGCGCGATGCGATCAGCGACGCTGCTGTGGGACTCGAACCCGGTGAGCGACAGGATCTGCGCTGCACGTTCGGCGTCGTGGCGCTGCCTGACCCGCCCGATCGTTCCGGAATGCTCAGGGAGAATCGCCAGCAGCAGCAACTCTTCGACCATCGCCGCGACCCGCGGAGCGAGCCGGGTCTCGGCCGAGTAGTAGGCGTTCCGCGTGTCGGAGCGCGGGGTGTCGGTGAGCATGCGCTTGAACGAGCGGTAGAAATCGTAGGCTGGATCGCGATCGGACTCCAAGCGCACCGCCTCTCGCCCCAACACCGCCGGCCCAGCGGCGTCGGCGTGCTCCGGGCGGGGAAATGCGATGTCGGACTCGATCACGTGAATGGCGCGCGGGCGACCCTTCTCGTCCTCATCGTAGAAGCGAGCCAGGTGGGGGTTGCTCGTGCCATCCATCCGCGCGACAGCCGAGGCTGACGTGCCCAGATCGATGCAGACGATCACCTGGTCGACGTCGCCCACAGTGATGCCAGGGCGAAAGATCTGCGGCGCCTCGAGCGCTGGAAAAGCAGGCAGCGGCTCAGGGCCCGACCCCGCGTGTATCTGCCGCACCTCCGCGTCGGTCACTCCCCACCGCGCTGCGATCTCCGCGATGGCTGGCTCGCCCCACCGGAACTCCGCGACCGCCGCGGTGACCGCCCTGCGGATACCGAGCGTGCGCCAACGCGCCGTGATCACGTCGGGAGAGACCGGGTACAGATCGGCGAGGAGCGCCACCTGCTCGGAAGTGGGCAGGGCGGGCAGCAGCTGCTCCACACGCTCCTCGACCAGACGCAGCACCTCCGGATCCGGCGCGCCGCCATCCGACGGACCGAACACGAAGTCCATCAGCGACTGCACCAGCCGCGCGATCAACCCCGGACGGGAAGGGACAGGGAGGTTCGGGGTCTCGCTCTGGGCCATCTCCATCGCTCCGGACATCACTTCCCGTGGGTAATCGGTGCAGAGGGTGAATACGGAGAAGACCCCGAGGTCATTCGACCTTCCCGTGCGACGACATCACGCGGCACGAACCTGCCGAATGATCCACAGACGAACCGCCGCGCGCCGAGAAGCGCCCACTCTGCCGGCCGCTCGATGACGCGCACGACGTCGGCTGCGCCCGAAGACCGCACCGCCTCCAACAGCGCAGCGTCTGGAGGACCTCGACTGAGGAGCACCGCCACATCCACGACACCCGCAGGTGCCACCGATCTCAACGCCTTGGACGGCTGATCGCCGGCCGGCATCTCCACACCGGCCACGATCTTCAGATCCTGCTGACGCATCTCATCTCCCCCGACTACCGACCGTTGTGAGACGGAGAACCGGGTGATCCACCCGCTCCCTGGACCGTCGATGATCACCAGGATGGAGACTGCGGGGGACACGCCATCCCCGAGCCCCCTCTTGAAGCCCTGCTCCCCAGAGACCCACTCCGCGGAGAAGTGGAGCGCGACGGCCTCCGATGTACGCAGGACCTCGCAGGGGAAGGGTAGTCGATCGACGACATTTCGAACGAGGGCGATCGTGTGGGTGTCGGACAGCACCACCACCGTCAGCGGGCAGGGCCCGGTCGGGAACGGAACCATCGCGCCGTTCACGCACACCATCGGCGCAGAGGAGGTCAGCGATGTCAACGCTGCCGCGCGCAGCAGGGTGATGCGCGCCGCGAGATCGCCGCCGTCACGCGATTCGGCGATGGGGACCATCCCCCACTGCAAGATGTCGATGTCCTGCACCAGCGCCGAGCCGGAGTCGGGATGCAGACAGAGGGTACGCTGCCGGCCCTCCGCGTGAATCGAGAACTCCGCCGTCAGCTCCTGCTGCACCCGCCGCTCCCCTCGGATCATCTCCACGCCGATTCGAATCGCCGCATGCCATCGGCCGCCGCTCCGCAGCGCCTCCGGAAGTCGGATGCGAACGAGCCGCCGTCCCCCAGAGGTGGAGGGGTCCTCGATCTCGACGTGACCACCACACTCGATATCACCGCGATGAAGACGCAACGCGGCGTGGCGGACAAACAGCTGCGCAGGTTGGCGTGCCGAGAGCGTGAGCCATCCCACCGCCGGCCGACGACCCCGCGCCCAGGCCGCGTCATCGAGATCTACGAGATCCAGCTCCAGATGTCGCGCCCGCACGCCGGGAAAGAGCGTGAACGCCGTCGATGGAGCAGGACGTCGTCGCTCTCGGCGTCGTCGAACGAGCCAGGCGGCCAGACCCGTGGAACCAAACGCCGAACCGACCGCGCCCGCTCCCACGAAGAGCACCAGGACGCGCTGGCCGGTGGTCAGCGCGCGCCGCTCCAGCCGCAACGACGGCGACACCACAGACATCGACTCGATGATCTCAACCGCCGGATACTGCCCGATGCGCCCGCCACTGGGGAGCACCTGGAGTCGGGTGATCAGCTCCGGCTCCGCCACGCCGAGTATCGGACGCCGATCGAGCAGCATCCGTCTGAACGACTCCGGATCGGCGAACCGGATCTCGTGGTCGCCCGTGGTGTAGTCGATCGGAACTTCCCGCCCGTCGAGGCGGACCTCTGCGCTGTAGATGCGCTCAGGCACATGAAGAACCCAGTCGGGAACCGGGAAAGCCGCTGGAGTCGGGAGCGACCACGGCACGGGACGGGTGACGCTGTAGATCTCTGCGGTCGCGCCGTCTGATGCCCTCCAGCGCAGCGGATGATCATCCATCTCCCTCGCCGCCGAGCGATGCAGTCGAGACACCTTGAGCGCTCCCGACTCCAGCGACTCCCACCAGTACGCGTCTGTCAGGGCTCGACGAAACCGCGCCAACCCGGGACCCTCGAGCGGACTCACGGGATCGACCACCGGCCAGGCCACTCGCACCTCCGCGGGGTGTGCACACGGCCCGAGCAGCCCGCCGCGAGCCAGCGCGCCGCGATCCCCCACCAGCGCGTTGTGAATTACGAGGCGAGGGTCGATCTGCCGCGTCGAAGCAGCAACACCATCGAGGCCCGCGGGCAGCGCGTCGGCGACCCGCCAGCGGGCACCCCACTCGGGGACGACCATGTGCAGGGCGTCGATCGAGTCAGCGCCGTGCGACAAGACAGGTCTCAAGAGCCGGTAGACCGAGCTCGGTCCCCGCAGCCGACTCAGCCCCTCTGCGACCTCCGGGCGAAGCTCCATGGGAACCACCGCGAGCCGATCGCCTGCAGACAGCGCTGTATCGACATGGCGAAGCAGGGCCTCGCGAGCCCCGGCTGGTTCCTCTGCGGAGCGGTCCCAGAGCGCTACCAGCAGGCGGGGCCGCTCGACCCACACGCAGCGCGCGGCTTGTGCCCACACCATCAACGCCAGCGCCGAGAGAACCACTCAGCCGTCCAGCGCGAACACCCGAACCTGATCCTGCGTGGCGGTGTGTGGAGGGTCGATCTCAACCAGGGGGGGCTGATCAGGATCGTCCCAGCTCCGCGCCATCTCAAAGACGCCCTGTGGTGTCTCCACGCGCTGATCGTCTGGACCACTCCCCGCCAGGATCTCTTCGACCGCATGCTGTACTGCTAGTGGCAGGGTCGGAAACACCGGGTCGGTCTCGTCTGCCCGGAGAACCTGTAGCCACTCGCCTTCAGTCGCTCCACTGGACAGGCTGTATGCAGACAGCCGGCCTCCAGCCGGGCTGGTGAAGACACCACCCTCGAGGTACCACCCGAGGAACATCAGGCCCTCATCCTCGGCGGACCAGACGAGTCCCCGCCAGGCATACCGCCCGGAGTCGCGCGCCGCTCGGGGGCGCTGTGGCCGAAACCCCCGCCCTGTCCACAGGTACTGCAGCGGCTCCTCCGCGGTTCCGGTCCACACACCCAGCCGCCGATTCAGCGCTCCGCGGACCCCGTCCGCCTGCGCGTGGATCCGATCACCGCCGTCTGGAGACAGCCGCAGCGGAAGGAAGGGTCCCACATCCAGGCCCAGACGACCATCACAGGGCAGCGGACGCTCCAGCATCAACATCAGCGCGTCACCGACGCGGTTCAGCTCTGCCGGCAGGAGGAGTCCGCGAAACGCCACCAGCAGCGCCCGCCCCTCCTGGCCGCCCAGCGCCACCCGTCCGCGGGGTGACGGCAGCTCCTGCCAGGTCGCCGGATCCCGCCAGCGCTCCGGCAGTCGCTCCCGCACCGCCGGCCAGATCACGCCCCGCAAGGCGGCACCGGTCAACCGATCGCGCCCGGAGATCCGCAGCGGGCGATCCGCGCCGCGCGCCTCGGTGAACGCGAGCTCACGCAGATTGTCGTGGCGCAGCGGCAGGGAGCCCTGCGCGTCGATGCCGCATCGCACCGAGAGCTGACCGGGGACCCACACGACCAGCTCAGTGCCCGGCTCAGCCGAGACCTCCGCTCCCGACCACAGCGGACGACCGCTGGGCGAGAGGGTGATGAGCTGGAAGTCGCTGTCGTCAAGGGGCACCTCAAACGTGATGTCGCCGACGCGCTGTCGCACCCGGCCAGGACCGAGCAGCTCCCAGGCGGCCCCTCCGCTGCCCAGCTCCATGAAGCGCGGATCGAGCTGTGGCGCCTGCGGGATGGCCCGGAGATCTTCAGGGTGACGGCGCCAGCGACCCGCCAGGGCACCCGGGATCAGCGTGAGATCTCCCGCTGGATCGCTCTGTCCAGGGAGCTCGATTCGCAGTCGGGCGGGCAGCGTTCGAGGAGATGTCAGCGGTGCATCCAGTCGGTACGCTACGCGCTCCGAGTCGGATCCTACGCGACGGGCCAGCCTCTCCTGTGGTGGCTCGTCCCCTTCCAGCCATCGCGCCGACAAGCGTATCCGTCCAGGCGCCCGAACCGGCGTCGCGGTGCTGAACGACAGCTTCGATATGCCGGATGGATCGCGGATGAGCGCGCTCCCCCCCGCGGGGGCGGGCACCTGCACCTGGGAGAAGTCGGTCCGGGGCACCAGCGCCACCCGCCAGCCCTGTGCAGAGCCCTGGAAGCGCAGGTTGGTCTCGACGACAAGCTCACCCGGTCCGGGGGCCGACCGACCGACCGGTCCGCGCCATCTCCAGCGGCCACCATCGACGCTCCCTGCCCCCAGATCGAGACGGCTCCCTCCATCTCGCACCGCAGCCGTCAGGCGTGCTTCTTCTGGTAGGTCCCCGCCGCCGCCGAAGCCCACACCCCCGAGACTGACCTCCCAGCGATCCGGGCCGATCTCCAGCCATGCGGTGGCGTCGTGAACCACCGTGACGGGGTGAGCGCAGCCGAGGAGACGGCCGGTCTGCTGACAGCACCAGCGCGCGGCGCCCGTGCGGACCATCTGCCGACCATCCAGGAGGACCTCCCACTCGCTGCCGCGCTGGCGGACCGCCGTCAGCGTCGCCCCCCCCACGTCTGCGCGCAGGTGCTCGGCCTGCGCCGTCCCACGCCAGGCCCACTGCGTCGTGCTCCCCTCCGGTCGCAGCGCGACCTCGTGCAGGCGCAGGCCGCTCCGATCGGCCACCCAGCCCCGCAGGACCGGTCGCCCGGAGTCGGGGCACAACGCCTGACAGAGCGAGCGCAGCGCCATCCGCGCGTCCAGCACGTCGTCCGGGTCGTGGTAGCCCTGACTGGGCTCCGCGCGGTCTCCGGTGACTTCGACGATCAGCTCATCCGCCATCTTCCTCATCCTCATCTTGCTGGGGCAGCGCCGCGGCGAGGAGATGCTGACGCAGCCGCTCCAGAATCGCCCGACTGGCCCACTTCGCCCCGGTGCTATGCCCATCCATGATCACTGCCAGCACCCAACCCTGACCGAGCTTCTCACCACCTGGACCGTCGGCGAGGCCGTCCGGGGTCACCCCGATGAACGACGAGCCTTCCATCTTGGAGGTGTCGGTGGCCTGCGGGGGGAAGTACGCCATCAGCGCGTCCAGCCAGATCCCGCCGTCGAGCGAGCCCTCCCCTGGCAGCGTCCGGGAGAGACCCAGGCGACCGGGCTGGTAGTTGTAGGTCACGCAGACATCGGCCGATGCCCCCCACCCCGGCTCCAGCACCTCGGCAGCGGCCGCGGACAGCCCGGCGCGCACGAGGGGCTCGTCTACGCCCTTCCGGCGGCCGGACACTCGGGTGATCTCCGCGTCGACGCGTCCCCAATCCTCGGCGGTCATCTCCAGACCACGGACGCCGCATCCCACCGCCATCAAGCGTCGAAGGGTCCGCTCGAGCCGCACTCGCTCTTCTCGGGTGTCGCCCTCCAGCGCAGGGTGCACCACGTCGATCGCGAACGTGCCGGTCTTGCCGCCGACGCGATTGCGCACCGGTGAGCCGTTGAAGATGCCAGAAGCTGTACCGGAGCGCAGCACCTCGTACATCGCCGATCGCAGGACATCCCGCCGAGCGGGTGACTTCGCTGCGTCACCCAGGAGCCCCTCGGAGAGCACCCGGGGACCCTCATCCGGGACGATCGTCGGCGAGGCGACAAGGTTCGGAGCGATCACCTCGGCGTCGTCTCGCGCGGCGGGCGTCGCGAGGACCGCCAGCGACAGCGCCGACGCCTCCACCCCGCCGAAGCCGTACGACAGCTTCCAGTACTCGCGCAGGCGCTCGGTCTGGATGAGGGTGGGTCGAGGCTCGGTGTGATCGCCGACGTGGATATCCAAGCTCAGCAGTCTCCGAGCGCGACCGTCCATCGAGTAGCTCTCGGGACCGCGGAAGGACGGGTAGCGAAAGCCATGCGCCACCTTCAGTCCCGGCAGCCAGCGCGATGGACCCGTGGTGGGGTAGCGGGTCGCGCCCACACCATCGACGTTCTGCGTGTGCCAGATGACTCGGCGGGGCTCGGCCTGAGGGTACAGGTAACGGTGTCCCAGGGCGACCATCACCGCGAGGAACGGGTTGGTCTCAGGATCAGCGAGGGCGGTCTCCAGCTCGAAGTCCGGGGCCAACGTTCCGCCGATGAACCCACTCCCTGCCCACAGGCCGGTGCGGCGACCGATGGGGTTCTCCTCCTTCCAGCGGTCGGACGCCTTCCGGATGGTCTGCCCGTAGCGCACCCCGCTCCCGTCGATCAGCGCCAGCGGAGCCAGCACGAAGTACGGGTTGTGCGACCAACGGAACGCCCGCGGAAAACCCGTCGCCGGATCTCCGAGGTCTACAGGCTGCTTCGTCTTGCAGGCGGACGAGACGCCGAGAGAGAGCGGCGAGTCCGTTGGTGACAATCCCCAGGCACCGCTCTCGGTCTCCTGCGCCTGGTAGATCGCGAACCGCCGACAGGCTGCCCCGCCGGAGCGCCCGCTGGAGCGATCGAGCAGGCCCTCGCGCGCCATCGCGTAGCTGGTGGCCAGCTTGTAGGTCGAACCCGCGTGTCGATTACGCAGGAAGGCGCGGTTGACCAGCCCACGACTGAGGCCCTCAGCCTGTCCGCCGCGGATCTCTGCCAACAGGTCAGCGATGGTCTGGTCGTCGTTGGGCTCGAAGGCCGGATCGTTGGCGACAGCCAGCAGATCGCCCGTCGACGCTTCCATCAACACGGCCGAGGCCGTCACCTGCTCGCGCCACCACTCCGAGTCGCTCTCTCCCCCCCCACAGGGTGCCAGCCCAGCGCGACAGGCCGCGGTGACCGTCGCCAATTCGGATGCGACGATCCGCTGGAGATCGCCGCGCAGCGTGAGCTGCACCCCCTGGTCGGCGCGATCGTCCGCGGCCTTGCAGGAGTCCCGCCAGCGCGCCCGGGCCTGACCCCACAGCGCCGCGTCCTCGCCTGCGCCCTCGATCCCTCCGGCGTAGGCGCCGAAGCCGATCACCGGCGAGAGATCGCGCCCGAAGTGGTAGGTCCGCACCACCCGCCCCCGCTCGTCCACCGCGCTCGACGCCGCTCGATCGCGCGTCGCCGGCAGCGCCGCCACCAGATCGAGGCGCATCTCTCCGACGACGATCTGCACGGTGGCCTCGTCGATCAGCAGAGTCGCCGCGCCGTCGGCAGGACGCCCGGCGACCTCCACCCGACCGACCTCACCCCGCGGCACGATCTCCACGCCATCCTCCCCCTGCATGAAGCGCACGCACATCGCCGCGTCAGGTCCAGGATCGCTCAGCGAAGCCTGCCAGTCGGCAAAGCCCGCGCCGAGGGTGAGGCGCCCCAGTGAGGTGATGCCGGCCGCCTGCTGCCCGCCGAGTGCCAGCGGCTCCGCGCCCTTCGGCCCGCGTCGGCTCTCGGTCACGCAGATCTCTCCCAGATCCGGACCGGCTCCGGTCAGCAACAGCCGAGTGCCTCCCCGCAAGACCCGATCGCCCGCCAGGGGCAGGTCACCGACCGTGATAAGGAACGGAGAGGTGGAACCGGGCGCGAGGTCGATCGGCGCGTGGCGAGACCCCGCGCGGACTTCGGCCAGCCGACATGTGTCCGAGCCGGGTGGGAGGGTGGACTGCAGCGACGGCGTGTTGCGCGTGGCGTCCGGCCGCACGCCCAGCAGCCGCACCGGCACGCGTCGCAGATCCCGTGGCGCGACCTCGTCTGGCGTATCCGCCTGGTACACCCAGTCGTAGACGAAGGCCATGCCACCAGCGGAGACGTGTCCCCGGGCGACCTCGTCCAGCCGACGCTCCTCACGCTCCAGGAAACGCTGAACGCCGGGCAGGTACGCCCACAGCTCTGCATGCCGGTAGGTGCGCGCCGGCGGCGCAGGGATCGCCGCGCCGTCACAGCCACGCCCGGTCTGCAGGTTCCACGTCAGCCCATCACCTGACAGACCGTCGCCTGACAGGCAGAGCAGCTCGTGGTCGATGAATGTCTGGAGCGCCTCTTCCTGCTCGTACTCCAGGCGATGATCGGGCAGGTGGAACGACGGCGGCAGCCCGTACAGTCGCGGCGCGTTGAACATCTGCTCGCGCGACCAGAAGACAT
>CAYXGP010000002.1:123557-126729 GCA_964464515.1 uncultured Enterobacterales bacterium
CCGAAGCGCGGGGTCCTCGCCCTCATACAGATCTGCGTCTTCGTCGAACAAGCTGGCGACGAGGTTCCACGGCAGCCAGGCCGGCCCACGATCTGGCGGCTCCACCGGCTCCCGCGCCTGCCGGCCCAGCGTCCAGAACGGCAGCTCGAGCGTCATCCAGGTGCGGTCGCCATCAAGGGTCCAGTGCTCCTGGGGCGCGTCCAGGCGAATCATCTCTCCGAACTGCGAGACCACCCAGGGGATGTGTCCAGCCCACAGCTCATCGCCGACCTCAACCAGCGCCGCCTCGCCGTGCGCCAGTCCGCGCCGCGCGCGCTCGGGATCCCGTGGGTCGATCCGCAGCGATCCACCCGCGCCGCGATTGCGCACGCAGGCCACCGGATCCAGATCCGGCTCGCCAGAGCAGGCCGCGTGGCGTGGATCGAGCAGGGTGATCTGCTCCGCACCCATCCCCGGTGTGCGCAGCACGAAGTCGGCCTCACGACCCGAGCCGATCACCACCGGATCAGCCAGAGTGCTCGACACCTCCACGCCCTCCAGCACCAGGCGATGCCGCTCGCCGTGGGCGCGGAGCGCGAACCGGTGACCACCACAGACGAGGCGCTCACCGACGCTCAGCACCTCGTCCCGATCGTCCTCGATCCGGCAGGGCAGCTCCCCGCGGCGCGTGAGCCGGTAGTTCCCGGTGTCCTTGATCCACCGCAGCGCGAACAGCTCATCGCCAGGGATGGGCATGTAGTGGCGATGCCGCACCGGCTCACGCATGACCGCGCGCAGCGACCACCAGCTCAGCAGCCCCGCCCCGCCGATGAGCAGGAGCGCCAGGCCCCCTCGCCGGATCGGTCCGGGCTCCCCACGACGCAGGCGATCCCAGGGACGACTCATCGCTTCACCCCGACGAGCTCCAGGTGGTGTCGGTGCAGGGCCTGCCTCGTCCGCAGCACGGTGCCGACCACGAAGCCCACCAGGATGGCGAAGCCCACCGACGCCGATCCACCCGAGGAGATCCAGGGCAGGGTGATGCCGGTCTGGGGCAGCGTGTTGAAGCAGGTCGAGATGTGGACGAGCATCTCGCACAGCAGGTAGCAGGTCACGAAGAAGCCGAAGAACGCGGCGATGGCTGACTGCCGAGCCAGAGAGCGCGCCGAGTGGTGCTGTGTGCGGTCACAGATACCCATCTCGCGGGCGCCGATGGCCCGCCGCACGTGATCAGAGGCCGCCTGGAGAGTCGACTCCGAGAGGCGCGCGAGCTGCACGGCGAGGAGCACGAACAGCCCCAGGACGAGGAAGGCGCGCGGAGTGCCGAAGACGTGGATCACCGCAAGGTACGCCAGATCGGAGTGGAGGTTCGACAGGAAGCGCTCGCCGCTGCCGAAGTACCCGGCGGCGATCCAGTGGGCGCGCGTCACCCACTCACCCTGCTGCGTGAACCACGTCTCGCGGTAGGTCTCGAAGCGATCGACCGCGCGCTCGATGTCTGCGCCGATCAGCGGGATCTCGGTCGAGCGGTCCTGGATCAGCGTGAGCATCTCCGTGCCCGTGTGCGCCAGCAGCCAGATGACTGCAGCAGTGAGGAGGCCCACCGCGAGGCGACCGCCCCAGGTGCGCAGCTCGCCAGGACCCCGCGCGCGTCCCGCCCGCCACTCCGGCGCCCACAACAGGGTCGACAACACCAGCGCGGGCACCAGCACCATCAGCGGCCCGAAGTCGCCGAGCGAGGCGTAGAGCACCCCGACCACACCTGCGATGAACAGCAACCACAGGAACGTGCGGATGTGTGTGCCGTAGCGCCGCAGGGACACGCTGCTATCCGCGAGCTCATAGCGGGCAAGACCCACCAACAGGCCGGCGTGACCCAGCCCGATGAAGATGGGCGCAAACTCCGCGGGCTTGAGATCGAAGCCGAAGATGCCGCGATCGGACGATCCCAGCACGCGGCCGATCGCCAGAATGGCGACGCCGATCCACAGCGGACGAGACTCTGGAGGCGGCGGGGAGGTGACCGCGGTGTGGATGACCGTGTACAGCGGATCACGGCTGGCGAGCACGCCCGCGGCGATCCCCACCGCGACGCCCAGGGCCAGGCCGAACAGCAGGCCCAGCCCGGCGATGCTCAGCGCCGCCGTCACGCCGAACACCAGCGCTCCGAGCACCACCCCCACGCCGCCGCGCCGCAGAAGCAGAGCGCGATGGCGAGAGGCTGCACCCGACAGCGCACCGACGATCAGACCAGCGAGCAGGCCGAGCGCCCAGTGAAACGCCAGGCTGATGACCGCCAATGTTGCGACACCCACAACCAGCGCGAGCAAGCCGTCGCGACTCCACAGATCGATCAGACGCGGCGGGATCCGCTCCCGGAGTCCATCCCACGCAGTGGCTCCGCGCTCTCGCGCCGCGGTCACCAGCCGCCCCGCCGCAGGGAGCAGCGCGTTCCAGCGCGCCGCCAGGCCGATCAGGATCGCCGCCAGCGCACCGGTTCCGACGATGCCGACCACCACCGTGCGATCGACAGCGGGGTTTCGGAGGGTGGCCGCGCCCTCGGGGCCGAACGCCGCCCACGCGATGGCGTCGAGCAAGAACCAGCCGGTCAGAGACGCCAGCAACACTCCGGCGTGCCGGATCGCCGCCGGCAGCCACTCGCGCCAGCTCTCCAGCAGGGTGCGGGCGCGCCACTCGCCGCTGTCGGGATCGCGCTGCGGGCCAGCCGCGTCCATCACCAGGTGCACCACCGCGCAGAGCGCCGCCATGGCGATGACCCCGGTGATGAGGTGGCGATGCAGGTAGTCGGTGTCGCCCAGCAGGCGTGCGCTGACGGCCATCCGTAGCTGGAGCACCGCGCCGGCGGCCATCAGCGCTCCCACGATGCCCACAGCCCACGTCGCCGCCGACGTCACGGACCCGCTCCCTCCCCCCAAGCGGATCCGGCGGATCGCGGCCAGCGCATACCCGGAGATGAGCAGCAGGAAGCCCCCCATCGGCAGGAGCTGCTCCAGCCAGGGCGGACGGTGGTAGTACCGCAGCAGGTGACCGCCCGCCTCGAACTGCGCGCCGTCGGCCAGCGCGCCGTCGGCCCCCCCCCCCCCCCCGGGGGCCCGCCCCCCCCCCAAAACGCGCCCCACACACGACCCCCCACCCCCGCGAACGTCGGGGGCCAAACCACCCACCCCCCCCC
>CAYXGP010000003.1:0-28577 GCA_964464515.1 uncultured Enterobacterales bacterium
AGACCCCATCAGCTTGAAGACCCCATCAGCTTGAAGACCCCATCAGCTTGAAGACGTTGCCGTCCGGATCGGTGAACACCACGATCCGGCCCCAGGGGTTGTCGCTCGCCCCCAGGATCTCCGCGCCGGCCGCCTCCAGCCGCGCCCGATCGGCGTCGAGGTCGTCGGTCCGCAGGGTGATGGTCGCGCCTCCGTTCGCGCCGTGGGAGTCGGACTGCACCCGGACCACCGGGGCCCCGCCGGTCGGGTGCAGCCCGACGCGCACGCCGCCGATGTCGAACGCCGCGAAGTACGGATTCGGATCGGCGATTTCCAGGCCGAGCCCCTCGCTGAAGAAGCGGATCGAGCGATCGAGGTCGCTGACGTTTACATACACGTCCTGAACGCCGGTGATCATGGTCGTTCCTCCGTCGAGCGCCTACTCTACCCGCATCCGCCAGGTCGTCCCCGAGGCCCCGTCCATCAGCTCGACCCCGAGGGCAGCCAGCTCAACCCGGACCTGATCCGCCGTCGCCCAGTCCCGCGCAGCGCGTGCCGCCGTGCGGTCGGCGATCCGAGCCTCGATCTCGCCCTCGGTCTTTCCGATGACCGCGAGTCTGCGCTGACGAACCTGCGCGAACCAGTCCGCAGACTCCAGACCACCGATACCCAGTATCCGACTGCTCAGCTCGAACGCTTCCAGCGCGAGCTGCGCCAGGGCCGCGCTCCGCTTGAGCCACCTCTTGTGGGTCACATACCGGTTGGACGCCCGAACCAACTCATAGAGCAACCCGACGACACGGGCGGTGTTGAAGTCCTCGTTCATGGCCGCGGCGAACCGGTCGGCGAACCCGGAGGCCGCGTCGAACAGCGCCTGGGCGTCGGGACCGAGATCGCGGGCGAGCTGCTCGGCAGATGCTGATACGGGCCGCGCGGCGATGGCCTCGAGCTGTGCCTTGGCGGTGTAGATACGGTCCATCCCGGCCAACGCCTCGGCCAGCCGCGCGCCTGAGTAGGGCAGCGGGCTGCGGTAGTGCGCCTCCACATAGAGCAGCCGCAGTGCGTCCGCCGGCACCTGGTCCAGGATGTCCCGGATGCGGACGAAGTTGCCGAGCGACTTGCTCATCTTCTCGCCGTCGATGTTGAGGTGGCCGTTGTGCAGCCAGTACCGGGCGAACGGGCGGTGGCCCGTGCCGCCCTCGCTCTGGGCGATCTCGTTCTCGTGGTGCGGGAAGATCAGGTCGATGCCGCCGCCATGGATGTCGAAGCCGTCGCCGAGGTGCGTGCGCCCCATCGCGGAGCACTCGATGTGCCAGCCGGGACGACCCACGCCCCAGGGAGAGTCCCAGCGGACCTCTCCGGGTCGGGCAGCCTTCCACAGCGCGAAGTCGCCGGGGTGGCGCTTGCGGGGATCGACGACGACGCGCTCACCGGCGCGGAGGTGCTCCAGCTTCTTGCCGGAGAGCTTTCCGTACTCGGCGAAGCTCTCCACCGCGAAGAAGACGTCGCTGGTGCCAGCCACGGCGTCGGGCGCCGGAGCGGCGTAGGCGTGCCCCCGCTCCACCAACGCAGAGACCAGCTCGATGATCTCGGGGATGTGATCGGAGACCTTCGGCGCCACGGTCGGCGTCTCCAGCCCCATGCGTCCCAGGTCCTCGTCCAGCGCAGCGATGAAGCGCTCGGAGAGCTCCAGCGCGGGCTCCCCGACCTCGGCGGCGCGGGTGATGATCTTGTCGTCGACGTCGGTGTGGTTCCGCACGAACTTCACGTCGAATCCAACTTCACGCAGCCAACGGTAGATCACGTCGAACGCCATCATCGCCCGGGCGTGCCCGATGTGGCAGTAGTCGTAGACGGTGATCCCGCAGACGTACATCCCCACCTTGCCCGGGGTGATCGGCGTGAAGGTCTCCAGCGAACGGGAGAGCGAATTGTAGATGCGGAGGCTCATGGGGGGCTCGGGCAGGGATTCGGGTCGTGCGTAGATAGCACGCGATCGATGATTCGTGGCTGACAGGGCGGCCCGCGCGGCGTTCAGACGGCACGGACCTTGCGACAGCGGAGAACCACCCCCACCGGTCGGGGGTCTGTCCCCCCCGCGAGGCCCACCATGTCGACCATCAAGTTCATCCTTCCGGCCCTGACTGAGGCCACCAGTCCGTTCTGGCGGCCGATCAAGTACTCCCTGTTCCCCCCGCTCGGTCTGGCAACCCTCGCTGGCCACTGCGATCCGGATGACGACATCACGCTGGTCGATGAGCACGTCCAGACGCTGCGCGCCGGCGACGCCCCGGATCTCGTCGCCATCGAGGTCTACATCACCAACGCGCGGCGGGCCTACCAGATCGCCGATCACTACCGGGCCCGTGGCAGCACGGTCATCCTCGGCGGTCTGCACGTCACGAGCCTGCCCGATGAGGCCGCCCGCCACGCCGACGCGATCTTCCTGGGGCCGGCAGACCACAGCTTCCCGGTGTTTCTGCGCGACTGGAAGACCGGCGCCGTGAAGCCCCGCTACACCTCGGGGCCGCGCACCCTCGCGGGCCTGCCGCCCCTGCGCCGCGACCTGATCGACCGCAGCCGGTACCTCGTGCCGAACTCGCTGGTGGTCTCCCGCGGGTGTCCACATCGCTGCGACTTCTGCTACCGCGACGCGTTCTTCGCCGGCGGTCGGGGCTTCTACACCCAGGCAGTAGACGACGCCCTCGCGGAGATCGCGCGTCTGCCCGGCCGGCATCTGTACTTCCTGGACGATCACCTGCTGGGCGCGCCGCGCTTCGCCCGCGAGCTGTTCGCCGGCATGCGCGGCATGGGTCGGCTGTTCCAGGGCGCCGCCACGGTAGACAGCATCCTGCGCGGTGACCTCATCGAGCAGGCCGTGGCCGCGGGCCTGCGCAGCGTCTTCATCGGCTTCGAGACGCTCACGCCTGCGGCGCTGGCCGGCGCGAACAAGCGACACAACCTGGGCCGCGACTACGATCGCGCCGTCGCGCGCCTCGACGATCTGGGCGTGATGATCAACGGCAGCTTCGTGTTCGGTCTCGACGGCGACCGCGCCGACGTGTTCGAGCGCACCGTCGACTGGGCGGTCTCTCGCGGGCTCACCACCGCCACCTTCCACATCGCCACGCCCTACCCGGGCACGGCGCTGTTCCAACGGATGGAGGCAGAGGGCCGCATCCTGCATCGCGACTGGGAGCGCTACGATACGCGGCAGGTGGTGTTCCGCCCCCGCGGCATGTCCCCGCAGAAGCTGAAGGCCGGCTACGACCGCGCCTACCGCCAGTTCTACAGCTGGGCCAACATCGCCCGGGCCAGTCGCGCCCACGGCACGCCTGCGCGCAGCGCCAAGCACTTCGCGTACGCCGCGGGCTGGAAGCGCATGGAGCCGATGTGGGATCGGGTGATCGCCGCCCGTCAGCTCCTGCGACTGCGCCCGGCGCTGGAGGCCGTGCTCACCACGGTCTCTCCCCTCGCCCGGCTAACGCAGCGAGAGAGCGGCGCTGTCGATGAGGAGGCGGCATGAACCCGCGCCTTTTCGACGTCGGCTTCGCGCTCGCCGGTCTGTCGGTCCTGGGACCGGTGATGGCCGCGCTGGCCGCCGCCATCCGCCTCGAAGACGGCGGACCGATGCTGTTTCGGCAGGAGCGGATCGGCCGCGGCGGGGAGCCGTTCTGCGTGCTCAAGCTGCGCAGCATGCGAGACGGAGAGATCACGCGGGTCGGGCGTCTGGTGCGTCGAACCGGCCTCGACGAGACCGCTCAGTTCCTCAACGTGCTGATGGGCGACATGAGCATGGTCGGTCCGCGGCCGCTCACGGCCGACGACCTGGAGCGGCTGGGCTGGACCGGACGGGATGGGCGCTTCACCGTGCGTCCGGGCATCACCGGACTGGCGCAGGTCTTCGGCGGGCAGGGTCGACAGGCCAGCGAAGCCCTCGAGGCGGCCTGGCTCCGGCAGCACCACCCGCGCATGGACGTCGAGTTGATCGTGCTCAGCTTCGCGGTGAACCTGGGCGGCAAGCACCGCATACGACGCTGGCTGATGACCCCGCGCGCGCGCCTGCTCCGCGCTGCGGCCCTGGGTCAGCGAACGCTCAGCCGGCGCCACGCCGAATGTTGACGTCGACCATGTGCGCGGTGCGGGGGAGCTCCAGCGCCCCCAGGATGGTCACCGCCACGTCGCGTGACTGGATGTAGTCGCGCGGCTTGAACACGCCCCCCTCGGCCTTGCGGATGCGGGCCTGCATGGGGGTCGCGGTGCGGCCGGGGTAGATCGACAGCACGCGCACGCCGTCGGCGGCGACCTCTTCGCGCAGGCTGTCGGCGATGGCCCTGAGCCCGTGCTTGGTGGCGGCGTACAGCCCCCAGTTCTTGCGAGCGTTCAGCCCCGCGCCGGAGTTGATGAAGACGACCTGACCGCGCGCGCGCTGCAGCGCCGACAGGGCACCCTGCGTGACCGCCACCGGCGCCCGGAGGTTGATCCGGTACTGCCAGTCGAGCGGCGCCACGCCGCTGTGCGCCAGCGGACCGATGGCCGCCACCCCCGCGCTGTGGATGAGGGCGTCCAGGCGCGGCAGATCTCCCAGGGTCTGGCAGACCCGATCGAGATCGGCGTCCTTGCCTAGGTCGGCGGCGAGGAGATCCACCCGCGACGCGCCCATGCCGGTCGAAGCGGCCTCGGCGGCGGACAGCCGCGCAGCGTCGCGGCCGAGCAGGATGAGGTGGGCGCCCCGGGGGGCGAGCGTGAGGGCGATAGCCATGCCGATGCCACTGCTGGCACCGGTGATGGCGACGACGGGTCGGTCTGGCAGGCTCATGTGCGCCGCTTAACGCAGCAGACAGCCCGCTGGGTAGCGGCCGCCGTCGAAGCCCACGGAGAGGTCCACGAGGGAGAAACCGTCCGAGTCTACATAGATCAGGGCCGTGCCCATTCGGAGGTGGCCTCCCGTATCTACACTATATGTATAGACATCGACGCTCCACCAACCCTGTGGGACATTGGTGAGCAGCCAGAGTCCATCTTCAGAGGTCTCTGCCTGATCTCGATCGGGGAACTCCGAGACTGTGTACCAAGCCTGCGCAGACTCGGGGATCGCGCCCGTCTCATCACGAACGACCACCTGAGCTCCCGACATCGGCGCGCCCTGTGCGTCCAGCGCTGCGCCCATGACCATCCCGTTCGCCGAGTCGACGCTGACACCGAGCAGCGCCGGAATGAGCGCGGCGGTGCTCGAAGAGACCGACGCAAACGTCGCGGCTCTGGTGGTCGGCTCGTGGATCTGCTGAGACGCGGTGGTCTCCTTGGTCTCGGCCAGGTCCTCGTCTGTCGATACGCGGAGATCGTGGGGCTGACAGCGCATCACCGGCACGATCACCTGCCCGCTGGTGTCGCCGGTCAGGCGCACGTCGGGGCTGCTGGTGGGCTCACCGTCGTGCCAGATCTCCACCGTGGCCTCGGCCACCGAGTCGCCCGACTCGAGGTCCTCGACGCTCCCCGTCAGATCGGCCAGGGTCACGAGCTTGGGATCGACGTCCTGGAAGCACCAGCCCGCGGCAGCGTCGCCCGCGAACCCGCCCAGATCACCCCCAGGCTCGACCTCCGTGAACACGAATTCTCCGAACGCTGGATCGGCTGCGGAGGCGGGGGTCTTGCTCTTTGTGGTGACATCGCAGACCGGCTCGGAGGGGGTCGTCCCCCCGGTGGTGGAGCCTCCGGTCGTGGTCCCTCCGGTCGTGGTCGCTCCCCCCGTCGTGGTCGTGCCTCCGGTAGTGGTCGTGCCTCCAGTGGTGGTCGTTCCCCCGGTGGTGGTCCCCCCCGTGGTCGCGCCTCCACCGGTGGTGCTTCCGCCCGTGGTGGTCCCGAGCAGGGAGCCCCCGCCGCCGACGAAGGTGGTCTCTTCGGGCGCCTCGACGCAAGCCAACATGAAGAAAGGAAGCAGGCGCATCAGACCTCACATGATTCAACACCGACACCTAACCGGCCCCCTCGGGCGTCGGCGGGTAGATGTGCCGCTCTCCCCGGGGATCTCTGATGACGCACCGCCCGTCCTCCCGCTGCTCCTCGATCCAGGCTGGCCCGACCGGCACCTTCCCCGCGCCCCCGGGCAGATCGAGCACGTACGTGGGCAAGCACAGCCCGCTCACCCGCCCCCGCAGCGCCGCCATCAGGGCCTGCCCCTCCGCCAGAGACGTGCGCAGGTGGCTCGTCCCCGCCGCGAGATCGCCGTGGTGGAGGTAGTAGGGCTTGATCCGCAGGGCGACCAGCGCGCGCAGCAGCGCCGTCAGGGTGTCGGGGTCGTCGTTGACCCCCCGCAGCAGCACCGACTGACTGAGGAGGGGGATCCCGGCGTCGGCCAGCCGCCCGATCGCCGCCCGCGCCGCAGCCGTCAGCTCTCGGGGATGGTTGACGTGGATCACCACCCACACCGGCGCAGACGCGCGGAAGATGGAGACCATCGCGGCGTCGATCCGCCCGGGATCGACCACGGGGACCCGGCTGTGTATCCGCACCACCGCCACATGGGAGATGGCGCGCAGCCGCCCCAGGATCGCCGACAGGCGCGCAGGCGAGAGGATCAGCGGATCGCCCCCGCTCAGGATCACCTCCCAGATCTCGGGACGCGCGGCGATGTACGTCAGCGCAGCGTCCAGCGCGGCTGGGTCGAGCACCTCTCCGGCGGGTCCCACCTGCTCTCGACGAAAGCAGAACCGGCAATACACCGGACACACCAGCAGCGGCTTGAGCAGCAGGCGATCGGGGTAGCGATGCGTGATCCCCGGCAGCGGCGTGTGGCGCGCGTCCCCGATGGGATCAGCGCGCTCCTCGGGACGGATCTGCAGCTCCGCGGCGGCGGGCACATACTGCCGGGCGATGGGATCGCCCGGGTCATCGGGGTCGATCAGCGCTGCGACATCGCCGGTGAGCCCCACCGCGAAGCGCTCCACCGCCTTCACGAGCGAAGGGATCTCTTCCGCAGTCACCAGCCCCGCATCGACCAGGGTGCGCAGCGTGCGCAGCGGGCGTCCGCCGCGCTGTGAGGGGACATTCGGGGCGTTCATCGAGGGGACGCTCATCCCACCGTGGCAGGTTTGACCGGCGCAGTGTTGACCGGCGCAGTGTTGACCAGCGCAGTGCCGACCATCGTGGCCCGCTCGCCCTCCCCCGGTCCGAGGGTGAGCGACAGTCGACCGTCTTCGCCTGGCGTGACGAACAGCCCGACCTTCGCCGGCAGCACCAGCGGACCGACGAAGCGCACGTCGATCTCGGTGAGGGCTCGCGCGTCGCCCCCCAGCCGGCGGGCGATCAGCGCCTCCCCTGCCAACGCCAGCGCGGCGAACCCGTGGAGGATCGGCGCCTTGAAGCCGGAGGCCCGCGCCGCGGGGGGGATCCAGTGGATGGGGTTGAAGTCTCCGGTCAGCAGCGCGAAGTCCAGCCCCGCGCGGGGGGACAGCTCGAACCACGCCAGGCAGTCGGCCCCCGCGGGCACGGTGGCGGGCTCGCGGCGCTTGCCGCCCTTCTTCTTGCCGCCCTTCAGCGGCACCACGGCGTAGACCTCCGCGCGCACCTCTCCGTCGCCTGCTCGCGTGGTGATGGTGGTGGTGATGCGCGCCTTGGCGGGCTCCTCCGACAGCGCGGTGAGCTGCGCGGTGCACTCCAGAGGAGCCGCGGGATCGAGCGCGCGGGTCGACGCTACGCGGCAGCCCTGGTTCAGCACCCGCGTCATCGGCCAGGGCAGGGTTCCCAGCGCCTTCGCCATCAGCGGAAAGCCCCACTGGGGGAAGAGATGCGCCGGCAGCGCGTCGGCGGCCCCGCCGCACCAGGCCCGGTACGACGTCAGCAGGGCCTCGGGTCGGGGAGGGAGCGTCGCGGTGATCACCGGACCGGGCGTGGTGGGCGTCTCCTTCGGGCGCGGCCGGAGGGTTCCGAGCGCGACCGCCGCGAGCGTCCGCAGGCACGGGCCCTGCGACAGCACATGCGATCGGCGAATTCGGGGAGGGCGTGAGATGGTAGGCGAGGTCATGGTGGCTCCACGGGGAGACCCCGCGAGGATAGCGGATGTCGCCCCGGAGCGCCCCCATGCGACAGATCAGCCCCCATGTGCACCTCACCGAGCACATCCGGTTCTCGAACGTCTGGCTGATGGACGACGGCGGCGGACGCCGCTGGCTGATCGACGCCGGACACCCCCTGGAGCTGCGGCGCCTGCTGAAGCAGCTCGCGACCTGCGGAGTGAGCGGTCCGGGAGACCTCTCCGGAATCCTGCTGACCCACCGCCACAGCGATCACGCGGGCAACGCGGGGGCCCTCCGCGAGCACTTCCGGTGCCCGGTGGCCTGTCACGCCGACGACGCGCCGTTCCTCACCGGCGAGCAGCCCCCGCCGCCGCTGGCCCGCGGTAGGGCCCGCTGGTACACAGAGCTGCTGTGTCACGTCGAAGACCGCTGGCCCGCGCGCACACCCGTGGACGAGACATGGGGGAACGGAGGGTGGCAGCAGGGATGGGAGGCGATCCATGTGCCGGGCCACACCGAGGGCTCGTCGATGCTGTACCACGCCGCCACCGCCACGCTGTTCAGCGGCGACGCCATCCTGGTGGGGACGCCCCCCATCCGCACGACGAGGAATTTGAGGCTCGCCCACCCGGGGTTCTCGCAGGAGGCGGAGCAGTGCCGTGACGCGGTGCGGGGCTTCCTGGAGCAGATGCCGCAGATCGACGCGCTGTGCTCGGGACACGGGCCGCCGCTCCTCGAAGAGATCGCCCCGCGGCTGCGCCGCCTGGTCCCTGGCGCCCGGTGACGGTCCTCAGGCTGACCCACGAAGACCTTGGTGCCGTCTGGCGACTCCTGGAGATCGATCCTGTAGCGAACGTCGATCTCCTCGACCTCCTCGAGCGCGAGGGGCTCCCCGAGAACCACTGGCTCGGCGTCGGCCGACCGCTGCGCGCCGTCGCCTACGCGCCCCTCTCCCCCGTCCCGCGGATCTACACCTGCTGCGTGCCCTTTGGAGATGGCGACGGCTGTCGGGAGATCGGGGCGCTGCTGATCCGACACGGGCTGCCGTTCACCCTGCTCGGCACACAGTCAGCCGCAGAAGCCGCCTGGGAAGGGCTGGGACGCCCGCGGTACCGTATCCAACAGACGCACCTGCTCATGGTCTGCTACGACGTCGCGCCGGGCGCCGTCCGCCTGCTCCGACCCGCCCGCCACTCCGACGGGGAGCCGCTGCTGGAGCACCACATCTCGCTGCTGATCGCCGAGCTGGATCCGCTCGCAGACACCGTGGACCTCGACGAGCAGCGCGCCATCATCGCGGCCCGTGTCGACGCCGGGTCGGTGTGGGTGCTCGAAGAGAACGGCGAGCTGGTGTTCAGCGCCGATGTCTCGACCGACGGCACGCACGGCGCCCGGGTCGCCGACATCTTCGTCCCCCCGGAGCATCGCGGACAGCGAATCGCCCAGCACGCCCTGCGCACGCTGTGCGGAGGCCTCCTGAAGCGTCGACCGCGCGTGACCCTCACCGTCCAGCGCGCCAACACCGCTGCGGTGCGCTGCTACACCCGGGTGGGGTTTCGCTCCGTCGGGCTGCACTCATTGATGACCTGGTGATGGTTGATGACCTGCTGATGCCTGAGCAGGTGACGACCGACCGGCTGCGCGCCCCTCCAGGATCTCCAGCGCGCTCGTGAGGAGCGCCAGGAGCGGCCCCGCGGGCCCCACCTCCGGCCCGATGCTCACCGTCCGCAGCTCTGCGGGCGCCGGCAGCTTCTCTGCCAGCTCCGGCAGCGCGCCGATCAGCCGCGACCGCAGCAGCTCGGCAGAGACGTCGTTGTCCACCGCGCGGTGCTGCCGTGCCAGCGCGACGTCCCGCTCACCCTGCAGCTGAGCCGACTGGCTGCGCATCTCCACCAGCTCCAGCCGCGCCGCTTCAGCGGCTGTGTCGAGCGCCGACTGCGCGCGCACCCGCTCCAGCTCGGACTGCGCCCGGGTCAGCTCGTGGTGCAGACGCTCCTGCGCCAGCGCGATCTCCTTGAGCGCCAGCGCTGTGGCCGCCTCCTGGCGGGCTTGCTCGGTGGCGTTCTCCTCGGCGATCTCCCGCTGGATCGCAGCCTGCTCCAGCTCGTGGCGGCGGGTGCGCTCGACGATCTGACGATCGAACCCGCTGGCCTCCTGCGCGGCGCGCAGCGCAGCCAGCTCCGCCTCGACCGTAATGGTGGCCGTCTCCTGCCGCCGCCGCACCTCCAGCTCCTGCGCGGTGACCTCCCTGCGATTGGACAGCTCGGCCAGCCGCGCCACCCGATCGCGCTCGGAGCGGAACGGGGCCTGGAGGTTCTCCCAGAGGCTCGTCGAGCTGACCACCGCCTCCTTGATCTGCACCGTGACGATCTTGAGACCCAGTCCGGAGCCCTCCTCCTTGCGCCCCTCGACCACCGTGCGCAGCCGATGGGTCAGCTCCTCGATGATGCTCTGCTTGTCCGCGAGCACCTCGTCGATGTGCATGGTGGAGACCTTGTCCTTGATCGCCGCCTCGGCCTGCTCGCTGAGCTGGATGTTGACGATGCGGGTGGGGTCCTCGGCGTCGGAGAAGTCCAGGCGCCGGTAGGCCACGGCGAGGTCGTCGATGATCCACTGCACATAGGCCTGCACGAGGATCCCCTGCCGCTCGATGCAGATGCAGTTGGCGTTGATGATGATGGTCTGCATCGTCGCCGGGATGACCAGGAAGGCGTCGGTCACCGGATCGAAGCGGAACGAGATGCCCAGCCCCATGTGCAGCGGGGCCCGTCGGCCTCGGCGCGTATGCACGACGTAGACGTTGGGCGGCACCACCACCGTACACCAGCGCCAGAACCCGGTGATCCGGTAGTCCACCGCCCGCGGCCCTCCAGACCCCGCCCCTGGGGGCCCGCCCAGACCGCGACGCCGCATCGGCGCCTGCGGACCGGCCGCCGGCGCGCTCTTGCGCCGCCGAAGCTCCTGATCGACCCGCACCTGGTTCTGTAGAACCTGACCCAGGTACGCGTTCTCCTTCTTCTGCTGCTCCACGCCGACCTCCGGTGCTCTCTTCGCCCTACCCGCCCTACCCGCCCGCGGGGTCCGGCGCTCCCGCCACGACGCCTCCCGGCGTGCTAACGCTCCCGCCCGTGGAGCCTGCCCTATCCACTCCTGTCCCCCCCGCGTCCATCGAGCGACTGCGGACCCTGGCGGCCGCCGGACGCCTGCCGGAGGCCGCCACACTCGCCGCTGAGTTGCTGGGCCACCACCCCGAGTGGGGCGATGGGTGGGTCGTCCTGGCGCAGCTCCAGGAGGCCCTCGGCGATCCCCCGGGGGCGATCCGCTCCCTGCTGCAGGCCCTGGCGCTCTCCCCAGAGGACCGCGAGGCCGCGATCCGCCTGGGGGCGCTGCTGCGCGAGGGCGGCCGCTACGGTCTCGCCGCGCGGGTGTCTCTGCACGCGCTGGCCCACCACCCCGGCGACCTCCCCCTCACGCTGGGGCTTGCAGACGCCCTGGAGAAGTCCGGCCGATTGGTGGAGGCCCGCGAGGTACTGGCGCCGCTCACCCGCGGCGCGGAGGGCACGCACGGCATGGTGGGTGTCGTCTGGGCCACGGTGCTGGGTCGGCTGGGCGAGGCGGCCGCGGCGCTTCCGCTGCTGGAGCGCCTCGCTGCGGCCGAACATCCCCCAGTGGTCACGGCGATGCTCCATCACCGACTCGGCGTGCTGTACGACCAGCTCGATCGACCCGGCGACGCCTTCGCGGCCTGGTCCGCCAGCAACGCAGCGCTCCCCGGAGACTTCGATCCCGCTGCGCTGATCGCCGAGACCGACGCCTTGATCGCGGCCACCAGCCCCGAGGCCCTTCCGCGACTGCCGCGCGCGGCCGACCACAGCGAGATGCCCGTCCTCATCGTGGGGATGCCCCGCTCGGGGACGAGCCTGGTCGAGCGCGTGCTGGGCAGCCACCCCGAGGTCCGCCCCGCTGGCGAGCTGGATGATCTCGACATCGCCGCCCGGCAGCTCGGCGGCTGGCCGCTCCACCGCCCCGATCCGGCGCAGGTCACCGCGCTGGGCGCCGCCTACCTGGCCGCGCGCCGCAAACATGCTGCCGGCTGCCGCTTCGTCATCGACAAGATGCCCGCCAACTTCCGAAACCTCGGGCTCGCCGCCATGCTGCTGCCGGGCGCGCGGGTGATCCACTGCGTCCGCGATCCGTGGGACGTCGCGCTGTCGTGCTTCGAGCAGCCGTTCCGACAGGGGCTGGCGTGGTCGCGCCGTCTGGAGCACATCGGCCTGTACCATCAGCAGTACCGCCGACTGATGGCCCACTGGGAGGCCACGCCGCCGCTGCCGCTCCGGCGGGTGTCGTACGAAGCCCTGGTGGCGGATCCCGAGGGGCAGACGCGTCAGCTCCTGGCGTTCCTGGGGCTCACCTGGCACCCCGCCTGCGGCGACGCCCACGCCAGCCGGCGGCGCACGCTCACGGCCAGCTACGCGCAGGTGGAGCAGCCGATCACCGCGCGACGAGTGGGCCGGGCGCGACGATATCGAGCGCACCTGGCGCCGCTGGAGCCGTGGCTGGAGCCGAAAGCTCGTCCGTGAAGCCATGAAAGACCCCACCGCTCTCCACGCAGAACCGCTCAAACGCCAGCAGGTGCGATCGACCGGCGACCTCGTCGGCATCGCGGGGAATCAGGTCGAAGAAAGCTCTGCTGCCGACGACGATCAGCTTCATTCGGGCCCGGGTGATCGCTACGTTGAACCGTCGAGGATCGGTGAGAAACGCCGACGTCGCGCGCTCTGGATCTGAGGCCGTCAGTCCATAGAAGATCACGTCCCGCTCCGAACCCTGGAGCCGCTCGACAGTATCTACCACCGGGCGTTCGGACCCGAGGTGGTCCTCCAGCAGACCGGCGATCAAGCCGTTCTGCGCGCGATGCGGAGAGAGCACGGCGATCCGCTCAGGAGGGAGCCCATGGTGGGCGATCAGGCGGGTCACCAGGCGAGCGATGGCGACAGCCTCCTCGGGGCTGCGATCGGTGCGATGTCGATGGTCGAGCAGCAACAGACAGGTACACGGCCCGCCCGCCAGGATCCGGTCACAGGGATCGCCAGGCTTCGCGCGGGGGAGCACCAACGGACGCACTGCAGAGACCGGTCGCAGTCTGCCGTCGTACCAGGTACGGCTGGGGAATTCGCACAGCCCCTCGCTCAGTCGGTAGCTCTCCTCCAGCCGCACCCGCGGAGCGACGACGCGCTCCATGATCGACCGCCGCATGTCCTCTTCCCCGGGGAAGGGCGCGCTGACGACGATCGGTGGCAGCTGCCTGGTGTCGCCCGCCAGGATCACGCGGCCGCGGCCGTGGACGAGGGCCAGCCACGCGTGGGGAGCGAGGAGCTGGGATGCCTCGTCGCAGACCACAAGATCGAACCGGGGTGGTGCGCTCCCAAGCACACGGCTCAGCGCCTGCCCAGTAGCCCCCAGGATCAGCCAGCGAGCCGCGTCGATCTCCGAGCTCCCCCGGAGATCTGTCAGGCCCTCGGGCAGCTCCCCGCCCCGCCACGAGCCCAGCTTGGCGATCTGAAGCGGCAGCGCCTCCACCGCGGGACACCGGCGCGCGGCCAGGGTCTTGCCCAGGAGCTGCTCGATGGCCCGGTGGGTCAGTGCTGTCACGGCGATTCGCATCGGTCGGCCGGCGGCCTGAGACCGCGCGATCAGGGCAAGCATCGTCCAGGCCAGCAGGTGGGTCTTCCCCGTGCCGGGGGGCCCTTCGATCACCGCGACGCGCTGTCGGAAGGCGGACAGCAAGGCTTCCTCCTGAGAGGAGTTCAGCCCGACGTTCGCCGACGCCAGCCAGGCTCTGGCCCACACCACCTCGGCGGGAGGGAGCGGAGCGGAAGGCTCCGAGAGGAGACGCGCCGCCGGGTGCCCGGGGTGCCCAAGAACCGTCCGACTGATCGCGACCAGACGGGGGTAGCTGCGATCTTCCAGCTCCTCCTCCAGCGTGACCTGCGCCCCGCGCTGGATCGACCCGCCCGCCCCCGAGCGAAGCCTCATCCAGGCGATCTTCTCGCGGGTGTCCAGCGCATGCAGAATCACCGGGGCCCCGCGCTGAACGTCCAGGGTACCCAGACGCGCCGCGCGCAGGAAGTCTCCCGCGCGGAGCCGAGTGGGCCCGAAGTCGGCGGCACCGATCAGGGGCGTGATCAGGTGGCCCTCAGCGTCCAGTCGGGCCTCCCCGGCGGTCAGGGGACCCAGCGCACGGTGTCGGGCGACGCGCTCTACAAGGGGGAGATCCTGCATCTCCTGGATGGACCGCTGCCGGTGGAGGTGCTCCCGCCCCAGAAATCCGAGGAGGCTGCGGAGCACGGGACGGGCGGGTTGGGCGACCACCACCGGCGGCGCACAGGCCTGGAGGTGCTGGTGTAGCCACGACCACAGCGAGAGCGCCAGCGCGAGTCGCTCGACCAGAGGCGCCGGGGGGTCGGCACGGGCGTGGAGGAGGCTCGGTGGCCGCAGCAGGATGGGCGCCAATCCCAGGACGTTCCCGGTGTCTGCCAGGGAGGCCACCCCAGGGACCGGGAGCGTCACATGGTCCAGGAGCAGGCGCCGGAGATCGAGCCGGGGGACGCTCTCCAGCGGCGTCCAGTGGTCCAACGCGTGGGTGCGACCCAGGCGCTGGAGGGTCCTCCAGACAGAACCGCCATAGAACAGGACGCAGGCGCCAACCGCGCAACGTTCTACCAGCGCATCGATGAACGCCGGCCACCCTGAAGGGAGGTCCAGCGGGAAGACGACCGGCGCTCTGCCCGGTCCGGCGATTCCGACGGACATCGGCCGTCCGTGCATGAGGGTCAAGTCCACGCAGACCGCCTTCTGCACGTCGGACGGCAACACACGGCTGCGGGGCCGGTCGATCGTGACCTGGTGCTCCAGCAGCGCCCGCGCTCGGGCAGGCAGTGACCCCACAGGCAATGCTTCCTGGAACGACGAATCCTGGGATGGCGGCTCGACGGAATCGGGAGGCGCTTCAGTGAGCGCTGCCAGAGACTGCAAGTCAGTCCGGCCCCCAGCGCGCAGGACCTCCCGCACCGCCGCCTTCAAGTCTGGCAGAAGCAGCACCGGCTCGTCCCGCAGCGCGTCCGGCAGACAGCGAGAGAGGATGGGGCAGCCTGGGCAGGCGGGACCGAGTCGCGCCGGGAGTTTCCCGGGTGGCGCGGCGCGGATCTGCTCCAGACGGGCCAGCAGCTTCGCGGCGGCGGCCCGCCAGGGTGCAAGGGCGAAGCGCTCCACATGCAGCGGCGGAGAGACCAACAGGGCCTCGGTGACCGGCCACCCGGCCCGGGAGAGGAGCAGTGCGGACAGGACCACTTGCCACCGGCGATGGCCGGGGGGATCGGAGCTCGCCGAGACGATCCCCGGCGCGACGTGCAGCGCCTCTCCGCGCCGGGTGATCTCCACCAGATCCGGGGACGCCGAGAGCCCGCCTGTGATCGAATCGGGCCCGATCTGATCGGCGTCGCGCAGTCGAGGACGAAGCAGCCAGGCGCGCCCTCCTTGTTCAAGTCCTGCCCCCAGCGCGCCGAGGGCCGCCTGGACTGGACCGGTCGCCAACCGAACGGCGTCTCCGCGTTGACGCAGCGCGCCCTCCACCGCATCCAGGCGCGACTGCCGGCGGAACCGCACGTCCCGGGGCGCAGGATCACTGGCGGGCCACCAGGCCAGAGAACGCTCACACTGTCCGTGTCGGAGCCACCGGCCGATCACCGCCGCCGTCAGCGAGGTGGGAGCCCCCGGTCCTCGGCTCCCGCGCGGCCAGCGCGCACGCTCCATCGCCAGCAGATCCGGTCCCGGTGCAGGAAATGAAACAGCCGGCGCGATGGGAAGCGCCTCGGGAATCTCCAGCGCGGCCACATCCCCACTGACCACTTCGTCGGATGTAGCGAGCAGGCGGCCGAAGGCGCGATCCACGCGGGGGTCGTAGAGGTGCCGCACCAGCTCCTCGACCAGCAGCCCGCGCGGCAGCGCAGCGCTCAGCACCGGCAGCGGAACGGCCGCGCGCAGCAACCGCAGGTGGGAGCCTGCCCAGTCGGTGAAGGCCGCCGCCCCCACGGGCAGCGGCAGGCGGCGGAAGACCAGCCTTTGAGGGCAGCGCAGGCCCAGCGGGTCGCTGCGCGGCGCAGGATCGTCGGGGTAGGCAGCGCGGATGGACTCCCGCAGCACTTGATTTCCGAAGCTGCCGAGCCACGTCAGGTAGCGCCAGGTACCGTCGGGTTCCCGGTAGACCTCCACACCGTTGGCCAGCCGCGCCCGCGGACGGGCCAGCTCTGCGGCGAGCAGGCGACGCGTCCGAACGCCGAGTCCGGGCTCGTCCATCGGCGCAGAGTGGGGCTCCTGCAGCAGCGCGCGAACCGCCTGGGCGGCATCCCAGGTCACCGGGGCGCCCGCGCCCAGCCAGGTGGGCTCCGTGGTCGGCTCCCGCTCACTGGGCGCGGCTAGAACCTGTCGACGTTCACCGTCCAGATCGACATCGCGGATACGCAGCCGCCGCCCGGCGAGCTGTACAACGTCGCCCGGGTCGAGCTGTCGGGCCACTCCCGCAGGGAGCTCTGCCACGACCGTCTCCTCCACCACCAGGGCCGCCGGCTGCGGCTCGGGCGGCAGGTTGCTCCAGATCCCACGCTCGATCCGCGCCCGATGGTAGCGCCAGCCACCGATCAGGTGGCCCGTGGCGTCAGCCCGCAGCCAGCCCCGGGTCTGCATGTGTGCCAGCAGCGGCACCAGCTCGTCGCCCCGCTCCGGATACCGCGCGCGAAGGTCGGTGGGAGAGAGGCGATGCTCGGCGTAGACGCTGGACAGGATCTGCTGGGCCAGCACCGACGGGTAGACCCGAGGCCGCGGCGCCTCCACCCGCCCGTCCCGCGCGGCTCGCAGGAGACCCAGGAAGCGAAGGAGCTGCTCTCCAGCGAGGGGCCCCCAGCACAGACACCACACGGGGCAGATCCCACGGCGCCGGCCAGCGCGTCCCAGCCGCTGCAGGAAGGGAGAGATCCCGTGAGGCGGCCCATACAGCAGCACGGCGCCCACATCGCCGATGTCGATCCCCAGCTCCAGGGTGCTGGTGGCGACGCACACTCCACGGCGACGCTCCCGGAAGCGCCGCTCGACGGCGTGGCGCTCCCGCACCGACAGGTTCGAGTAGTGAAGATCGCAGTCCAGCACGCCCGAGAGAACGGCGTGGATCTGCTCGCATCGCCGCCGACTATCGACGAACAGCAGGGACTTCTCGGCGCCGAAGCGAACCGGGAGATCGGCCAACAGCGCGGGGAGATCGCCGTCGCGCTGGAGGTGCACGAGCCGAGCGTCGATCAGCGGCCCGCCGGAGGCCACGATCCGCGCGGCATCGCGGCTGAGCTCGAAGCTGGAGATGACGGCGTCCGGATCCGCCAGGGTCGCCGAAAGGGCGATCCGCTGCAGGTCCCCCCTCCCGGGGGGGGGGCGCGCCCCCCCCCACCCCCCCCCCCCCAAGCCCCGCCGGCGCGGGGGGTGCCCGGCGCCCCAACACCAGGCGGAGCTGATCGCCCCGGGGACGACTCGCGGTGGCGTGTGCCTCATCGAGGATGACTACCCCCGCACGATCGAGCAGCCCCCGCACGATCGGGTTCTCGCTGCCCAGGGCCACGTCCAGGGACTCCGGCGTGGTCAGCAGGAGGTCGGGTCGCGCGCCGCCCGCTCGCTTGAGATCTCCGGTGCGGACCGCGATCTGGAGCCCGAGTCGTCCGCGAACCGGCGTCGTGATTCGACGCAGGAGATCCTGGACCAGCGCGCGGGTGGGAACCACCATGATGAGGGACCACCTGCGCTGGTCGGTCAGCATTCGCTCCAAGCAGGGGGCGAGGACCGCCTCGGTCTTTCCGGACCCGGTGGCTGACTGCAGGACCAGATCCTGCCCGGCGAGGATCGGCGCGATGGTCTGTCGCTGGGCGGGCCTCAGGGCGCGGAAGGAGCCGTAGAAGGCCCGGAAGGTATGGGGCAGGGCCCGCAGCGGGGAGTCCACGGGGCTACCCGTTGCGGGCCTGCTCCTGCAGATCCAGCTCATGCACCAGCGCCTTGAGCTGCAGACGCGTCTGTTGGCCGGCGATGGCCTGAAGCCGACGTCGCAGCGGAGCGACCTCGGGCACCCAGCCGTAGGCCCGCCCGTGCAGCGCGACGAGCCCCGGCAGCACCCCCTCCCAATCAGCGGGGTCGAGCCCCTGCAGGGAGATCATGTTCACGTCGGGGAGGGTCACGCCGTCAGCCTCCATCGCCCGCAGAAGATCGTCGGTGAACGCAAAGACCGGCAGCAACGCCGACGCCGGCTCCAGCCACCGCTCCAGGAGCTGCCACGCTCGCCGACGCGAGGGAGCCCGGAGCTGCGCGATGGACTCGGCCTCGTCGAACAGCACCACCCAGCCGGCATGCCCCATACTGGCGATCAGCTCCGCCATCCCGCGGACCATCGCCAGCGCCGCCTCTGGCCCGGACCAGGCCAGAGAGCCGCTCCGCGCACCCGGCACCTGGCGGTAGTGCAGCGCCCAACGAACGCTACGGAGTGAGACGACTTCGGCGGCCAGCGCGCGCCGCAGGTGGATGGGGAACGCCCTGGGACGGTAGCGGCGGTGCGCCTTGGCCCGTTTTTGTCGCGGCGTCAGAGGGCGGGTAGACCGCGCGAAGGCGCTCAAAACGTCTCGGAACAGCCGCGGCATCTGCGCAGGGAGCAGCGCCTCGGGTGGCGTGCCGGGCTCCCGCTCGGCAGCGTGGGCCTGCCAGGCGCGAACAAGGGAGCGCTCCTCGCCGGGAAGTTGGAGGCGACGCATGAGCTGCCGGACCACCACCCGGGGATGGTGAAACGGCACCTCCCGGGGGTCCAGCGTCACCAGGCTGACCGCGAACCCTCGAGCCAACGCCTGATCACGCAGGAACTGCAGGCTGTGGGACTTGCCGTCGCCGTAGGCCCCACGCAGGCACAGGTGGGGAGGCGGTGACGGAGGATCGGTGTCCAGGCCCCCCACGCGCAGCAGGCGGGGCCCACCGATCGTCAGCGTGCGCACGGCCAGGGGATCGAAAACCCCGCTGCGCAGCCGTTCGACGGCTTGTCGGGCGGCGAATGGGTCCGGCTCGGTCTGGGCGGCCCCGATCTGGAGGGACCCGGTGTGGAGGGACCCGGTCTGGATGGACCCGCTCTCACCAGCCCCGTTCTGGAAGGGCTCAGGCATCCCAGCTCGGCTGTGTGTCGCCCGCAGCGACCTGCGGAGCGGCCTCAGCAGCGCCTTGCTCAGCGCCATCGAGGATCTCCACCACCTGCCGGATGTAGGTGCGCACCTGGCTGGCGATGCCCAGGCGCTGCAGCTCCTCGCTCACTGCCCGCAGGCGCGCGTCGCTCACGGCGTCTGTGCTCCAGCGGTAAGCAACGCCATGGATCTGGCGCAGGTGCTGCCCCAGCCGGAGCAGCTCGGCAGCACCCAGCGGGGTTCGGTGCAGATCGATGAGCACGCCCCGATAATTGAGACGTGTATCGTCACCGAGGGAGCGAACCCGACTCCACAGAGCGTCATAGGAGCGGAACCCCTTCTCGGTGAGCAGCACCTCGGGAATCACCGAGAAGAACAGGTGGGTGTGGTTGGCCTCGTTGGTGCTGTCGATCAACAGGCGGATGTTCTCGTAGGCGGCGTTCCGCAGCGACGACGAGCGCGCCATCACCGTCTCGACCTCGTCGAGGAGCAACACCAGACCTGCGTGGCCCAGGTGACGCAGCCAGGCCACCAGCGACGTCAGGAAGCGCTTGCTGTTTGTCTTGTCGAGGTTTTCGTGGATGGCCAGGGGACGGAGCGTACGCTTGGCGATGCGATCACCCTCCAGCCAACGCAAGACCACCTCTCGTCTCTCCGCGCGGGACTCCGCAGTCTCGCCCTCAGCAAGCGGGGCGTGGTGCAGGTCAGCCAGCGCCGTCAGCGCGTTCGCGAAGCTGAGATCCATCCCCGGTAGAGCGCGCAGCACATCGGCCAGGGTGTCTGAAGGACCGTCGAGCTGCGTCACCCAGGCCTCTGCCAGAGCACGGATCCCGCGCTGCAGTACCGCTCCGGATGCGGGGCGACCCTGGAGCTGACGCGCGACATCGCGGTAGACCAGCTCGAACTTGTGGAGTGGGACCTCGCGGGTGAGGACCACGAACGAGACCGCGAAGCCGGCCTCCCGCGCGAGGTGGCCGATGACCGACATGAAGTGCGTCTTGCCGTCGCCGTAGTCGCCATTGATGAAGCGGACCTTGGAGCCGCCGTGGGCGATGAAGTCGCGCAGATCGCTGCGGATGTAGCTCAGCCAGCGCTCCCGCCCTACGGAGAAGCGGGGCACGTGTGCCACGGGGACCACTCCCTTGCGCAGGCTCTCGATGATGGTCCGGGCCTCGAATGGCTGGATGTTTTCACTCATCGTCGTCTCTGGAATGACAGGGTGGCGATCTGACGACGTTCACCGTCGCGATCGATCATCCACATGGCCGACGTTCGGCCAGGGCGCCAGGTCAGAAAATGTCCGGATGTCGTCTGCTGGACGTCTGAGCAGAAATAACGCCAGAAGTCCACGGCGAACTCGTCGCGCGGATACCCGCGGAAACGTCCCTTGGCCATGTCCTTGTAGAACGCCGCCGACTGCCGATCGATCACCACCTGCAGGTAGATCTCGCTCATATGCACCAGGTCTCCGTCGTCGGCGATGGCCTGATAGCTGTCGTAGATCTTGTCGATGAAGGTCTGGGGATTGAAGGCGCGGCCGTAGAGGCGACGATCGAGCTTCTTGATCGCGGCGACGATCCGGCGCGGATCCACGGACTTGAGGGTGGCTCCACCCACCGTGGTCTTCCGCTCCTCGAATCGGATGTCTCCGGTGATGCCCTTGCGCGAAGTGAAGCGCGGGAAGTCGATCTGCAGAAACAGAGACGCGGCGCGAGCCTCCGCCGCCAGATCCGCGAGGAAGTCCTCGCGATACGCGGTGATCGCGGTCTGCGCCCAGACGCCGAGGCGGGCGATCTGCCCGGCAGCTCCGGCCAGCCCGGGATCCCCGCTGACGGCGGCGACCTCCCGCCGGCCGACCAGCTCAGCGACCGCGAAGAAGTCCCCCCGCTTCGCCGCGCGCAGACACTGCTCGATGTACTTGCTGAGCTTCTCCCGCCGCTTCCAGTCGGCGCGGTAGGGACGAAGCACCGCGGCGAGCGCGATCTCGGCGGCTTCGGTGGGGCGCGTCTCGGGGGTCTGGTCGGGCATGGGAACCTCGCAGGTCGGGGTTCGACCGATAGCCTGCGGAGATCCGGGATTCAAGTAGGATCATGTAGAGTCTGCGTGCCGCGGCGCCTCACCTCTCCATGTAGGCCCGCGCGACCCGCTCCTCCCGCGCGATCGCCTCCGGGATGATCTCCGAGAGCGCCGGGTTGTCGCGCCGCCCGTTGAGCCACCCCAGCAGGCACAGCCCCCGCGCCACGATGAGCGGATCCAGCGCCGCCAGCTCCGGCGCGCTGAGCGCGCGCACAGACGCATACCCCTCAAGCAGCGCCTCTCGAAGCGCCGGCAGCCGCGCGTGGCTCCGCAGCGCGCGCGCGGTGACCGCCAGATCGTACACGCGGTAGCTGAAGGCGGTGTCGTCGAAGTCGATGGCGCAGACTCGCTCCCCGGACCCGCGCCCGACCGACCGAGACAAGCGCCCAGACTGGAACAAATAGTTGCCGTGGTGCAGATCGGCGTGGATGAGCCCGAACACCTCGGGGCCGGTGCCCAGCCCGTCGAGCTCGGCGATCAGCCGCTCCCGCGTCCGGGTGAACAGGTCGCGTTGCGCACCGGACAGCTCGGGGGTCGCCAGGGGATCGGTCCACAGCGCGCCAGGGCCGATCAGCTCCTGGATGTCGATCCGCGCCCGCTGAAAGTCCTCAGACCGCTCCCAGCGGCGGGCGTGCTCTTGCAGGCGCGCCGTCAGCACCCCGACCGACCGCAGGTGAGCTGGCCGCAGCCCCTTCGCGTAGAAGGTCCCCGGCATCCAGCGGAACAGCACCACCGACCGCGACCGGGCCAGCGCCGGGTGCGTCACTTCCTGCACGAAGTCTCCGTCGCGTCCCGGCACCGGATCAGGCACGCCCAGATCGGTGTCGCGCCGCAGCGCAGCCAGCCAGGCCACCTCGCCGCGGATGGCCGCAGGGCTCTGGTAGTCGAGCCGATGGATGCGCAGCAGCCAGTCGCTGCCGTCGGCCCGCACCCGAAACGTGGTGTTCTCGCCGTGGCACAGCAGGCGGAAACGCTCCACGCGCAGCGGATACCGGGCCAACGCGACGGCGGCCAGCTTCCGCAGACGGAGGACCTGTGCGTGGTAGGAGGGGGTGGGGGACATACGCGGGTAACTATCCACCCGGTTCGGCTCGGAAACCAGCCCTCGACCATTCTGTTCCACCTCGCGGATCGCGGAGACGACTGCGTGAGGAGCGCGGATTCGTGATCACGCGAGAACGTGGATCGGCGAGATCGTGCGGCCGACATCCACGGGCCCGGGGCCGCGAGCCCCGACTACCTGCAGAATCCCGGGGGAATGAGTTACCCGCAAGCCCCTCACCGGGAGGGCCCCATGCGCCACCTGATCACCTCCGCGCTCCCCTACATCAACGGCATCAAGCACCTGGGCAACCTGATCGGCTCGATGCTCCCGGCCGACGTCTACGCGCGCTTCCTGCGTCAGCGGGGCGAGGATGTCCTCTACATCTGCGCCACAGACGAGCACGGCGCGCCGGCAGAGCTGGCCGCGGAGGCCGCCGGGCAGGACGTCGCGGCCTACTGCGCTGAGCAGCACGGCGTCCAGCGAGACATCTACGCGCGGTTCAGCATCTCGTTCGACCACTTCGGGCGCACCTCCGATCCCGAGAACCACGAGATCACCCAGCAGATCGCCCGGCAGCTCGAGGCCGGCGGCCACCTGCAGGCCCGCGAGATCGACCAGGTCTACTCCGCAACGGACGGCCGCTTCCTGCCCGATCGCTACGTCACCGGCACCTGCCCCCACTGCGGCTACGAGGCGGCGCGCGGCGATCAGTGCGAGAGCTGCACCCGGCTGCTCGACCCCACCGATCTCGTCGATCCGCGCAGCACCATCTCCGGCGCCACCGATCTGGAGGTGCGCAGCACCCGCCACTTGTTCCTGGCGCTGGAGGACCTCGAGCCCCGGCTGCGGGAGTGGCTGGAGGCCACGTGGGACCAGTGGCCGGCGCTGAGTCGGCAGATCGCCGGCAAGTGGCTCGGCGAGGGGCTGCAGAATCGCTGCATCACGCGCGATCTGCGCTGGGGCGTGTCCGTGCCCATGGAGGGGTTCGAGGGAAAGGTCTTCTATGTGTGGTTCGACGCCCCCATCGGGTACATCTCCGCGACGCGGCAGTGGGCCGAGTCCGCAGGACGGCCCGACGCCTGGAGGGGCTACTGGGTCGACGCCGAAGATATCCACTACACCCAGTTCATGGGCAAGGACAACCTGCCGTTCCACACGGTGATGTTCCCCGGTACGTTGCTCGGCGCCTCGACGTCCTGGAAGCTGCCCGATCAAATCAAGGGCTTCCACTGGCTGCAGTACTGCGGCGGCAAGTTCTCCACGAGTCAGCAGCGCGGGGTGTTCACAGACGCCGCGCTGGATGTGTTCCCCGCGGACTACTGGCGCTACTACCTGATGGCGAACGCGCCCGAGACCGCCGACAGCAACTTCACCTGGGAGCTGTTCGCGAACACCGTCAACAAGGACCTCGCGGGTATCTTCGGAAACTTCGCCAACCGAGTGCTGCAGTTTACCAGGAGAAAATTCTGCACGAAGGGCACGTTCGGCTTGGAGATCCCCCCAGGGGGCGTGCCCGGAGAAGCCGAAGAGAAGCTCGCCGCAGACTGTGCAGAGCAGGTCGCGGCCTACGAGCGGCACATGGCCGCTCTGGAGTTCCGTCCGGCCCTGCGCGCGCTGCGCACGCTGTGGACGCTGGGCAATCTGTACATCGACGCGCAGGCGCCGTGGAGTGTTCTCAAGACCGACCGCGACCAGGCGGCGATGATCATCCGCACGTGCCTGAACCTCATCAAGCTGAACGGCGTCGCGGCGCTCCCGGTGATCCCCAACCTGGCCGGGCGTCTGCTCGACGGCCTCCAGCTCTCGGAGGAGGAGCGGGCGGGTCCGCCGTCGGCCCACCTCGATCTGACGGCGCTGGCCCCGGGCCGGCCGTTCACGGTGATCCCCCCGCTGATCGGCAAGATCGACGCAGACGCCGTCGCAGCCATGAAAGAGCGGTTCGGCGGTGGCTGAGCGCCCCCTGCACGGACGCCTCATCTGGCTGGGCTACCAGATCGGCAAGAGATTCCGGCGGGTCCGTGGTCCGGTGACGCTGGGCGTGCGGGTCGCGCCGGTGGCGCCCGACGGGCGCGTGCTCCTGGTCCGACACACCTACATGGACGGGTGGTTCTTTCCCGGCGGCCGGGTCGATCGGGGCGAGACGCTGGAGCAGGCCGTGACCCGAGAGCTGCGCGAGGAGGTCGGCCTGGAGGTGCTCATCCCGCCGCGGTTGCTCACGCTTCAGACGTTCTTCGAGGGGCGCCACAGCGACCACGTGGGGTTCTTCCGCGCCGAGGTCTCCGGCGACCTCCACCGCGACTGGATTGAGATCGCCGACGCGCGCTTCTTCTCGCTCGACGCGCTCCCTGACGGGCTGCACACCTCGACCGTTCGTCAGCTCAAGGCGCTGCGCGAAGACTCTCTACAGTGACCCCTTCCTGAAGGGACTCTGCAGAGACGGCCCCGTCGAGAAAGTGGATCGTCTCGACGCTCACCAGCGTATCCGTCCCCTCTCCGGTCACCGTCAGCGCATCGCCGTCCCGCGCGACGATGAAGTCCGCCTGGTCTGCGCAATAAACCACCGTATCAGCGCCTTCCGCGCCGTCGAGTCGGTTGTCCCCGGCGTTCCCCCGCATCGTCTCGTCACCATCTCCGCCCTGGACGTCCGCGTCGCCGCCTCCGGTGAGAATCACGTGCCTCAGGTACCGTGACTTGTGTGTATACGGAACTGTCTCATCGAATACGAGCGAGAACGTCCCCGAGAACGCAGGATCGATCACCGCCTGGTCCATCATCGAAGGCAGGAACGCCTCCAGCAGCGCCGCCCCGGGGGCGTCCAGAGTCTGCACATCTCCGCGTGTCTTCGCGATGTAGATCCCCCACATGCCGCCGTCCCCCTCGTCCCAGGCCCCCCACAGCCCGTAGTAGCTGTCGATGACCGACGCGATGTACTCCTGCGCCAGGCTCTCCTCGCGCCGCAGCTCGTCCAGCCAGTCCTCCACCTCCGGATCGACGGCGATCCCCCAGCGACCGTCGCCCGTCGCCGCCTCGGCCTCGGCCAGCAGCTCGGACTGGTAGGCCGGCAGCGCCCCCGGCAGGTACGTGCCGATGCCCGCGTCGTGCACGAGGTGGAAGATCTCCTCGAGGCCGGCGTCGCGATGGTCGTAGTCATTGCTGGTGTACCAGAGCGATCCGTCCGCCGGCAGCTCGTCGTGGTACAGCGGCTGTCCCTCCAGGCGCGGCTCGTTTCCCTCCTCGTGCTCCCCGTCGAGCAGCAACAAGAGGGCCTCGTTGGCCGCCATCGCGTCGGCCACAGCCGCCTTGTCCGCGCCGTACCGCGTCCCCGGCACGTCGGTCAGGAAGAAACGCAGCAGGTTGCGGGCCCGCAGCACCTGGGCGTCTGACAGCGAGGGCTGGGCCAGGATGCGGATCGGCTGGCCGCTCGGCGCCACCACCTCGGCGTAGCGGGTAAAACCCATGTCCACCGCTGTGTCGTATCGCTCGGGCATCGCGATGATCTGCCGGGCGTCGTCTCCACAAGAGGGGTGCGCCGTCTCGGGCAGATCTACGGCGGGGACCTCCGGCCCGTCCGGGGCGGGGAGGGACTTCGCGCAGGCGATGAACCAGATGAGAAGCCACATGGCCACACGATCGAGCGCAGGCTCGGATCCCGCTACTCAGCCTCTTCGTCGACCCAGGCCGCCATCGCGTCCAGGGCTGCGTCGTCCATGGGCGGCGCCGGCGGCATCTCGTCCAGCCCGACAGCGGTGGTGTAGTCGGCGGGGATCTCCTCGACGTCGGAGGTGTCGGGATCGGCTGATGGGGCGCCCCCCCCAGAGCCCGCTGCAGCGGCCGGCTCGTCCTCCAGGGGCGCGGCGTACATCGCGTCCAGCCACACCGCCTCGTCCGGGTCGGCGTCGTCGCGGATGCCGAGCCGCTGGCCGGGTCCGTGGCGGTTCTCGCCTGTCCAGAACACCGCGCCGGTGCCCTCCCGACCGCCGGCCCGGAAGCGCACCCGATCGCCGCGCTCGAAGGTCAGCGACTCAGGGATGTCTGCGTCGGATGCCTCCACGTCGCTGTCGGCCGTCCAGTAGGTCTCGCCGTCGTCGCCGCGGATGCCGAGCCGCTCGCCGTCGCCCCACTTGTTCTTGCCCTTCCAGAAGACCGTGCCGACCGCGCCGGCGCCCTTTCCATGCGTCACGCGCACCCGCGCGCCCTTGTCGATACCCATCAGTCCCTCCCGCCTCAGACCGAAGCGGGACCTCTATCGCTCGATGAGGTCGAGCGCCCGATCGACAGCAGCCTGAACCATGGGGCTGGGGTCGTGCCGCGCCTCCCGCAGCAGACGCCGGCCCGCCCCACGCCGCTCCTGCGCTGCGCAGGCCCGGGCCAGCGCGAGGGCGACAGAGGCCCGCACCTCCTCGCTGCGGTCACGCATCATGGCGCCCAGCGTGCGGATCGCGTCCTCTCCCCCCAGCTCGGCGATGGCATCGGCGGCGGCGGCCCGCACGGTCGGCGAGCGATCCGCCAGGAGCCCGCGCACCTGCGGCAGCCAGTCGCGCCGGGTCAGCAGCGCAGCCCCCCAGGAGATGCCACACCCCACCGCGGGCTCCGCACCCGGCCGGTGACTGCGGATGGCCTGGCGAAGCCGCATGGGGTGTGCCCGGAGCAGCTCCTGGGCCAGCGCAGGGCGCCGCTCGGCGGAGGCGGTGCCCAGCGCGCGCAGCAGGTCGAGGGCCTCCGGCGTGGGCTGCGCGGCGTCGAACACCCCGGAGGTCGTGGTGCTGGGACGACCGATCCGGTGCTGGCGGACCCCGCTCGATCGCGTAGAGGTGGATGAGAAGACGTCGTCCAGCGTGAGCCCGGCGGTCGAGCGCGCGGAGGGCGCGCGGCGAGGCGTGCCGCGCGGCGGCGCGGATCGGGAGGTGCCCGAGTGCGTGTGGGATCTCTGGTGTGTGTGGGATCTCTGCTGCGTGTGGGATCTCTGCGGGGAGGGTGCCGGCGCGGGGCTGGCAGCGCGGCGGCGGACAGTACGGCCCGACAGGCACATCAGCACCTCGCGGACGGTCCAGCGATCGGACGGTTCAGCGACCACCACCCCATCGAGGACGTCCTGCAGAAAACGATTCCAGCGCGATCCCCCGCGGGTCTCTGGCAGGCACGGCGGGATCCGCGACAGCAGGATCCCCCGCGCGGAGGCCGGATCGAGCTGCTCGCGTGGCCCCAGCAGCGTGCGCCCGGAGACCATGAAGTACAGCAACAGACCGGCAGAGAAGACGTCCGTGGCTGGGGTTGCCGGCTCGCCAGCGAACTGCTCGGGGGCAGCCCAGGCGGGTGAACCGATGAAGGTGCCTGCGCGGGTGAGCCCCTCCGACAGCCCGCCGGCGATCTTCGCGATGCCGAAGTCCGCCACGCGCACCCGCGGGGGCTTGTCCGCGGGAGTGCGCTCGCGGAGGAGGATGTTCTGGGGCTTCAGGTCTCGGTGGATCACCCCGCGCTTGTGGGCCGCCTCCAGCCCCAGCAGCACCTGACGCAGCACGTTGGCGGCGATGGCCGGCGAGAGCGGCCCGTGACGGGCGACGTGATCCTGGAGGTCGCCGCCGGCCTCGAAGCGGGTGATCAGGTACGGCGGGTGGCCGCCGCGCTCCACGAAGCCGACACACCGTACGATGTTGTTGTGGCTCAGGTGGCCCAGGATGCGGGCCTCGTTGGCGAGCCGCTCCCGGAACGGTCCCCGATCGCGCTGCTCGTACAGCACCTTGATGGCCAGCTCGGGCCCTGCCGGCTCGCCGTCAGCGTCCAGCTCGCGCGCCCTGTAGGCGACCCCCGCGCCGCCCAGCGCAAGGCGCTCAGAGACCAGGTACGACCGATCGAGGATGTCGCCACCGGACAGCAGACGTCCCCAGCCCCGGGCGGGTCGGGCCGCCCCGCAGGTCATGTTGGGGCAGCGCTCCGGTTCCTCCGGAAAGGTCTGCAGGCAGCGAGAGCAGTACCACATGCGGGCCCTCTGGAGCGCCGTCCGGGGACGCGCGTGTGGTGATCACTTCGCGGCGTTCTGATCGGTGCCGGAAGAGTCGCTGGTCGTGTCTTTGTCGGAGTCTTTGTCGGAGTCCGCTGTGAGACCGACGATGTCCTCGATCTTCTTGACGAGCTCTTCTGGCGCGCTCCCGGACTTATCGGCGACGAGCTTGTAGATCTGGGAGCGCTGTCCTGGCGTGGAGCCGCCGAGGC